>NZ_JAUBTQ010000009.1:0-168035 GCF_036702515.1 Microcoleus sp. BROC3
AGGGGGGGCTGGGGGGGGTAGCTCTCATCTTAACTCCCCCCCTTTACAAGGGGGGGCTGGGGGGGGTAAAACTCAATTTTCAGCATTAACTCGCGTTTTAATTGGCACAGCTTTGTGGTGTGCCTTAGAAAGTATTTGGAGTACAGGTTCGCTGTGGTGGACATCACTATCTTACACGCAAAGCCCGCACAATTTAGCAATATTGCACCTCGGTCAACTCTCCGGACCCAGCGCAGTAACAGCCGCTATTGTAGCAGTAAATGGCTTAATCGCCGAAGCTTTTATTGAAGGAAAAAGGAAGAAGGAAGAAGGAAGTTCGGCAACGGATTGTGTAACGGATGTAACGGATGTAACGGATGGATGGAAGCAGGAGAGAGTCCGAGGTAAGAAGGGAGAAGTCCGAGGGAAGAAGTGGGTTGCTTATATTTGGCCTGCGGGTTTATTTTTAGTTTTGCATATTGCAGGCTGGAGTTTGTACAATCGGCCTTTAATTCAAGAGGCAGGAACATCATTAAAAATTGGCATTATTCAAGGCAATATTCCTAACGAGATTAAGTTTGACTCAGCGGGTTGGGGGCGCGCTTTGGAAGGTTACACCACTGGATACAAACAGTTAGCAGACAGGAAAGTCGATGCTGTGTTAATTCCCGAGACGGCTTTGCCTTTTATCTGGACAAACGAGTATCAGCGTTCTACTCTTTCTTTTTACCAAGCTATTCTCGAACGCGGCGTTGTGGCTTGGGTTGGAGGATTCGGACAGCAAGAGAATAGTATCACTAACAGCTTATTGGCGATCGATCGCACTGGAGAAATTGTCGGCCGCTACGATAAACTCAAGCTAGTGCCTTTAGGGGAATATATCCCTTTTTATGAAATCTTAGGGGGGATTATTAATCGCCTTTCTCCCTTAGATGCTCATTTAGTACCGGGTAATTCTAAACAATTGTTTGATACGCCGTTTGGCCGCGCAATTGTCGGAATTTGTTACGATTCTGCCTTTGCTGAAATCTTCCGATATCAGGCGGCGAATGGAGGCGAATTTATGATCGCCGCTTCCAACAATGCCCATTACAAACCGCCAATGTTGGCTCAACATCACGCTTTAGATGTGATGCGGGCAATAGAGACGGATAGATGGGCAGCTATCGCAACTAATACGGGTTACTCTGCTTTTGTAAATCCTCGCGGCGAGACGGTTTGGAAGTCGGGAATTAATACCTATGAAGTCCGAGATGCTACTATTTATCGGCGGCAAACTCGGACTTTGTACGTGCGGTGGGGAGATTGGCTGACGCCTTTATTGTTAGTATTGGCTGGGTTAATGCGGTTTATTGTTAAAAATTAACCAGTAGGTTATACCATTTTCTGTTTTCGATACCAATCTAAAATCTAAAATCGAAAATCTAAAATAGATTGGCTGGGTTAATGTTGATTGTTAAAATTTAACCAGTAGGTTATACCATTTTAGATTTTCGATACAAATCTAAAATCGAAAATCTAAAATCGAAAATGGTATGACTCTACTTATGTTTCACGCGCGCGTGAATGCTAGGAGATAAAGTAATTAAATCGCCGATATTGCGCTGCATGGTAGCACAAATGCTGTCCAAAGGCAAATCATTCGTATCGTGCTGGAAGGGATTTTCTATTTCAATGCCGATTTCTTCGATGCCGAACAAAGTAAAACTAATTAAAGCTACAACTGGGCCGGTTCCCCAAGCCAAATCGTTCACCATTTGAAAGGGCAATGCCAAACAGTAAAGCAACAATAGTTGTTTCAGGTGAATCGCGTAAGCCAAAGGGATAGGCGTCTTCAAAATCCGCTCGCAGCCGCCTAATACATCAATCATAGAGTTGATCAAGTCCTTCATACCAATTAACTGATAGACATCGAGGCAATTGCGCTCGTACTGCTCCTGCAAGTAATCCTCAATCCAAAAGGCAATTTCTAGCGGCGGATTGTTCATTGATTTGAGCTTTTGGTACTGCGCTGGGGACATTAACGGCTCCAATTCTGGGTTTACTGCTTCTTGTCGCAAGTGCAGTTTCATTGCCACTGCAAAGGCAGGTAACAGGCGCAGGGCTGACTTTTTGAGTTCGATATCCTCCGGGTCTTTTTCCTCAATTGCTACCCAGATTCGGCGCGCCAAATTGCGGACGTTGTTGATTAACATGCCCCAAAATTTTCGACCTTCCCAAAATCTATCGTAGGCTGTATTTGTCCGAAAAACTAACAGTAAACCCAGGACAATACTCGGTACAATACTCGACAAAGTGGGCAAGGAAACCGGCCACTTAAAAAAGTGCAGCAGGGAAATAAAAACTCCAAAGCCACCGCACAGCAAAACGCGGGGCAAAATTGACGGAATCACAGACACCCGAACCTGTAATGCACTTTTAAACCAAGGCGGTCGATCGCGACTCATGCAAGTTTCCTCATTAAATTAGTAGTCTGCGCCCTAGGGCGGGCAGCGCAAATGCCTGCTACACTTAGTTCTGCTGCTCCCGCGAGTCGATTGGAGATTCGAGATTTTAGATTGACTCCACAGATAAATCTGGGAGGTTTGAACTAAAGTCTAAAATTTTTTGGTCTCCACGACTGGTGTCGGGGGCTTGTATCCCTATTTGGGTGCGGTGATATCTTCCGAAAAAAGCTTTCCTACAACCAACCTTTGGATTTTACTCAAAAAACTAATCTTTACGCTCAATATAAAATCTAAAACCTAAAACCTAAAATCTAAAATTGATTGACGGAGGGACTTAATTCGGTAAGATTAATCATGTATCTTTAAACCTCAGCTTCCGTGCAAGAGCTACCGACATCTGTGCCCCCGCATTTTCACCGATTGCCAAACCAACGGTGGCAAATTTATTCGCCTCAACCACAGCAAGCCGAACAGTTTGCCGCTGAAATCGGTTTGTCGCCCTTGCTGGCACAGGTACTGATTAACCGGGGCATCGACTCTCTGAAAGAAGTGCAAGGGTTTATCGAACCGGAATCTCTGGTTTTGCCTGCGCCAAAGGATGAGTTTCCCGATTTGGCTGCGAGTGTCAAACTGTTGCGGGAGGCGATTTCGGGAGGGCGAAAAATTGCGATTTGCGGCGACTACGATGCTGACGGGATGACGAGCACGGCTTTGTTGCTGCGAGCTCTCAGGGCTCTGGGCGCGAATGTGGATTATGCTATTCCGAGCCGGATGCGAGAAGGTTATGGGATTAACGATCGCATTGTAGAAGAATTTCACTCGGAAGGTGTCGCTCTCATTCTCACGGTTGACAACGGAATTGCAGCCTACGGCCCGGTTGCCAGAGCGCGAGAACTCGGTGTCAAAGTTATTATTACAGACCACCACGATTTGCCGCCCAAACTGCCGCCGGCTGATGCTATTCTCAACCCGAAATTAATTGCAGAATCTTCGCCTTATCGCGGTTTGGCTGGCGTAGGCGTTGCTTATGTTTTGGCGATTACTTTGGCGATCGATATGCAGAAACTGGGCGGGTTGGTGAATCCGCTGCTGGAGTTATTTACTTTAGGAACTATTGCGGATTTAGCGCCTTTGACTGGAGTTAACCGCCGCTGGGTGAAGCGGGGTTTGCGGCTGTTGCCTCGCTCGCAATTGGCGGGTGTTCAGGCTTTGATTCAGGTGGCAGGAGTCCAGCCGACAAGTGCGGAAAGTCCCTCAATTCTTAACTCGCAAAATAAAACTAACAATTCCTTAAAGCCTGAAGATATTGGTTTTAGGCTCGGACCCCGGATTAATGCTGTGGGGCGGCTGGCTGACCCTCAAATTGTGATAGAGTTGCTGACGACGGACGATCGCGAATTGGCTCTCAAAAACGCGATGCAGTGCGAACAAATCAATCAGCGCAGGCAGGAGTTGTGCCAGGAAATTGAGCAGGAAGCCATCGCTTGGTACGAGAAAAGCGATCTCGACTTGCAGCAAGAACGAGTTTTAGTTGTCGTGCAGCCCGGTTGGCACCACGGGGTGATCGGGATTGTAGCTTCTCGGTTGGTGGAACGCTACGGCGTACCCGTTTTTATTGGTACTTTTGAGGATGAGGCGGAGTCGGAGAACGAGTTTAAGAAGGCTAATAAGTCTAAAATTGTGCGGGGTTCGGCGAGGGGAATTCCTGAGTTTAATGTATTTGAAGGGCTGAATTTTTGCGCGGATTTATTAACTAAATTTGGCGGACACAAAGCGGCTGGCGGTTTTTCTATGCCGGCCCAGAATCTCGAACAATTCCGCAATCAACTGTCAATTTTTGCTAATCAATGTTTGCAGCCGGAACACCTAAAACCCCTGGTTTCAGTAGATGTGCGAGCGGATTTGGCTGAGATTAATCTCGACCTTTACCGACAAATTGATGCTTTGGAACCTTGCGGAATTGAAAATAAGGCTCCTGTATTTTGGACGCCTAATGTTTGCATAACTGAACAGAAAATTGTGGGTAAAGGAGGTCACGTTAAACTAACGGCAACTCAAGATGGAAAAGTATCGGCTAGTGTGAAGGCGATTGCTTGGCGTTGGGGGGAATATTTTCCTTTGCCTCGGCGGGTTGATATTGCTTACCGATTGCGGGAAAATAGTTTTAATGGCAAGACATCGGTGGAGTTAGAATTGTTGGGTGTCCGGCTGCCGGCAGGTGCTGCTAGTTCTAGACCGCCGATGTTTGGAAAAGTTGAGTTTGATTACTGCGATCGCACTTATTCTTGCAGTCTGTCTCCAGCCGGAGCGAGCGAGGAATTGAGAATTCGCAACTCTCAAGGGCAAGTTCTAGCTGTTGCACCCGGACAAAGTATCGGTTTGTTGGGCAACTCCCGCAAAGATGCTAGAGAAGTCGATGTATCTCTACCTTTTTTTGAGAATTTGATTCAAACTGCTAAACACGCCCTCGGTATTTGATAACTCGGTATTCGATCTAGCCTTTCTCAGTAACATGAGGTACTATCGGGCATCGGGCATCGGCCAAATAGGGCATACCTCACCACGCGATCGAACCGCTATAACTCAGTATTTGATAACGAAGCTCGTGCAAAGCGAGAAAATTGGCGATCGAGCGTTGTGAATTTTGAATAATTTAAAACTCAAAACTCCCAACTCTCGATCGCCCAGGAGCGTGTTATAATTACAGGTCGCCGCCTCTAGCTGCCAACAGAAAAATCACAATCGGGCCCGAAAGCACGACTGCTGCGAGTAAAGCTACCTGAACAATGAGTTGGTAGTTTACACCGCCGAGCCCGCTGAAAAGATCGGTTATAAAGTCCATGTGTCCTCCTGACTGTAGTGATTAAGTCTAGATTGTTGAATTAGAAAATCCGCTTCTGATTTTACCGGGCTATCGTCCCTATTTTTTAAGGAACTTTACAAAATTCAACAAAATGTAAACTACGAGCAACCTCTTAGCCACATGAAATAGGGGACTTGATGCCCCTTCCTTTGAAAGTGCCCCCAATCTCAAATCTCAAATCTCAAATCGCACCGCCCCTTCGGGTTCTGGGCCTGGGGCGCTGGCAATTGATATACTTGAAGATCCCCAATCTCAAGAAGTTTGGCATTTTCCACATTATGCTCCGAGTCTAAAATCTCAAATCTCAAATCTAAAATCAAACTATGGCTACTTGGCGTTGCGTAAAGCAGTGCGGTGCTTGTTGTTACCTCGACCCAACAGAGCGCCCTGACTTAGACGAGTATTTATCCACAGAGGAATTAGCGCTCTACTTGAGCTTAGTCGGAGAGGACGGTTGGTGTATAAATTTTGACAGAGAGACGCGAGAATGCGGAATTTATGCCGATCGACCGCGCTTTTGTCGGGTAGACTCAGAAGTGTTTCAGGATATGTACGGCATTGAGCCGACTGAATTGAACGATTTCGCCATCGAGTGCTGCTTGGAACACATTGAAGATCTTTATGGCGATCGATCTTTGGAAATGATCCGCTTTAACTCTGAAGTCGGAATCCTCGCCTTACCTGAAAACTAAGCGACTTGATGCGCCTTTGGGCTTTTGTCCCTCCGGCTAATTTTCCCGATCGCCATCTCAATTCTTTAATCAAAAGTCTAAAATCTAAAATCGAACGATCGTCTGCCGGTTTCTCCAGCCAATAGTGTCAAAATAAACAAATCAAAGAAATATCGCGCAGTTGAGTTGAGCCATGAGCAATCGAGAGGGTTTTACAGGGGGATTTATTGCCGGAGCTGCTGTCGGCGGCTTGGTGGGTGCAGTTTTGGGGACGGTGCTGTCGCGGCGCGCTGCTGAAGCTTTGCTGAGTGAACCTTCAGAACCAAAGACAAGAAAGATCCGCCAGAGGAAAGCCACTCAACTCGAAGCCGACAGCATGGAAGTAGCAAGGCTGAGTTTAGAAGATAAAATTGCTCAGCTAAATCAGGCAATAGATGACGTGCGGCTGCAACTCGGCGACGTAAACGGCAACGCGCAGGCGCCGGGCGGCTCGGGTTCGATCGCCCAAGACTCCTAACTCAATTTTAGATTTGAGATTAGTCGGGCAGCTCGATGCGGGCTACTCACGCCCCGAGCACCATTCTCGCTTAACGGGCCTTTCTGGCCTGTGAAGCCAAGAGAGAGTTTTATTGTGGCCGTCGCTCTTCTAGCGCGCCCGTAAAGAGCCTCATGCTTCCCCTCTCCCCCACCTATGCTAAACTTTAAGTTAAAGTGTCTGTAAACTTTACTCAAACTTCAACCAGAATATATGAGTTATTCAATAGGCCTTTTGGCAACCACGCTAGCGACATTTCTGCAAATCTATGTAGTCCTAATGATTGTTAGGGTGCTGTTAAGCTGGTTCCCTAACATTAATTGGTACGACCCGCCGTTTTCGATTTTGAGTCAGTTAACAGACCCTTACCTCAATCTATTCCGATCGATTATCCCCCCCCTAGGAGGGATTGACTTTTCGCCGCTGATTGCGTTTTTTGTACTTCAGTTCGGCTCGGAATTCTTGATCGGTCTTTTGACCAGCTTGCAAACAGCATTCTAGTTGGAAAAGCTTAAGTTTTTAAGCATCTAGCCTAAATTGTTGGGCAGACCTAGCTGCCGGCAACTAAATTTTAGATTTGAGATTTTGTCATGAACTCCCCGGTTGAAAAGCTGGGGAGTTCATCGTACATTAGAAATGAGAAATTGCCAGCCACTCAACAATCTAAAATCTACAATCTACAATCGAAAACAGTATCGCGGTTTCACGGGCAGCTAACCCAAAATCTCAAATCAGCCATCTAAAATCTCCAAGAGTTTTGTTAGCGGCGAACCACGCCAGTAAAACCTGTAGCTTTAAATTGCTTGAGCTTCAAAGGTGTTCTCTGATTGGCTGCCACGGAAATTCTGAGCTGAAAATCGCTAACTCCGGGAGGAACTTCTTCTATAGAACCCAAGCGAGTCCGGTTTTGCATCACCGGATTGTCGTCGGCATCATAAATGCGACCGAAAATATCGGCATTTACAACTGGTTTGCCGGTGCTATTTTCAGCTTTCCCAGTAATCAAAAAACAGGTAGCTTCCATAGAACTGCCGCTAGTGACTGTTCCTTCTCCCATTTCTGCCGGACATTCGCGATAAGAAAGGTCGGAAAGTTTAATCTGCGTCAGAGCCCAAGCAGGTGGAGTGAATACCAAACTAAAAATTCCGATCAGGCAAGTAGCAAAAAAAAGGCTGATAGCTCGAAATTTCATAAATTGCGGGGCAAGTATATTTTAATTCTCAGCTTAGCGCGAATTCAGGCTCAAAATCCTACTGATACGAATTCTGAAAACTACAGCTACTGTTTCCAGAAATGGCATTAGTCGAGGCCTAAATGCTGTCGCAAGGCTTGGCGCATCACATCAACTGGGACAGATTCTCGATCCAGCCAAATTTTTAAGGCGGCTGCTCCTTGTTGAACTAGCATTTCGAGTCCGTCAATAGCTCGCGCCCCGCGAAGCTGCGCATCTTTGAGAAACTGGGTAGGATTAGGGGTGTAAATTAAATCGTAGACGATCGCACCTGCTGAAATTCGATCGATCGCACCAGCCGCAACCGGCGACTTTTCCCCCTGCGGATACATCCCCACAGGCGTCGTGTTCACCAGCAAATCTGCCTGCGAGATTAACATTGACAAATTATCCCAAGTATGCACCTGCAAATTCTGCACGGGCATCGGAGAATTGACCCAACTCTGCTGAAATTCCGCTAAATTTTGTTCGCTGCGACCGACAACGTGAATCTCTGCACATCCCAATTGAGCGCATCCAGCCACAACAGCCCTCGCCGCCCCGCCATTCCCCAAAATTACCGCTACTTTCTGACTCCAATCGGAACCCCCCCTAGCCCCCCCTTGGTAAGGGGGGGGACAGGATTCAACAGCCGTATTGCCCCTTTCTAAAGCAGAAATTGAGTCTTTAGCCCCCCCTTGGTAAGGGGGGGGACAGGATTCAACAGCCGTATTGCCCCTTTCTAAGGCAGAAATTGAGTCTTTAGCCCCCCCTTGGTAAGGGGGGGTTGGGGGGGTTTGCAGCGGCGCGAGAAAGCCTTCAACGTCAGTATTTGTGCCGCACCAACCTTTATCAGTCAGGTATACGGTATTGACTGCGCCGATCGCTCGGGCGATCGGGGAAACTTCCGAAAGCAGCGGTAAGATTGCTTGTTTGTGAGGAATCGTGATGCTAAATCCCCGAACGCCGATCGCCGCAAATCCTGCAAGAGCAACCTTTAAATCCTCTGGTTTTACTGGAAACGGCAGGTAAACAAAATCGACTCCCAAGTGGGAAATAGCAGCATTGTGCATCGCCGGCGACAGAGAATGTTCGACGGGATGACCAATTACTCCCAACAGTTTAGTAGTGCCTTTAATCATAGTAATCTAATAACGAATTTGATTTTGGTGGTTCGATTGCGGTAGATGCTGCGCCGTGGATATTGTAAAACTCAAAGCTGTTATGCCGCATCTTCTGTTTCCCGAAACTCCTTGGCGTCTGCCAAAATCGGATTGACATCAAACCAATAATCCTCGCCGTAACGGTATTCAAACACCCAGAGACTGCGCAGCAAGATTTGGTATTTAGTTTCCCCACTTACAGTTTTGCTAGCTGATACTTGCCGCAGCAATTTCCACTCATCCGGTTCGATCGCCAAAGTAAGCTGGTGGCGGCGCTGCACAATCACATTTTCCAAAGTTTCCAGCGACAGAGGAGGGTCTTGTTTCTGCAAACAGCTATACAGCAGTTGCAGCAAATTGCGGACATGACCGCCGCTGACCCGACACAGGCGATCGAGAGTTTCCGCAGAGTCGAAAACTTTGCCAAGCAAAGCATAGCGCTGCGAAGGTTGCACCGTCGGAAAAGCCCGCGCCAGAACCATCTGCCGCAGCAATTCCACACCCTCAGAGCACTCAGAACCGTCGCTCAACTGCACCGGAACCATTGGCAAAACCTTCGGATCGACCCCAAACCGATTGGTCAACTGGCCCAAATCGTTAGAGAAAATCAGCACCAAAGGAATTGTATACACGACGTGGCAATTTAGTCTTGCCAACTGTTCGCCGCGATCGACAAACAAGTATTCCGGCTGCAGCCGCCCCGTCGGTTTCGCGCACAGGTGTATGCGATCGAGATTGTCGATAATTACCACAAGTCCCTGTTTTCCCTGGCGTTTCAGTTCTTGGTTAGCCGGTTCTAGCAACTCCTTATTAAGCGCATCTAAAATTACGTTAGTTCGCGGCTCTAAATATTGCCTCAACTCCGATCGCAGATTCGGAGCATCTTTGGCTTTAGCAGTAATTTTGCCAATTCCCAACGCCAGAGAAAATTCTCCCTCCGTGCTAGCATTTATTTCCCCAAAACCAGGAACATTAGCTTCAGCCCTCAAGTCTATTTGAGTTTGAAAAACATCAGCAACCCCTTTGAGCAAAGCTTTAAAACCCGTCGGTTGCAGCTTGATTTTCATTTTCTCGATGCTTTCGCTCACCTGACGAGCAACGCTCAACAAAATGTCAGTGATATCTACATCTGCCATGTCTAAGTCTTTACTCGACTCAAAGTAAACAACATGAAATCCTTGTTGCTGCAATTGAGCTTGCAGCCGCAGCAATTCTGTTGATTTACCAGAGCCGATGTGACCGGTGAATAATTGACAGGTAGGTGCATCGGGGGACAGGCGGCTGATGGTGCGCTCCAATTGTTCTACAATTGTGCCGCCCCGCACTGAAGAAAAATCGATATAGTATTGTCTGTCTTCTGGATTTGCTACTGCTAGCGTGTAGCTGGGATTGCAAGCTTTATAAAATTTCTGTAAATTTAGTTCCATACCCTGTTCGCTCAAAACTACATTATGCCCTAATAGCTTATTCGTTTCAATATGGTAATAATCAGCACACATTCCCAACTTATTCTGATGTTTTATGGGCGTTCAATATCTTGATGCCTCCCTAAACTAGCACTCCAAAATTATACTTAATTTTGCCTCCTGGGAATAAATCCAATTCACTAATACCCCATAACAAAGTAATTTATATTCGTACAGCGAGCGCGAATTTATCGACATCGCAGACGAAAATTTAGCAGTAATGTTCTCGGATTAAAGGGGCGATTTTAGTACGGTTAACCGAACAAAAAAAAACAGGTAGTAATTAGGTATCCCGAAACCAGATTTTTTAAATAATACCTTCGCCATTTTCAGAATAGGTTGGCTACGAATGCCTCAAACCAACCTACTTTCCTAGAGCATTTTGACTGAGGCGCGAAAGTTTTTAAGAAACTGGGTTTCTCTGTGTGATATTTTTTGGGATCTACTTATTTTCGATCAATTCTACCATTTTGTGACCGACACCTCCTGCGGAAGCGGGGTTTTGGCCTGTGACGAGCCTGTCGCTGACGACAACATGAGGCTGAAAATTAGGAACTTTCGTAAAATTAGCGCCTCGTTCAATTAATTTCGACTCCAGCAAAAACGGCACTATTTCAGTCACTCCCACAGCCGCTTCCTCTTCATTAGTAAAAGCAGCCACAGTCTTGTTAGCAACCAAATATTCGCCATCAGACAATTTAAGATTGACTAACGCGGCCGGCCCGTGACAGACAGCACCCACAATGCCGCCTGCTTCGTAAATGGCAGCAGCAATCTCAGCGAGTTCTTGATGATCGGGAAAATCCCACATCGTCCCGTGTCCGCCAGCGTAGAAAATAGCGCTGTATTCGGCAGAATCAATTTGTGCTGGATTGAGCGTATTTTCAACTCGAAAAACCTGCTCGGAATCGTCTAAAAAAGCCTTATTTAGCGGGTCTTCTAAATCAACTCCAACCATTGGAGCTTTGCCGCCCTTTGGACTGACAAAATCTACCGCTAATCCCGCCTGAGTAAATGCGTCCAATGGATGAGTCACCTCTGGGAGATAAAAACCCGTTTCTTTACCAGTGTCGCCCAGTGTATCGTGGCTGGTTAAAACAATCAGAACTTTTTGGCTAGTCATAATCTATTCCTTTTGCGGATGTCTTTGTGGCTGTTATTTTCATCCTAGACCGAATTTATCTAGAATACAAATTATCAAACTTTCGGGTAAATATAAATCTCTTTATAGCAACCGCCAAGGTTATTACCGCGTTCTTTATTCCTGAAACCATTGCGGGGAATTGCTTTCCCTTATTCCTTCTTCCTTCTTCGTTCTGCTATATGATTAACTTTCCACGGTATCGCAGCTTTAGCTTTATTGAGGTTTACCGCCAGGGAATTGTATCGGTGCCACCCGAGTCCTCCAACTCACGCCACCGGCTGTTAGCCAACAGGTCGCAGCCCTAGAGTCAGCTTTGGGAAATCCCTTGTTTCAAAGGACTCCGAGGCGGATGGTTCCCACGGAAGCGGGACAAATACTGTATACTCAAATTCCTGGTGCGATCGAGAAACTTGCATCGCTTCCCCACAAAAACTCAACAGCCCAAACTCCGCAAACCCTTAGAATCGGTACGCCGGAAGAATTTTTTACAGAACGAATTCTCGATCGACTATCGCAGGACGATCGCACTTTTTAAACCGTGCAATTTCGCTTAAAACCCGAGTTAATACCACAACTCAAAGCAGGAAAACTAGACATTGTAATTGCCAGTCAAAAAATTACTTTATCCGATATAGAATGTCTACTGCTATTTGGCCCAGAAATAGCGAAGCTGTCACGAGGCGCGAAGCAGCCAGTCAAACCCTTATCAGATAAAGGTTTGAGCGCCTAATACCTTTCTGGTTCAAGAAGCCGCGCCATCTACCAACGCATCTTGAGAGGAATTGCCGTCCCTAGCTTCGAGCCAGTCGGCGATCGCCTGAACAGTCGCTTCAGAAAGCGCCGCCTTTTTACCCTCTTGCCTTCTGCGCTAATTATCATTCTTTCTTTTTCAATCTATATTTAGACATATTGACAAAATTTGCTCTTTTTTAACTTGTTAGCAATGAGGAGAAACAGGTATGCTTTAGAGCAAAGCCTGCACAGGAAAAACAATGAACCTCAACTTTAACCAAGCCCAGCAAAAAAATCAAAACCCAGAAGTAGAAATGACCTGTGGACTGGAGGAAATGTCAGACGAGGAACTGTTGCCAATAAATGGTGGGGTTACAGTACAATTGGAATTTGAGTCAGAGGAGCTAAATTCAGTAGAGGCTGGTGTGTCGGCGAGGTTTGAGAGATTGGGACTGGGACTATAATAAGAATGACATTTATTCTGTAGCGACTTGTGTTACATCCTACCTCCCTAATCATTTGACAGAACTTTCTAGTAAGCTGCAATAAGCTTTTGCTAGTTCATACAAGTTAAACCCCTACCAACCACTGGTAGGGGTTCTGTTTTAGGGTTAATAAACTTGTTTTAAATCTTTTGTTTTTCCCATAAAAAGGCCTAGAAATAGCGAATCTGTCACGAGGCGGAAACTAGATTTAGGCTGTACGAATAATATATTTTTTGAGCCAGCGGATTGGCTGCGGTAGAGTATTGATTGTACTCTGCCGTGGTTAACTGAGTTTAAGCTTGTTGGAGTGGGGGCGATCTGACAAAATGGCTGTAAGCCTTATTTGGTAACGGTTTTAATTGCTAGTTTGCGCCTGGTGACAGCTTCGCTATTTCTGAGCCTATTTGAGGTAAATTTCTGGATCGTTGGGCCACCAAATATTGTCATTCCTATTGCTAAAGGCATCAGACAAGATGATGTAAATCCACTCGCTCAATGGCTTCTAACCCAACCGGGGATTGCTTGCAGCGAATAATTGCCGATCGCGCGTCGCTTTTGGCGCGTGGTGTTTGGGACAAGACTTGACGTTCATCCGAAACCGATCGTACCCGATTTAAGAGCAATTAGACAAGCGGTTGCATCGGGATTTTGCTTTAGCGTTCTTCCCGACTAATTGTGTGGCGATCCGGTGAAAGAAAATCGCTTGACACTTGTGCTTAAACCTGCCCAGGATGTTACCAATCGCATCTGGCTGGCTTTTCGGAAATCGGAAAGACAGTTACCAAAAATCAAACGGATGTTAGAATTTTGCAAATTTCAATAAGTCTATAAAGTTTTAATCCCCTCGCGGGTAAAAGTGAATTGCGACTTTATTTTCACATTTTTGCTCAATCCTCGATTGCCTCAATACCAAGTTGCTTAAGTCGTTCAAGATGCTCCTTCATGGCTTTGAGCTGTTCTGGGGTGTGTCCCTGCCAATCTGTAACCTCACCACAGACCCGTAGCGGATTCCGAGAACGGTATGACTTTGTTGGGTTTCCAGGGAACTTCTTGTCCGTCAAATTGGGGTCATCTTCAATCGGACCAGTCGGCTCTACTATATAAATTCTGTCTGGTTCTTCGCCCAAGGCAAGTTCAGCTCCCCAAATAGCAGCATCCAAGGTGGCGGTTAGATAGACATAGGATGCCTTCTTCCTCTTACCGTAGTTTGAATTAAAGCCTGGTTCAATCAGGTCTCCCTGCTTCAGATTTGCCTTAGTGCCATGATAGAACCTTTGTGAACTTAGGTCTATTGACTTGTCCTCACTTCTGTTTGTTATCATTGTCGTTATATTTTTGTGAATGTCAGTTTAGGCCTCTTCTTTTTCCTCATAGAAATAGTCGCCTTGCGTTAAATCCATGCGAGAGGGTGGAAACTCGAAGTAGCCATCGAATAGTCGGACTTTGGAGAAGTCGTCTCGGTTGAGTGTGTCCTCACTCACCGGGGCGCATTCGCATAATTTATTATCAAGATGCCAAATCCATGTATATCTTAGTCCGCGCACCATCCGGACTTTGTTGTTGTAGAAGCGATTTCAATCGCCGACTCATAATTAGGGTAACATCACCAAAAATCCCCCGCTACAGCATTACCATAGCGAGGGATTTTTGTCAACCTACAAAATCAACTTTCTTGCAGTTTGTTGTTAGCTTCTGTCGATCGCAGCCACAGGCTCAAAACTCGGAACCACAATTTCACCGTTCTGCTTAGTCAACTGGTTGTACAGTCTTTCAGTATTCGGGAAATTAGCAGCCGGTAGAGTCGGAAAGCGGCGGTAAGGAACAGTATCCTCACCAAAAGCCTCAGCATATTCAACGCTGTTCAACATCGCGTTGATAAAGCCCTTAATCCCTTTACTTGCCAAGATTTGGTTGTAAGTCCGAATCTCCGCCTGATTGCGAGGAGCGCGGCCCAAGAAGTGCTTTGTGCCCAACTCAATCACCTTAGTATTTGGATAAGGTGCGTAGAACTGTTTGACGTACAGCGACGAACAACCTAAACCTTCAATGAACTCCTTCAGATTGATTTCATTGTTGCCAAGTTTGCTTTCCAGCGCCGTGAATTCATTCTTCACAACGTAGGGATTCAAGTCGCGTTCAAAAACTTGACGGTAAGCCGCTTGAATTAAAGTTTTCAAAGCTACTTTGTCCGAAGTATTAGTCAGCTTGAACACCTTGGTTTGTTCGCGCCGCTTGCTGACACCTTGAGCAATCCGAGTTTGCAACTCGGGTTCGCCCCGATCGAGCGCAGTGCCGAGTTCGATAAACCGAGGCGTGTCGGCAATCTGAGCTTGGACATTTTGCTCCGCAACAGAACCCGATCGCATCGTCCGCATCGACAAACCTGCGGGAGTTACGTAGCGCTCGTAGGGCACTGTATCTTCCCCGAAAGCTTCGTTGTACTCCAGACTGTCGATGATGCCATCGACCAGCGCGTAGAAACCCTTCTTGGCACAAATGTCAAAGTAAGCGTTCATTTCTTGACGGCCGTAGGTAGGGCGTCCCAGGAGTCGGCGGTGAATGTACTCGATCGCCTTACAAACGTAAAGCTTGCTCCAGTACATATTGCGGAACACATCCGACTTCGCCAACATCCGAATAAACTCGCGCATCGTGATGTCGCCGTTTTCCAGCTTAATTTCCGCCACCTTTTGGCGCTGGCCGTCGAACACGTCGCGACCGAACACTTGCAGGTAAGCAGCCCGAATCACCGCTTGGGTGGAACTTTCGGTATATTTGACACTGGAAGCACTGCTATAGCCACCGCCTACAACAGCGCGGCCCGTCAGTTTTTTGGGAGACACGTAGCCACCCGGCAACTGGTCTAGTTTAAAGACCTTGGGGCCGAGAGAGCCGGGAGCCTTGCCGCGGGCTTCCGGGTTGCTCAATTGGTTTTCAATCCCAGCACCTTGACGGATCAGGATGCGGCGGGTGTCCTTGCCGAAGGGAGCTGGACGGTTTTTGGGGTTGCGAGTTTCTTTCGGGAAAATCGCGCCAAACTGAATTTCTAACGGGTCATTGCCGACACCGTAAACGTGCTGGTCTGGCAGCGGCTGGGTGTAGCCTGCGAACAAGGTGATGAACTGAGGAACCTTGCGGAACGGAGCGCTGAAATTGAACAAATCAATTTGCGGGCCCCAGTTGCGGCATTCCTGAGCTTCTTGGCCCAAACCGCGCAGGTAAGGCACGGTTTCTTCGCCGAAGTAGTCGGAATATTCCTGAGAATAGACCATTGCGTCTACGAGAGCTGCCAGACCGCCTTTGGTGACGATCGCAAAATACTTGCTAAATTCCTCCCGCGAGCTCAAACCGCGGCCGAGGAAGTGGCGGGCGGCAAGTTCTACAGCGCGGCTGTTGACAAACGGCTCGTAGAATTGCTGACGGTACAGAGGAGATTTGCCAAGGCGGCGGATAAACTCTTTCATCGAGATTTCGCCATTTTTGACCTTGGATTCCAAGTCAGAAATGCTTTGGCTGTATGCGCGGCTAATGTCGCGCTCGAATACTTGGCGGTAAGCTGCTTTGATTACTTCTATCTTTTCGGCCGAAGACAGGCCGGTTTTCATGACGAATTTCGCCCGACGCTCGGCTGCGTTGAAGTAGATTTGGGGCAGTTGCAGCCCTTGCTGGTCGTTGGTTTCGCGCTGCCGCACCTTGTCTGAAGGTGTGGGGGCTTTGAATTCGGTAATAGCTACGTCGAAATACTGTCCGACGATCGCACTTGCCTCGCTATCCTTTTTGAAATAGCCCAAGGATGCTGCCTTCATTTCCTGCATTGCCACCAGCGTCGCCGCCGACGAGCAAGCATTTTCGATGATTTCTCGCAGTCCGCGCACGTTCACCGAAATAATGTTCGGGTCGCCAGCTACGATCGCGTAGGTGATGTAGCGCAAAAACCAGCTCAAATCCCGCAGAGATTTGGTCATGTTGCCCGGGCCGTAGCGCGAGACATTGATCGGCTGAAATCCTGCTGGTATCGGGCCGCCGCCACCGTTGCCCGAAAACAGATTTCCCAGCCCCAAGAATCCGCCGCCGCCTGAGCCGTTGCCGCCGCCTGCGCGACTTTCAACGTAGGTGACATTTCCCAGTTTCATGCCTTCAGAGACATTCGCCGAGCCGCCGCGAGCAGCGCCTGCTACAGCCATCACAGGTTCTTGCGGTCTTTCCAAAAATGCCAGCGGGGAACCGCCGGTAAAAATCCGGTTGGCTGCGCGGGATACTATCAGTTCCGAGTTTTTGGTCAGCGTCGCAGATATATCGATCCGCAGAGTCCCTGAACTGAAATAACTTGCCAGTTCGCTGAGTTCGCCCCGCTGTAGGAAGCGGTCTTGCTGTTCTGCTTGCGAAATAGTTGCGACCGGTACAGTTTGATATAGTTGCGGACGCGCAACCGAGCTTCCACCACTTGCCTTTACAGTCATTAGACTCCTTAGCTCCCTATCTAAATCGTTGTAGCATTTACCCAGACTAACGCTGCCTTCTCATGCAGGTCAAAGTAGGTATTTTTGCTTTGTTTACTTTTTGCCTTTACCTGTCACGAGGTTCGGGCGCGCTTACTTTCTTAGATTAAAATGTTTTGGTTTCATCTTTCTGCCTGCGGGGAAATGTCCGATCCGAAGGCAGGCACGGGGTACTCCCTCCGCTGCGATCCGCCGGCATACCCGTGGAAAAAAAGACTCGGCAGGAGAGTTGCCTTTGGGGAATTGCAGCAAGTGCCGTCAATTAAGGGAAAAGAAAATCAAAAATTTTCTTCTGCCTGTTTCGGGGCTTTTGACTTTCTGCGGAAAGACGCCTCCGCTTTACCCGACAGTTCAGCGGTGGGTTATTGACAGTCCTCGTTTGTTAAAAAGCCTGTCGAGATTTATTGTATAGATTTAAGAGAGCTTATATGAGAAAAAATGATAAGTTTTATTACGCACTAGCTGTCAACCGATTTTAGATTTTAGATTTTAGATTTTAGATTGAAGAATCGACCCCACCGATAAATCCGGGGGCCCGGAGCAAATTGCTGTGGGTCAGTGGTCAGCGGTCAGTTGTCAGTCAAATCCCGAATCCCCAAGCCCAACAAATGTCACCTATGGATACTACGCCTGATATCAGCGCTGCCGTGCGGCGGCTTTACGATACTTTCCCCTTCCCGCCCGATCCTTTGTCAGATGAACCGCCCCCTGGGTACAACTGGCGCTGGAGTTGGCCTGATGCTTACAATTTTTGCACCGGGCAAAAGCCGCCAAAACTGGATATTCGGATTTTAGATGCTGGCTGTGGCACTGGTTCGAGCACCGATTATCTGATTCACCTCAATCCTGAAGCTTCGGTGACGGCGATCGACCTGAGTGAAGGTGCTTTGAAAGTAGCACAAGAACGCTGTCGGCGATCGGGAGCGCGCGAAGCTGATTTTCGCCACCTCAGCCTGTACGATGCCGCCGAGTTAGAGGGCGAGTTTGATTTGATTAACTGCGTGGGCGTGCTGCACCACTTACCCGATCCGATCCGGGGCATTCAAGCCCTGGCGGCGAAGTTGGCTAGTGGCGGTTTGATGCACATTTTTGTGTATGCTGAGCTCGGACGCTGGGAAATTCAATTGATGCAAAGGGCGATCGCACTTCTTCAAGGCCCGCAAAAAGGTGACTATCCCGATGGTGTGAAAGTAGGTCGTCAAATCTTTGCTTCCTTACCAGAAAACAACCGTCTTGTCAAGTACGAAAAACAGCGTTGGGCAGGAGAAAATCAGCGGGACGAATGTTTTGCTGATATGTACGTTCACCCGCAGGAAATTGACTACAATATTGAGACTTTGTTCGAGTTAATTGATGCTTCGGGATTGGAATTTATTGGTTTTTCAAATCCGGGATATTGGCAGTTAGAAAGACTTTTGGGTAAAGCGCCGGAATTGATAGAAAGAGCTCAGGGTTTGACGGAACGGGAGCTTTATCGATTAATTGAATTGTTGGATACGGAAATCACTCATTACGAGTTTTTCTTGGGCAAAAAGCCTGTTAATAAAATTGATTGGTCGGACGATCAGGCTCTTTTGGCGGCAATTCCAGAGTTGAGTGGTTGTATGCACGGTTGGCCGAGTCAACAAGTGTTTGATTGCAACTACCAATTGCTCAATTTGTCAAGTGCGGAATTTGAGTTTTTGCAAGGTTGTTTACCCCCCCCAGCCCCCCCTTGCCAAGGGGGGGAGAAAGAGGGGAGCCCGTCTGGGCAAGGTAAAGGAGAGAAGACTGTTGGGGAGATTTTGGCGGATGTGGAGATGGGATTGGATGAAGTGCGATCGATCTTATCAAAACAGCTAATTTTGCTCACGCCCAAATAGGACTTAGGCATAGGTCAGAAACCGGGTTTTTTACTAAATCTTGGTTGGAAACGGTGAATTCCGTGAAAAACCCGGTTTCTTTGGTCGGAGTGCGAACTGTTTAAAGATGTTGAGATAAGATGAGATTGAATGCGATAAATCTAAAATCCAAAATCCCATGACTTCTCAATTTCCAACCGCAGTCAAAGAACGTCTTCAGGCATCGCCCTCACAGATAGCCGACTTTTGCCAGCGCTGGAATATTATTGAATTAGCATTATTCGGTTCAATCCTGCGAGATGATTTTCGTCCCGACAGTGATATAGACATTCTAGCCAGATTTGCCCCCAACACTTCCTGGAATATTTTCGACTTTCTCCAAATGCAAGAACAGTTAGAAACGATGTTGGGACGCGATGTAGATTTAACTCAAAAAACACAGATAAATAACCCTTTTAGTCGAGATGAAATTCTGCGAACTTGTCACATCATCTACTCTGAAAATCGCACTATTTCCAGTTTATACTTTTCAATTAAACCAGCCAATCTAACTATGCAAGCAGACAATAGAAATCAGGCTGCGCTCTGGGATATGATAGAAGCAATTAAGCAAATAATGGAGTTTACCGCTAACTTATCCTGTGCAGAATACCGAGTAAATAGGATGGTGCAGCGGGCTGTTGAAAGAGAGTTTGAAATTCTCGGCGAGGCTGCTAGGAGAATTTCGGAGGAATTCCGTCAAGCTAATAGTGATATTGATTGGCGCAATATTATTAATTTGCGGAATATCATTGCTCACCGGTACGATCGCGTACAACCTGATACTCTCTGGAATATCATTGTCACAGTGCTGCCAGGTTTGCTAAGCCAGTTAGAGTTGTTGCTGCCACCGCTTCCCCCAGATGTGGAGTTACCTGATTGAATCCGTGGCATAAATCTTCCAATCCAAAATCCCAAATCCCAAATGGATTGACACAGGCCCCCCTCTGCGGCTACGCTTTGAAGTTAGAGGTTGCTTTGCTTGTAGAGGAAGTAGCCCGCGTCGCCCAAAAATCTAGTTGCACTGCCCAAAGCTGTTGCGAGCAGCAATGGACAGCTAACCGCCAAACTGGGTATAGCAGTCTGGAGGCTAACGGAGTATCTTAACATCCTCTGTAGCCGCCCTGCTATGTGTTGAAATGCGGGGCGGCTGGGTTTTTGGGTTTTTCTAGAAAACCCAAAACCAGGAGAACATAATTATGTCACAGGAATTCGTGCCTGACGATAACGAATCCGATTGCCCAAATGACGACTCAGCAGCAGAATCGGAACAGGATGTGGTGTGTGTAACGGTGACAGGTTCGCCCAAGGGTGTCAGGGAAACCATACTCACTTTGTACCGCCTGGGATTTGCCCAAGTGGGTGATTGGAGTCCCGTACAACGTGCAGCTAATCCGAACCAAGTGATGAGTGTGCTGATTCGCCGTCGGAAGCGCAAAGCGTAGGTGTTTGCTCGTTCCCAGGCTAGAGCCTGGGAACACATTCCATGAGCATCTGCCTCCTGTTTTTGTTTTTATCCGTTAGCGAGGCAGAGCCTCTGGATCTCGGTTCCCAGGCTCTAACCTGGGAACCAGTTAATAAGACAAATATCAGGCACGTTATTTTACTAAATCAGGATAAGAGCATATCCTGATTTAGAGGCTGAAACATCTATAAATCAAGCTAGGCGGGGAAACTCACATTTCCCCGCCTAAGCCCTATAACCCTTGCAGCTACATCAAGATATGGTAGGAATTAGCAACACAATTCTGATTTTCACATCTAAGTAAAACCGTTCATTTATCTAATATTATTCATCCTCACACTCAATGATTGAACTAATAAATATTTCATTTAAATCATTATCAGGATTGATATTAACATATTTTATAACAGGATCACATAAAGTATTATTTTCATCTCTAGTGAACATAAGCGTAAGTTCTACATCAGAATAAATACCATCATAAGATGGTTGAACGATTATTTCTCTTTCTTCTTTTACAAAAGAAGGTATATTATATTCTTCATCATCATCATCTTCATATACCAATCTAGTGTAATTTATCTTGACATCACAACCTATAATAACTGCTATTTTAAATGTTACTAAAACTTGATTGATGTCAAAACCATCAACATTGATTAATGAAGATTTAACAATATGTATTAATGAACTACCACCAATATATACTGTTTTAACGTTAATTCGAGTCTTTACACTACCCCATTCAAGTGAACTATCATTTATGCCCACTGAAAAATTAAACTCTAAAAATTTCTTCTTTATTTCTTCTTTTATGTCGTCTTGTTTATCCTGAAACAATTCATAAATTTCACTAAACTCATCAGAATCAATACCTTCATTTATACTTTCTAATAAATCCTCAAGACTTTTGAAATAACAAAGATGTGTGTTTTTTGTTGAAATACAATAATTTTCCCAATCAGAATCACCGCTAACGACACAAATTATTTGATTTTTATCTTGTGCCGCTTTTTGAAGGGCTAAAAGTGCAAAAGCATCTGGAAATTCATTTTTCTTTTTTTCACTAAATGGGGGAGTACAAGAAAAATAACTTTTAAAAACATCATCTACTGAAACCCCATCAATGTCGATTATCTCTAATTTAGCTTGTTCAAACAAAACTTCAAATTTGTTTTGAATCTCCTGATTAATTTGCTCAAAATCAGGTACTAAATCTTCAACTTGTTTTTTGAATTGATTAAGCAAGGTCGATTTAGTAGGAATTGTTATTTTAGGACTATCTTTAGATGGTTGAAATTTTTTGTGAAGCAATCCATGTACAAAATGATTGATAACTTGAGAAATTAATTGTGCTTGTTCAGTAATATGTTTTCTTACTTCATGAATAGTAATAGAAGTTACAAACAATTTTATTTTTTCTTCTCGAACAAACGTAATTAAAGCTTTCCATTGTGTTGAATCATAGCTTAAATGAGACTTATAAAAAACTTCTGTATCAAGAGCAACTAAGAAAGGAAAACGTTTTATTGTCTTTTTTGTAGCCATTTATCTTAACTCTCAGTTGTACACCCAACTGCTAAATGTATCATAAAGCTAGCCTTATCGCCATCGTACCAACCTTGCCATAACCATAAAAACCGTATAACTGTGCGAGCCGTGGCAGTGCCAGACACGGTTAGGGTGCGATTGTGCGAGCGTTACCGTGGCAGACGTGAATCACCCCAAAATCCCCTAGACCGCGCTAAATGGTTCCATTTTGAAGCCGTGCCAGCCGTGCCAGCCGTCGGAGATGTGGAGCCGATCGCCCCGTGTCGATCGGACTGCCGCCAATTTTGGAGTCTTATTGGTGGAAAACCCTACTAAATTCGGCAGACATCAAAGCCTGTCTTGCTTTGGCCGCAGACCATGAGAAAACTGATCCGCCTTGGCTACTTTCAACGTCAGGGTTATTTTTTTCTCACTACTTGCTCAAACCTGAAATCCTGACCTAAACAAACCAGGATTATTTGCAGTTATAATTACGCTTATTAGTACAAAATATTGCTTTATGGACTACCACGACATCATCACAATTGAACCGGGAAAACGCAGTGGCAAACCATGTATTCGGGGAATGCGAATCACCGTCTACGACATCTTAGAATATCTCGTCGGTGGCATGACGGAAGCAGAAATTCTGGAAGATTTTTCAGAATTAACTTCGGCAGACATCAAAGCCTGCCTTGCTTTTGCTGCAGATAGATAATTACCCGCCAATTTGAGACACTGTGCGGCTGTAATTTCCTTGAGTAGTTCCCGAATCCCGCTGCTTGAAATTAATCTCAGGTTTAATCTCTAATATGTGCCGCACTCGATCACATTTAATATAATTATTTGTAAATTGGGTTGAGCTAAAGCGATCGCCTTTCCCTAATTTATCGCACATTTAAGAATTTGACCGACAACTCCATACCTGTCGCCTGTCAATCCATCCAATTCGTGTTCAACATCTTCCAACCATCCAAGTTTACTTGTCCACTTACCATTAGGCAACTGTCTGGCTGCATGAGTTGGGATACCGCTAGAGTCAACATATATTGCTATTTTTTGATATCCAGCTTCTAATATATCACCATTACAAAGTTCATATCCCAGTGTTTGATAAACCTGAATATATGCGTCTAAAGTCTCCTCTTGCGGCACGCCTTCTGACCAATAGAATTGCTCTCCTGGTATCGGTTGCCACCAGCGATCTTCTTCACCAGCAGCCCACGCAAAACAGTTATATTCCTGTGACTTTTGGCTGGTAACTCGATAATCAGTCCGAGACAAATTAGGCCATTTAATTTCAAGTTCTGGTCTTCTATACATTCTATTCAATCGCGTAGCCTCGATCTTTACCCCACTCTATCCAAGCTGATGCCATCTGTTTTACCCTTCCCCTTTGTTCCGGTTTAATGGGATTTTCACCAGTAATGGCATTCAATGCAGCTAGCCAGTAAAGGGGATTTTTTTTCAGTTCCGATAGCAACAGCGGTACGACTTGAGAACCCATATTAATAATTTCCTGATATGCAGGATGCTGAGACATTTGAGCTGTCGAAGACATTCCCCCAACTTCACTTTGCCATTCCGTAGCAAGAGTATAAAATTTGTCAATTACCTCGATCGCAATTTCAGCATTTTGATTGCAAATATCTCGATCGGTATTTGCTGCGGGATTTTCTCGTTGCGCGATCGAGCTTTCAATGTTCATCAAGACTAATTCTTCGATGGATACATTCATCTCAGCAGCAACTTTTTGTAGCTTCAGCATCAGCCGGTCTGAAATGGCGATCGAGATGGTGTTCATCGTTAAATACCTGATTTATAATTAACCACAGAGAACGCAGAGATTACAGAGAGGGGGAGAGAATATCGAGGGAATACTAAAATCGGAATTGATATCACCCGCCGATTTGAGACATGGTGCGGCTGTAATTTCCCTGAGTAGTTCCAGAATCCCGTTGCTTGAAATTAATCTCTGGTTTAATCTCTAATATGTGCCGCACTCGATCGCGCAATTCGCCTGTAGACACCCCATTCCGTAAAGCAGTTTTTAAGTCAATTTGACCAGTTTCGTTCAGCAGACAAGGCCGCAGCCACCCGTCAGCAGACAAACGCATCCGGTTGCAGCGATCGCAAAAACACTCGGACATTTGGCTGATAAATCCTAAAGTGCCCTTCGCCCCCGGAATTTGAAACACATCCGCCGGCCCATTTCCGCGCACTCCCGACTCCGCTAACCCGTATTTGTCGCTAATTTGTTGCCGCAATTCTGCCGATGCTACCCAACCCTTATCGCCAAATAAATCCCCATTGCCGATCGGCATAAACTCAATAAAACGAACGTGCCAATTCCGGTTAATTGTTAACGCCGCTAAATCCAATATTTCGCTGTCATTGACACCGGGAATTACCACAACATTCAGTTTCAGCGGGTCGAATCCAGCTTGATAAGCCGCTTGAATTCCCTCCCAAACCTGCGTCCACCGCGATCGTCCCCGACTGCCAATTATCTTGTCGAAAGTCTCCGGTTCCAAGGAATCCAAACTAATATTAATGCGGCGCAAACCAGCATTGTAGAGATTTTCCGCCATTCCCGCCAGCAAAAAGCCGTTGGTTGTCATGGATAAATCTCGCGTTTCCGGCAAAGATGCGATCGACCTCACCAATTCCACCACCCCAGGCCGCAGCAGCGGTTCCCCACCAGTCAACCGAAACTTAGTAAATCCCACGGGTATAAAAACTTCCCGCAGCAGAGTTAGCAATTCCGAGTGAGTTAACAACTGCTGCTGCAATACATAGTCCAACTCGCTACCTTCCGGCATACAGTAGAGACAGCGGAAGTTGCAGCGGTCTATCAAGCTAATCCGAAGGTAGTCTACGGTATCCATGTCAATAGTTTGTAATATTATTTAATTATAAATGGCGATCGCATTTTCTGCAATTATTGATAGAAAGCAAAAAACCTGCATCGATTTCTCTCTCTTCTCTTACCGAAAAATTGGGTTTAAAGCCCTGCCCTTCTAGGGCGGCTTTTTTCTTAGAAATCGTGTTGTCCCTTTGTAACCGTATGGTACAATACTGAGACAAGGAGGTACTACAAGTGTTTTCTCTAACCTACGAGTTTAAGCTCAAACCTACCGTCAGCCAAGTTTCGCTGTTTGAAGACTGGCTAGAACAGTGTCGGCGCGTGTATAACTACGCACTTGCTGAACGGAAGGCTTGGTATAAGTCTCGTAGTTGCCAGGTTAATGCTTGTTCCCTACATTCCGAGTACATTATTCCTGCTGATGCTAAGCGTCCTACTTATGCTTCTCAGTGCAAAAGTTTAACATCCGCCAAAGAAAAAATCCCCGCTTTGAGGGTAGTTCAATCGCAAGTTCTACAACAAACACTTAAACGGTTAGAACAAGCTTTTGTTTCAATGTGGGAGAGAAACTTTGGCTTTCCTCGGTACAAGAAGCCTGGTCGCTGTAAATCTTTTGTTTTTCCACAACTTGGGAAATCGCCTTTGAAAAACGGAATAATTAACCTACCTAAAATAGGTTGGGTTAAGTTCCGACAATCAAGGGAGATACCTGGTGATGCCTTGGTGAAACAAGCTCGAATTGTTAAACGAGCTAGCGGTTGGTACGTGATGCTTAGTTTGCAATGGGGTGTATCTGTACCTCAACCAACACCATCAGGAGAAGCAGTAGGAATCGACGTAGGATTAATCAGTTTTATCGCTACATCATCTGGGCTAACACTACCAAGACCGAGGTTTTTTGTAGACCTTCAACGCCAGCTTAAATTGCTGCAACAAAGAGTCAACAGAAAGAAACTTGGGTCAAATAATTGGCGTAAAGCTCAAACGAAAGTGGCAAAACTCCATGAACATATAAGCAACACCCGCAAGAACTTTCATTGGCGTACTGCTCACTTGCTTTGCAATCAGGCAGGAATGATATTTGTTGAAGACTTAAATTGCAAAGCTCTAGCTGCGGGAATGTTAGCCAAGCACTGCCTAGATGCGGCTTGGGGACAATTCTTCAACATCCTGAAACAGTGTTGTTTTAAGCGTGGAGTCTTTTTCATGGAAGTTGACTCTAGAAAAACAAGTCAAATTTGCCCTAACTGTGGAGTTGAGACAGGTAAAAAAGATTTGTCAGAACGTATCCACAAATGTAATAGCTGCGGGTATACAACTGATAGAGATGTTGCCTCCGCCCAAGTAGTTCTACGACGAGGACTTGCAGCGGTAGGGCATACCGTCAAGATGCTTAATGAGGGCAAGGTCGTTGGACTCCCTACGAGTTAAGAATCTTCGCCCTTATAGGGCGGAGAGTGTCAATCTGTGCTCTCTGCGTCCTCTGCGGTTAATAAAAAAAATCTAGTTTGCAAGTCTATACATCTATGACATTCTTTGAATTTGAAGCTGATTTTGTCGAAGCTTTGCGCTGCATCCCCATGCAAGTACGTCTCAAGTTAGATACTTGCGGCATTAAATTAAAGTTGCAGGATTGGAATCATTTCAACCAAGCCGAACGGCAAAGTCTTGTAGAGTTACCTTGCTTGACAGAAGCAGAAATTATTGATTACCGAGAAAAGCTAAATCAAATATTAATTCAACAGACAGGCAAACCGGGAACTGATTTGGCTGTTGATGAAAATCCCCCGTGGATGGATGCTGCAACTGTACCGGAGTCGGTTTCTGCAAAAGCGCAAGAGCTCGGCGTGACAATTTCTTTGGCCCAGTGGGCGAATTTGCAGCCTCTACAGCGATTTGCTTTGATTAAGCTTAGTCGATCGAGCCACGAAAATAGAAACTTTCTCCCGGCTGTTAAAGAGTTTCACCTCGTTGAATCATAGGTCACTTGCCCTGCCTCTAGTTTGTAGTCTGGCTAACAGTCCCGCACAAGAATGCACGAACCGCCTGTGCATACACTCCTGTCAAGTTATTTTTTGTATTTAAAACTACTAAATGCTGGCTAGTTTCAGATATCGCCTCTAAAATCAGTATCAAAGACTACTAATTACAGAAAGCCGATCGTGGAATTCTATGCAGGTGTAGACTGGGACGAAGCATTCGGGTATCGGCCCGGACAACAAGTTGAGTTCAAAGCACAGCCTGGAACCTTTGATACTGTTGCTTGCTGCGAACCGATGATGGTACCCCCATCTGGCTGGAGAACGCTCCCGTACCCCGCTGCCCTCACCAACTGGGAGTAGTTTCGACCGCAGTGATTGACGCTGGTTACTTGTTAGAGCCTCACCGTTGAGCGCTGTCGCCCCAAAAGTGCTAAAGTTGAGTCTTCTTTGCGGGCGATCGCGACAACATTATAAATATTTATAAAATCTGCGGCTGTCTGCATCAAAGCCTTCTAGCTTCAGGCTTGGGAACGGTTCGGCACGCTTGCCGAACCAGGTCAAGTGGTTCAGGCAGACCGTTCTGAGAAACCCATCAAAAAATTCATTTTTTTTAAGTTATGTTACCTGCACGTGGTATTATTCGATGTGAAGTGTACGAGCTGTAACGTTTGTCACACTTGTCGCTACAAGACGGTTTCAACCGAATTAATTGTAGTGGGAGTCAACTAACACCGACTGCTTTGAAAGTCAAGTAACCTTGTCAGATCAATCTCGCGCATCCACCGCCCAAACGCAGGACATCTCTCAGACAGGTTCGTCCGAACCGGAGTCCACTGATGCTATGCAAGATTTCTACAAACTTCAGCAACAGTTGTTTGTAGTCACACTCGCTTTCACGGGAATAATTTTTATCTCTGTGTGGATTGTTTATTCACTCAACATTGCCCTAAATTACTTGATTGGGGCGATCGTAGGTGTGGTTTACTTGAGAATGTTGGCCAAAGACGTTGAGCGCCTCGGCCCGCAAAAGAGGAGTCTGAGTAAAAATCGGTTGGCTGTATTTATTGGGTTGATTGTAGTAGCAACTCAGTGGAATCAGCTACACATTTTGCCGGTATTTTTGGGATTTCTGACATATAAGGGCGCGCTCGTCTTTTATATGCTGCAAAGCCTGTTCATTCCCGATCCCGTCAATGGGTCAGGCAGTCGGTGAACCCTCCACTGTGTGAACTTCTTGTGAATGGAAATGCTAAATGTCTTAAATGCCTTTAATGCTCTTCCCTTCGCTGTGTTGGAAGTTGGCAAGCATTTCTACTGGCACATAGGCAATCTCAAAGTTCACGGGCAGGTATTCATCACCTCCTGGATTGTGATTGCTCTCCTCCTGATAGCTTCCCTGGCGGCAACTCGCAATATGCAGAGAATTCCGCGCGGAATGCAAAATTTCATGGAGTACGCCTTAGAATTCATTCGAGACTTGGCTAGAAATCAACTCGGCGAGAAAGAGTACCGTCCCTGGTTGCCATTCATTGGCACTTTGTTCCTGTTTATTTTTGTATCGAATTGGTCGGGGGCCTTAGTTCCTTGGAAACTAATTAGGTTGCCAGAAGGCGAACTAGCTGCTCCGACCAACGACATCAACACGACGGTAGCACTTGCTTTGCTGACTTCTCTGGCATATTTTTATGCGGGTTTCAGCAGGCGGGGTTTGGGTTACTTTAGTAAGTACATCGAACCAACCCCAATTTTGTTGCCGATCGCCATCTTGGAAGATTTCACCAAGCCTCTTTCCCTAAGTTTCCGTTTATTTGGTAACATTTTAGCGGATGAATTAGTGGTAGCGGTGCTGGTGCTGTTAGTTCCCCTGTTTGTACCTCTGCCCGTAATGATGTTGGGTCTGTTTACCAGTGCGATTCAAGCTTTGGTATTTGCCACCTTGGCAGGAGCTTACATTCACGAAGCATTGGAAGGACACGGCGACGAACACCACGATTAACACTCTGGAATTGGTTAATGGCTAATAGCGATATGTCAGAAATCAGCAGTCCAATGACTAATGACTGATGACTAATTACCAATTACCAATTACCAATTACGCACTATCTGTTTTTCAATCTGTACACAAAGTTAAGGAAATTTATCATGAATCCGACAGTTGCTGCTGCTTCAGTTATCGCCGCAGGTTTAGCTATTGGTTTGGGCGCGATCGGACCTGGCATCGGTCAAGGTAATGCCTCGGGTCAAGCAGTAGAAGGTATTGCCCGCCAGCCGGAAGCAGAAGGCAAAATTCGCGGGACTCTCCTGCTGAGCTTAGCATTCATGGAATCCCTGACCATCTACGGTCTGGTTATTGCATTGGTGCTGCTGTTTGCTAATCCCTTCGCTTAATACTGAAGGACTGCAAAAAGGGGCGGATGTCTTTCCGCCCCAAAACAAAGGAGGAACTAAAAGTGTTTGATTTTGATGCAACTTTGCCTTTTATGGCGTTGCAGTTCCTAGTTTTGATGGTAGTCCTGAACGCTGTTTTCTATAAGCCCCTGACAAAGATGCTCGACGAGCGGGATGAATACATCCGCACCACTCAAGTGTCTGCTGGGGAACGCTTGGCGAAAGCTCAGAAATTAGCGCAGGAATACGAACAAAAACTGGGAGAAACTCGCAAACAGTCTCAAGCAGTAATTGCTGCGGCTCAAGCAGATGCCCAAAAAACCGCGTCGGCAAAAGTAGCTGAGGCTCAAAAAGAAGCTCAAGTGGCGCGAGAAAAGGCAGGACAAGAGATTGAGCAACAAAAACAAGAGGCAATGCGCTCGCTGGAGCAAGAAGTAGATGTCCTGAGCCGACAAATTCTTGAAAAGCTATTAGGCACTGCACTGGTCAAATAGCTCGATCGAACAGTTTGAGATTTTGGGTAAATCCTCAAATCTAAAATCGGTTCACCAAACCTGCACGCGCAATTATGGAAGAGTATCATGGGGACTGTTTTATTGCTAGCCACAGAAGCTAGCGGGGAAGGTGGTTTCGGTTTAAATTTCGATATTTTAGAAACCAACCTGATTAACCTGATCATTGTTATTGGATTGCTGTTTTACTTCGGGCGCGGCTTTTTAGGGAACATCCTCAGCGAAAGACGCTCCGGCATCGAAGAGGCAATTAAAGAAGCAGAAACTCGCCAAAAAGATGCAGCAGCAGCTCTAGCAGAGCAACAGCAAAAATTGACTCAAGCGCAAGCAGAAGCGGAACGGATTCGCTCCGCTGCTGAAGAAAATGCGAAGAAAGCCAAAGAAGCAATTCTAGCTCAGGCAGCGCAGGAAGTTGAACGCATGAAAGCAACAGCGGGTCAAGAGTTGGAAGCAGATCGAGAAAGAGCGATCGCCCAACTCAGATCGGCAGTTGTATCTATGGCATTAGAAAGGGTGGAAGGCCAGCTAAAAACTAGCTTGAACGAAAACGCTCAACACCAATTAATCGATCGCAGCATTGCGTTACTGGGAGGCTAGAAAGTGAGTAAAGTCAGCACCGAAGTCTTACAGCCTTACGCATCCGCTTTGATGTCACTGGCTAAGTCTAACAACCTCTCAGAGCAGTTCGGCGAAGATATCCGCTCCTTGCTGAACCTGCTAGAAAATTCCGAGGAACTGCGCCTGTTTCTAGGCAGTCCACTGGTGAAACCGCAGGATAAAAAAGCCGTAATCGATCGAATAGCGGGATCAGAAATGAACCCGTTGATGCGGAACTTTTTGCGGCTGTTAGTAGACAAAGGACGGATTCTTTTTTTAGAAGGAATTGGCAAAAAATACTTGACCGAGCTCCGAGAACTCAACCAAACTGTTTTGGCGGAAGTTACCTCGGCTGTCCCGCTTTCAGACGCTCAGCAGCAAACTGTTCGCGAGAAAGTGCAGGCGATGACAAGCGCAAGGCAAGTAGAAATTGAAACCAAAATAGACGCAGATTTAATCGGCGGAGTCGTGATTAAAGTAGGCTCTCAAGTGATTGATGCCAGCCTGCGAGGACAATTGCGCCGCTTGGGATTTCGCTTGAATTCTTAATAGTTAATAGCTGATAACTATTAGCTAATTTAGTTAGCGGTTAACTGTTAGTAGTTTTGAACAACTGACAATTGACAACTGACAACGGACAACTGACAAATAATAACTGACAACTGACATGGCAGCAATCAGACCAGACGAAATTAGCAGCATTATTCGCCAGCAAATTGAGCAGTACGACCAAGATGTTAAAGTTTCTAACGTCGGTACGGTTCTGCAAGTAGGCGACGGTATTGCCCGGATTTATGGCTTAGATAAAGCTATGTCCGGGGAATTGCTAGAATTTGCCGACGGCACTGTTGGTATTGCACTGAACTTGGAAGAAGATAACGTCGGCGCTGTGCTGATGGGACAAGGACTCGGCATCGAAGAAGGTTCGGTGGTAACAGCTACTGGCAGAATTGCTGAAGTCCCCGTGGGTGAAGCAATGTTGGGACGGGTAGTTGATGCTTTGGCCCGTCCGATTGACGGCAAAGGGGACATTAAAACTACTGAATCTCGCTTGATTGAATCTCCGGCACCGGGGATTGTTTCTCGCCGTTCTGTTTACGAACCGATGCAAACAGGAATTACCGCTATTGATGCGATGATTCCGGTGGGAAGAGGACAGCGGGAACTGATTATCGGTGACAGACAAACTGGTAAAACTGCGATCGCGATCGACACGATTATTAACCAAAAATCGGAAAATGTTGTCTGCGTTTACGTGGCGATCGGTCAAAAAGCTTCTACAGTAGCTAACATCGTCAACGTCCTGCAAGAAAAGGGCGCGATGGACTACACAATTGTCGTAGCAGCCAACGCTAGCGACCCCGCAACCCTGCAATATTTGGCTCCCTACACAGGTGCTAGCTTAGCCGAGTATTTCATGTACAAAGGCAAGCACACTTTGGTCATTTACGATGACCTTTCCAAACAAGCACAAGCTTACCGCCAAATGTCTCTGTTGCTGCGCCGTCCTCCCGGTCGCGAAGCTTACCCCGGAGACGTGTTTTACCTGCACTCTCGCTTGCTAGAACGCGCTGCTAAATTGAGCGACGATTTGGGCGAAGGCAGCATGACTGCTTTGCCGATTATCGAAACCCAAGCTGGTGACGTTTCTGCTTACATTCCGACGAACGTAATTTCGATTACCGACGGTCAAATCTTCCTTTCTTCTGACTTGTTTAACGCTGGTTTGCGTCCCGCAGTAAACCCCGGTATTTCGGTATCGCGGGTAGGTTCGGCGGCTCAAACTAAGGCGATGAAAAAAGTAGCCGGTAAGGTGAAACTGGAATTGGCGCAGTTTGAAGAACTGGCAGCATTTTCTCAGTTTGCTTCTGACTTGGATAAAGCTACCCAGAATCAATTGTCGCGCGGTCAGCGCTTGCGGGAACTGTTGAAACAGCCCCAAAGTTCGCCTCTGCCGATGAACGAACAAGTGGCTGTAATCTATGCCGGTATTAACGGCTATATGGATGACATTCCGGTGGAAAAAGTCAGCAAGTTTACTGTTGGTTTGCGCGACTATTTGCGGACTAGCAAGCCGAAATACGGTGAAATTGTTCAAGGCGGAAAGGCATTGACTGATGAAGCTGAGAAGCTGCTGAAAGAAGGCATCACTGAATACAAGCAAAGTTTTCTAGTTTCTGCGTAGAAAAGTAGAAATTTTGAACCGCAGATGAACGCGGATTAACGCAGATAATCTGAAGTTGATCTGCGTTACTCTGCGTTAATCTGCGGTTTTAATTAAGAAGATGCGGGCAAGGATGTAAGGAGAAAGTTATGGCAAATCTGAAAACTATTCGCGATCGCATTAAGTCGGTCAAGAACACTAAAAAGATTACAGAAGCAATGCGCTTGGTGGCCGCTGCTAAGGTGCGCCGCGCTCAAGAACAGGTGACTGCAACTCGGCCTTTTGCCGATCGACTGGCAGAGGTATTGTACGGTTTGGCGGAACGCTTGCAGTTTGAAAACCTGGATTCGCCGCTGCTGAAAAAACGCGAAGTGCGATGTGTGGGACTGTTGGTAGTTTCGGGCGATCGGGGTTTGTGCGGCGGCTACAACAGCAACATCATCAGATACGCCGAAAATCGCGCTAAGGAAATCAAAGCTGAAGGCTTAGATTACAAATACGTGTTGGTAGGACGCAAAGCTACTCAGTATTTCCAGCGCCGCGAACAGCCGATCGATGCTACTTACGCTAACTTGGAACAAATTCCCACAGCACCGGAAGCGGCACAAATTGCTGACGAATTGCTTTCCTTGTTTTTGTCGGGAACTGTGGACAGAGTTGAGCTAATTTACACCAAGTTTGTGTCCCTAATTAGTTCGCGTCCGGTAATTCAAACTTTACTGCCCCTCGACCCCCAAGGTTTTGAAGTGCAAGACGATGAAATCTTCCGCTTGACTACGAAAGGCGGAGAGTTTCAAGTATCGCGCGAAAAGGTTTCTGCACCTACTATGAAAAGTTTGCCCCGCGACATGATTTTTGAGCAAGATCCGGCGCAAATTCTGGATGCTCTTTTGCCCTTGTATTTGAACAACCAATTGCTGCGGGCTTTGCAAGAGTCTGCTGCTAGCGAGTTGGCGGCGCGGATGACGGCGATGAACAATGCTAGTGAGAATGCTAGCGATTTGATCGGTAGTTTGACGCTGACTTATAACAAGGCGCGGCAAGCAGCAATTACTCAGGAAATCCTGGAAGTTTGCGGCGGTGCTGAGGCTTTGAACGGTTAGGTTAGGGTTGACAATTTGTTGATTTTATGGTAAGCGTCTGAGGGAACTCAGGCGCTTTTTTTATTTATAAAGTTGTTACAATTGACCACAATGTACTAACAAAGCCAAACTCAAGATTTTTTGCAGAAACCGGGTTTATGAGCGTAAATCATACCTAAATGACTTAAATTAACGCTCTGTAGCGTTTTTCGCGGAAAACGGCATTTATTGCACTCTTGCATAAGTATGCACTAACGCATATAGTGAAAATAATGCACCTGTATGCAAAAAGCTGGTTTTTAGGCAAACTACATAAAAATGTCACAATGTATATGTTGTAAAGCCTTGAGCCTGTATGGATGAAAACAAGACTGTGGCTATTAGAGTAGAAATGCCGCCGGAATTGCGGAACCGATTTAAGTCGGCTGTTGCTAGGGACGGTAAAAATATGAGGGATGTTTTGCTGGAATTTATGGAGCAATATGTCATCAAGGCTGAGCAACCAAAAATAGAAGCAAGTCAAAACCAAAACAACACATAGCTGCTGTGTGCAGTGGTGGAGCGATCGCATACAGGGCAAGACATTTAGTTTTTAAACTGTAAGGGAAGTCTGAAGTGAGGAGCGATCGCGTACCGAATCCAAAGCCAGAAAACGTACACCATGTTACAGATCCCGAACTCTGTGAAAAGATGGGCGAAAAATACAACTGGCGGTTAAAAGAAATCCGAGTGACTCGTAACACCCCCCCTGATGTGGCTTGCGTGTTTGACGGGGAACAAACCTCGTTTCAGGATATGTGGCAAGATTACCAAGATTAAAGGAAAGGGAGGAAAAATGGCAAAAAAAATCTGGATTGTCTACAAAACCGAAAGCATGAGTGCTCCCGGCTGGGAAAAACGTCAGCTTATGCCGAGGGGCGGTCTAACTAATATACTTTGGGAAAATTGGACTTGGGAAGAAAACCCAGAAATTCCCCAAGTAGGGGACAAAACCCGCGATTATGAAAATCTATCTGACCCCGGTAATGGAGTCACCCACGGGAAAGATGGAGATTGGGTAGTTACTCGCGTTCAGCAGTTTTCTGCTTCCGATACTGAGGAGCGAATTGTGGTGTGTTACTGTTCTTACCAACCTGTTACATCTGATTGGGAAGCGCTACAACGGGGTGAGTCTGTCAATCAGATGCTAGCAAGTGTCGAGCAATATTGAGTGGATAATTAGTTCGTAAAAGCGATCGACTATTCCTGCACAATTTCATACAAATCTTCGATCGACAAATCAAAAGTCCTCGCCAACTTGTGCAAGCCTGTCACGTCAACAGTTGCTAATCCGGGCGATCGGGCATAGGTTCTGAGGGTACTGTAGACTACGCCCGATCGCTCTGAAACTTCTTTCAGCGTCCAGCCCTTCTCGGCAGCAAATTCTCGAACCCGCAACTTAATTAAGCCCATAAGCTCTTGAGATGTGATTGAGATAAGTCATCCGATTGTACTGTAAAAAGCGATCGACTACTCTTTGACGACCTCAACCAAATCTTCCACCATCACGTCAAAAGTACGTGCCAACTTCAGCAGACAAGTAAAATCAACCATTGCCATTCCCGGAGAACGTGAATAGGTGGTGAGTGTGCTGTAAATGACTCCCGATCGCTCAGAAACCTCTTTGATCGTCGGGCCTTTCTCAGCAGCAAATTCTTTAACCCGCAATCTAATTAAACCCATTGACAAAAAACTAGATTTACTCTGGGATAAAATTTTATCGTAAAAAGCGATCGCTCACTCCTGCACAATTTCCACCAAGTCTTCAATCATTACATCAAAGGTGCGAGCCAACTTGTGTATAGAAATAAAGTCAATGGTTGACACTCCCGGACAGCGGGCGTAGTGTCTGACGGTGCTGTAAATTACTCCCGATCGTTCTGAAACTTCTTTCAGCGTCCAGCCTTTCTCGCTAGCTAGTTCTCTGACTTTTAACCTGACTAAACCCATACTTGACAAATGATGGTACACCATCATAGGATGGTTTTATCGTAAAAAGCGATCGCCCCAACGTCTGGAAAACTCAAGGACGATCGCCTATCAAAGTTCAAATCCCATATAAGGGACTGCTCTATCTATCAAATTCCCAAATCAGGAATCTATCTATCCAAATCAGGAATCGATCTATTCAAATCAGGAAACTTATCAACTATGTTAGCAAGCTTTCGACCAAAATCAACCCCCAGACACAGATTGAGCCGGTTTGTCACGAAAGAGGCGATCGCGCGGCTGCTGAAAATCAAGGTAGAACAAATATATCGCTTCGAGTGCTGGGCGCATATCCTGTACGTGCACGCCAAAGGCATGAGTCGGTTTGTGAGTTATGCCGACTTTCCGCCAGTTTTGGGAGTGGAATCGCCCTCTGGTTTAGATTTTGGTTATTGGAAGCGCCGGATAGCGAGTCAGAAAGAGAGACACGCGCCGGATTTTTGGGTGGATTTTTATGCGGCGAGATTTCAGAAAGCTGTTTGTGTTTCTGAATTGTTGGAGTGGGGGGAAATGGTGGGGGTGATTAAGTTTATGTTGCGATCAATAGCCGTGGAGTCGCTGCGAAAGGTTTATGCACAAGAGAAATCTCTGCTAGAACATTTCTAAGAAGAGCGATCGACTAAAAATAGAAGTAAACAGTCGTAAAATATTGATTGAAAAAAGGTAAAGGAATAAGAACAATGACAACCGAACGCTGGACAGATGAAATGGTGGATGATTTAGCTTCCACTGTGGATGACTTGGCTTCCACTGTAGAGCAAACGACTCGGAATATCGAACAAACTAACCGCAATGTCGATATGCTTGTAGGTGCTGTCAATTCTATTTTAGAAAGAGATTCCCAGCGGGATGAAGAAATGCGGCGGCGGGATCGGGATTTTCAACAGTACAAAATAGAAAATGACCAGCGATTTAATACCCTGCTCGAAGAAGTCAGATTTTTAATCAGAAAACTGGGAGAGAATCAAGGATAGATTAGCTCTGTTCAAAATGCTACTGTTTCTCCTACGCCAAACCCTGCGAAACAAACCCCGCCCAATTATAGGGACTGACAAACGGCAATTCTTGCCGACAAAGCCAGTCTAAACGCAATCGCACATTTTTGACAATTTCTGCTTGTTTTTCTCCTTTTTGTTGCTCAAAATAATCCTCTAACAGGGGTTTATATTTACGAGATAACTCATCACCTGTCAAGTTGCGTAGCTTAAATTGTGCTTTTTGCAGCGCTTGCGATCGGCTATTATCCTGCTTTTCCTGATAATATAAAATGCAAAATAAAGCGGTTGCTAAATCATCCACAGCCCACAAGGTACTGACCACATTTCGCGCACCCGCACAGAGGAAACCGCTAGCTATCGAGAGCGGATCGTCGGTAATGTGGGTAAAGGTTAAATTAGTTTCGCAGCAGGAGAGGAACACTTCGGCTAAGTCGGTAAATCTCCATGTAAAAACACGACCGAGGTTGATATCGCCATCAAATAAATGCAGTTTTGATTCTAGAGAATTATTCAGATCGGCACTGGCGTGATGGCTGGAATGAAGGACTTGCACTTGGTTGAGTAAGTTGTGATAGTTGCCGATCGTCGCTTGCTCATATTCGAGGCGGGAATTTTTATCAATTTGGTGCATGGTTGCCAGGGTTTCGCACTCGTAGCCAGTGAAAACGAGGTCGCCTGTGGCATTTTCGACGATTCCCATTGTGGAAGGTTTGAGGTTGCCTCGCTGGTGGCAAAAGTTGAGAATTTGGCAACTGGGAACGATGCGGAGGCGGAATTTATCGCTGAGGTATTCTGGTTGTTTTTGGGGCGAGGTTTGGGCAGGGGTGAGGGTGGGTTTGCTGAGAGGTTTTAAGCCGCGTGTTCTGTCGGAGGCTGTATTGCTGTGGGGAATGGGAATCTCGTTTAAAGGTAAGGCAGCAAAGGGGATTTGATGCAGGTACAGGTGAGGGATGATAATCAGTTCTTGAATGCCGTTGAGATGTTGGGAAATTAGTTGATTAATTTGCAGGCGCTTAGCGAGTTCGGGGAGAAATTCACCCATTTGATTTTGCCATGCGGTTTGGTTTTCTTTATAAGGCTTTAACCAGTTGTTGAATAGCCAATTTTGGAAGGTTTCCATTCCTTGACCTTCGCAGGTGTGGAGTTGGGTTGGTTGATTTTGACGCAAGATGAAAATGTGGGTATGCTCATCAGTGGTGTAAAAATTAAGGATGGCGGTTTCGGCATCGGGAATTAAGGCTTGCATCTGGTCGAAACTGAGGGGGGCTGGTTGCAATTGAGCCGCCAAAACTTGGTCTTTGCTGCGAATTTTCAGCCAAGCTTTCTTTTTTTCATCTTCTAACTCTTGAATCTTTTCGATGATAGCGTCGCCGTTGGGGATTGGTTGGCGAGTGGCGGCGATCGCTTTTGTACCGTCATTTTCAGAAATACGCAAATGATCGCTTTGTTGTTGCAGGCGATAGTATGCTTCGACTTCGGGGGGAATTTCGCCTTGGGGGTAGAGGTCTTTGCTGGCGAATAAGTCGGCGAGGTGGCGTGATCGGGAACGATCGGCGGTTTCGACGGCTTTATCGTATTGTTTGAGGTTGATGTAGCATTGGACGGCGTTGGCGTAAACGGAGATGGCTTCTTTAATGATTTCTTGGCGGCGTTTGTCAGTGGTTGAGCCTTTGCGGAGTAGTTCGACTGCTTGCAAGGCGGGTTCGTATCCTTTTAAGGCGAGTTGCCAGTCGCCTTGGGTAAAGCCGATGTTGCCAAGGTTACGACCTGCTTTTAAGCATTCGGCTGGCATGGTTTTGGGAGTTGCAATTTTGAGGCAGTCTCGATAGTTCTCTATGGCTTTCTCTGTTTGTTGTAATTGTCGGTAAGCAATACCAATATTGTTCAAAGCACTTGCTTCTCCAAGGCAGTCTTTGATTTCCCGACTAATGGCTAAAGACTTTTCGTGAAAAGGGATCGCTCGTTCATATTCTCCGAGAGAGCGGTAAGCAATACCTAAATTTTCCAGATTATTTGCTTCTCCAAGGCGGTTTTTGATTTCCCGACTAATAGCTAAAGACTTTTCGTAGAAAACGAACGCTTGTTCATATTCTCCCAAAGAGTCGTAAGCGTTGCCTAAATTTCCTAGTGAAGCAGCTTCCCCAAGGCGGTCTTTGATTTCCTGACTAATGGCTAAATGCTGTTCGTTGAAAGTGATCGCTCGTTCATATTCTCCCAGAGAGTAGTAAGCATTGCCTAAACTTCCCAGAGAATTTGCTTCTCCTTCGCGGTCTTTGATTTCCCGACTAATGGTTAAAGACTGTTCGTGGAAAGTAATAGCTTGTTCATATTGTCCCAGAAAGCAGTAAGTATTGGCTAAATTTCCCAGTGCATTTGCTTGGCCAAGGCGGTGTTTGATTTCCCGATGAATGGCTAAAGACTTTTGCTGGAAATCGATCGCTCGTTCATATTCTCCCAGACATTGGTAAGCATTGCCTAAACTTCCCAAAGCATTTGCTTCTCCTTCGCGGTCTTTGATTTCCCGACTAATAGCTAAATGCTGTTCGTGGAAATTGATCGCTCGTTCGTATTCTCCCAGGGATTGGTAAGCATTGCCTAAACTTCCCAGTACAGTTGCTTCTCCAAGGCGGTGTTTGATTTCCCGATGAATGGCTAAAGACTTTTCGCAGAAAGCGATCACTCGTTCATATTCTCCCAGGCATTGGTAAACAGTGCCTAAATTTCCTAGAGCATTTGCTTGCCCAAGGCGGTGTTTGATTTCCCGACTAATAGCTAAATGCTGTTCGTGGAAAGCGATGGCTCGTTCATATTTTGCTAGAAAATAGTAATCATTACCTAAATTTCCTAGTACAGTAGCTTCTCCAAAGGGGTCTTCGATTTCCTGACTAATGGCTAAAGACTGTTTGTGGAAATCAATTGCTTTTTCATATCGTCCAAGACGTTGGTAAGCATTGCCTAAGTTTCCCAGAGAATTTGCTTCTCCTTGGCGGTCTTTGATTTCCTGGCTAATAATTAAAGAGTTTTCGTATAAAGCTATGGTTCGTTCATATTCTCCCAGACATTGGTAAACATTGCCTAAATTTCCCAGAGAATTTGCTTCTCCTTGGCGCTCTTGAATAGCTTTATAAATGAGCAGGGACTGTTCCAAACACTGAGTAGTAACTATAAACCGAGGAATGTTATATTGCTCAAGTCCCCAATCAAATAAAATATCCGCTGTCGGTTTTCTAATTACTCTTGGCTGCTGTTCGCTACCGATAATTTTCCCCAGTTGCAAGGCAAGGTTAGTTAAAGAGTTAGCCACCTTTTGTTTGCCATTATCATCAAATTGTTTAGCAACTGCAATAATCGTTTTCAAAAGTCCGGGGTCGAGTAAGTCGGAGTGTGCGTTTAAGATTTGCGATTCTTCCCCTTTAGAAGATTTGAGCAGTTTTTGGATGAGTTGCCAATAGGCGGCGCTGCGATTTTCGTACATTGTTGTTTTCCTCTCTTCTCTGTGATTTTTTTTAGGGTTTCCAACTCCAATTAGGCAGTTTCCACCACCTCAAAGCTTTGATAAAACACTTGCCAATTATCTTGTTTGTCCAATTGTTCAAATAACTCTTTAAGCCGTTCAGCATTCCATTCCGGTAAAGGTTCCTCTTCACGGGGAATCAACCAAGGTAAACTCACAGGGTTTTCCACTGCAATTGCTACAAATTATTCCTTTCCTAGTTCCTCAAAAGTAAATATTTCCTTATTTTGAGGTAGCCTCATCGGTGGTTGATTCACACCATTAGGTGCATATCCCAAAGATGGACAGAGTATATATTTCATCTCAGCACTGCGATACAACAAAAGCATTTGATAGTTAGGATATGCCAAATTTACAATCATCGACAACGGCTGATTAATTGGAATTGTGGGGTCATTTTTTGGTGCAGAAGATCGAGGCGATAGCGGCTTAAGTCCTCTAGTACCAACTCCCACTGATGCAGTTTCCTGCTCAGTTGAAAACTGTATCCAATCGGGAGCAGTTTTAGCTTGTTTCTTTAAAATCTCCCAACCATTAATATCAACCCACCGCAGGTATTTATGATTCCACAGCCACTTATAAACCTCTTTCCAAGGACTAAATTTTTTGTGAGTCTCTTCATCCTCTTTTCCTTTAAGTGTTCCCCCTGCTTTAAGATTTAACAACGCCTCAGTATTCACGCCATCCACTTTCATCTCTTCTTCGTAGGCTTTATGAACTACCTCAATCACTTTCCGAAGGGTTTGATTTATTTTTTCTTCACAATAAACTGCTAAATCGTTTTTCATTAGTTTAGCAATTTCTTTATTAGTGCTTACTCTGTTGTCCGGGTGATTCTCGGGGGCGAATCGCCGAAGAAAACAAGCCTTCTCCTCACTCAGGTTTCCAGGAAATAGCGATTCAGCGATTTGGTTCTGAAAATTTTGCTTAAGATTCATACATCCACTGCCCTAACTCAGCCTTATCAGCTTATCTTAGCAAGCTTGTCTCTAGCTGGCAACTCCTTAGCGCAAGTCATTATTTAAAATAATTTGCCATAATTTGACATTATTTGCAATTATTTGATTCCTCAAAATCATCATTTATTATCACCAAGAATTATCGGAAATTAACTAGACATCATTTGGAAGTGGGTGTCATCGTAAAGACATCCCAAACACACTTCTAAAAAATATGCCAACACAAGCGCAAAAAAGATTCCATCTCTACACCACTGTAACTGGGCTTTCCGAACCTTTAGCCAACGAAAAAGATTGCCAACACGCATTATGGCAACGGACTCACTATCAATTTGAAAAACAACCGAGTACCTATGACCCTTCAGAACATGAAGAAAAGCTGATTCAACGAGCAGTACAACTGCAAAATGAAGGTTTCACCGTCTATGTTGAAAATCAAAATTCATTCAAATATAAAGGTCAAACCTTTGATATCTGCGTTGCCGGGAGACCTGATATCATTGCTATAAAAGATGATTGGGCAGTTGTCGAAGATATCAAAACCGGCAAGCGCAAAGATTCACATAAAATGCAAGTGCTCCTCTATATGTCAATGTTGCCCTTTGCCGCGGAAACCAAAAATCTGTTTAAAGGTCACATTCCGCACGGGCGTTTAGTTTATGGAGATGGGATTTTAGATCTTCCCAAGTGGTATGTTAATGAGCAATTTAGACAGCGTTTGCAGCAGTTAATTGCCATGCTTTGTAATTCTCAACCTCCCAAGCCAAAACCTAGCGATTGGGAATGTCGCTATTGTAAGGTTCCCTCTGCCTGCTGTTCTGTAAAAATGAGCCGAGGAACTGATTTATTTGCATAAGTCGATCGCCGGAAATACCCGTAATGCCGAGAACCGATAGGTTAAAAGCTGTCGCTATTAGAAGCAAGTCCGCCTACGTTGCTCGGCCTGACGGCATTACAGTATAATTTCAGCAGTGTGGGTCAAAGTGCGATCGGCAAGGGCGATCGGTCATAATAGTAACAAGTAAGTTTACTAAAAGCGAATAAATAACTATGGTCACTGCTACTGCTGCACAGAAGAATTTTACTTTAGAAGACTTCATGGCTAATCCCCCCGACAACATGGAATGGGTGGACGGACAACTCGTGGAGAAAAATGGAGCCACGCTCAAGCATGGTAAAATTCAATCAAGCCTGGGTTGTGGTTGGGCAAATTACATGATTTCCAGCAAACAAGGAGGAGAAGTTTATATTTCACCACCTTCCCGCACTAACCAACAAATTCGTCGCCCCGATGTCGCTTATCTCACACCAGAATTAGTTGCACAATTTGGCAATCTTGCCACTTTACCCCAAAGTTTCCCTTTAGTTGCCGAAATAGTTTCACCCACCGATATCGCTGAAGATGTCTTTCTCAAAGCACAGGAATATTTAGAATCTAGCTGTCAGGAAGTCTGGTTAGTTTTTCCCGAAAGTCGTTTAATATTCGTGATAAATCAAAATCAAATATTGACATTTAGATCCGGCGATACCGCCACCACCCAACAAATCCTCAGCGGTTTTAGCATTGATGTCGATCGATTGCTAGCTTAAACTCAATTCTACAACCTTTCATTTAGCAGCACGCGACACAAAACTATCCTCTACCCCTTGCACCAGTTCTTAAATCAAATTGCTACAATATTCTTAAGACTCCCCCAGTCCGCCTTCGCGGACTTCGTTTGTAGAGCATCGGAATTATATTCGGTGGTATTTAATTAATATCCCGCCCTTATCGGAGCAAACCGCCATGTCAGACGACTTTTCCTTAGACGAGCTTTTAAATAGAAGTTACTACGCCTTCAAAGACGCAGAAAACCAAGTGGGACAGTGCAATGTTTTAGTCATCGGCAAAACCGGCGTCGGCAAAAGTACCCTGATAAATTCAGTTTTTCGCAAACGCTTAGCAGAAACCGGAGTCGGCCGCCCCATCACTCAAGGCATTCGCCAATATACCAAACCGAATTGCCCAATTACAGTCTACGATACTCCCGGACTCGAACTCAACGCCGAACAAATTAAAGTTATTCAATTAAACGTTGCTAAACTGATTGAAGACCAAAGACTCCTGCACCCCAAAGAACACATTCACGTCATCTGGTACTGCATCAATCACAGCGCCAATAGAATAGAATCTGTCGAGGAAAACTGGCTAAAAGAAATGGAAGTCAAAGACGTACCAGTTGTTTTAGTGCTGACTCAGACGACATCTAAAAAGCCGGGCGAGTTTTTCAAGCAACTGGAACACATGAATTTGCCCGTCAGTCAAATCATCCCCGTTATGGCTGAGCCGGAAGAAATTGATGAGGATTATACAGTAAAATCTCACGGTTTAGATAAGTTGGTAGATGCAACTTTTCAACTGCTGCCGGAAGTAGCTAAAAAAGCTTTTGTTAAAGAACAAATTGCTAATATTGCGCTCAAATCCGATATGGCATTTAAGTATCTAAGTGCTTATGTTGCAGGTTCTGCAATTGTCGGTGCCACTCCTGTACCGTTTGCTGATGCGCCGATTTTGATGGCGATGCAAACGGCAATGATTGCTAATATTACTGTGATTTTTGGAATGCCCTTTGATAAGGGCTTTATTTCGGCGATGCTGTCTGCTATTAGCGGCACAGGCGGAGTTACTGCTGTTGGCAGAAGTATTGTTACTAATTTGATTAAAATGATTCCTGGTGCGGGTACTGTTGTCGGCGGTGCTATCTCCGGTGCAACGGCAGCAGCTCTCACGCTTGCCCTCGGTTTGGCTTACATTGAAGTGCTTAAAGCTTATATGAAAGCTCAAGTTAATGGGGAACAACTTTCTTTGCAACAGTTAACCAAGATGTTTGTGGAAATGTACAAGGACTATGCTAGTTCTGGGCGTAAAACTTTGAAGGATGAGCAAGAGAATCAACCTAAACCTCCCAATCAAATTAATATTGATTAGATGGGGAATTGGTAATGGGGAATTGGTAGGATATAGACTCTTTCCGCAATTCCCGTCAGTGAAGATATCGCAAAAAGCACTACAATATCAGTGAATGCTGCAAAAGGAAGTAAATGGCTATGGTAATGGCAGCCGTTTTATCAGAAAATGTTTCTCTAGAAGACTTTATGGCTAATCCCCCCGAGTGCATGGAATGGGTGGACGGGCAAATCGCGGAGAAAAATGGCATGACAGTAAAACACAGTCGAATCCAATCTCGACTAGATTATTGTTGGAGAAGTTATAAGATATCTAGCGGACAAGGCGGCGAAGTTTATGTCGAAGTTCCTTGTCGTACTGACAGGCGAGTGCGCCGTGCTGATGTAGCTTATTTGACTCCTGAATTAGTCTCACAATATGGTGATGTTCCTACTTGGCCTCAAACTCCGCCGTTAATTGCTGAAATAGTTTCTCCTACTGATATTGCGGAAGAAATATTTCTGAAAGCACAAGAATATTTAGATTCGGGTTGTCTGGAAGCTTGGATTGTTTTTCCAGAAAGTCGCTGGATATTGATAATGACTCAAACTCAAAAGTTAACTTTTAACCTGGGTTCTACAGTCAGCACTAAGCTAGTGCTGCCGGGTTTTAGTGTTGCGGTTGATGAGTTGTTGGCTTGAAGGCAAAAAATTAATTAGGTATAAGTGCTTTGTGGCACAGTTCCGCCGTGAGGCTTGTAATAATTTGTGAAAAAGTCATTGACAAAATGCCGATCGCTCGCCCAGCCAATTAATAAAAAAAATTATCAATAAAAAATGTAGTTGTAAAATTGCACAAAAGCACAAACAGCGGTAAAATACTGATTGCTTTGTTTCCAAATCTAGCGTAAATTCCAATTGGGGAATTAAAACCAATAATTGAAATATGTCTAAGACTTACACTGTTGAATTGATCCACCAAGGATCTACCTATACCGTAGAAGTACCCGAAGATAAACAAATTCTCCGCGTCGCTAACGACGCCGGCATTGAGTTGCCGAGTTCTTGCAATGCGGGGGTTTGTACTACCTGTGCTGGTAAAATTATTGAAGGGGAGGTCGATCAAGCTGATGGTATGGGCGTTAGTCCGGATCTTCAGGCAGAAGGTTATGTGTTGCTGTGCGTTGCTTATCCCCGATCGAACTTGAAGATAGAAACAGAAAAAGAAGACATTGTGTACGATCGCCAATTCGGTAAATCCTAGGACTAAGCTAAAATTGACCTAAGTACCGTTAGCGGTAAAACCACTATGGATCGCCCTATGACCACCCATTTCATTTCCGCAGAAGTTGACCTCCACGATACCGCCGAGCAACTGCACTCGGCTATTGAAATTGAACTGCAAAAGCACGGCGAACCCCTGCGGTGGGCCGTCACAGATGTGGATGTCGATCGGCAAAAGGCTGTGGTAGAAGGCTACGTGCTCGTGGAAGCATCCTCCGCAACACCGTGAACCCCCGCCCTTTGACAGTGGTTTTGATAGTCCCCACAGGCGTTGGAGCCTCGATCGGGGGCTTTGCAGGAGATGCGCTGCCCGTGGCTAGGGCGATCGCCCAAATTTCAGACACCCTGATCACTCACCCCAACGTCCTCAACGGCGCTCAACTTTATTGGCCGATACCTAACGCTCTCTACGTTGAAGGTTACGCCCTTGACAAATTTGCTGCCGGATGCTGGGGACTGCAACCGGTACATCAAAATCGCATCGGCTTAATCCTCGATTCTGCGATCGAACCAGACTTGCAGTTGCGGCACTTGCAAGCGGCTGATGCAGCGAGAGCTACATTGGGCTTGAATATAACGGATTGTGTTTTAACCGATCGCCCTCTGCAAGTAGAATTGCGTATTTCTGAATCAGGGGCATCCTGGGGGACGATCGGCAATCCCGACAGTTTATTGCGCGCTGCGGAAAAATTAATCCAACAAGCAAGAGTAGAGGCGATCGCAGTTGTCGCCAGATTTCCCGACGATGAAGGCAGCCTCGCCCTCGAAAACTACCGCCGCGGCAAAGGAGTTGACCCCCTCGCCGGCGCGGAAGCTGTGATCAGCCACCTCATCGTCAGGACGTTTAAAATCCCCTGCGCCCACGCCCCCGCGCTTTCGCCACTTCCCCTCGATCCGCACCTGTCTCCGCGATCGGCTGCTGAGGAAATCGGCTATACTTTCCTACCTTGCGTCCTTGCCGGCCTCAGCAAAGCTCCGCAATTTGTCACTCCTACTGTGGGACAGGCATCTTGCCTGTCGCAGGTATTGGGCGGGCAAGATGCCCGCACGCAGGTATTGGGCGGGCAAGATGCCCGCACGCAGGTATTGGGCGGGCAAGATGCCCACCCCACAAGAGAGAAATTCTATGCAAACAGGCGAGATTTCGAGTCCCAGGATTTGTGGGCCGATCGAGTCGATGCGGTGGTAATACCCGCCACAGCCTGCGGCGGCAGTGCTATTCTGAGTTTGAGCGGGCGATCGTCCGTACAAATCATCGCTGTGGGGGACAACAAAACCCAGATGCAGACAACTCCAGAAAAACTCGGAATCAAAGCTTTGCAGGTAAACTCATATTTAGAGGCGATCGGAGTTTTGGTCGCTTTGCGGGCCGGCATCAGTCCAGCTTCCTTGGGTGCAGACATCTCCTCCCTGCGTTGTTTGTCTGACTAAACTAAACAATTCTAAAATCTCAAACCTCAAATCTAAAAGTGATTAAGTGGCAGAAAAAATTCCCGAAAATCCTGAAATTGAACCCTTGACGCGCACCCAAGTTTTAGTAGCAATGGGCGTGACAGCAATTATGTTGCTGGCGGTAGCTAAATTGTGGTTGCTATTTGGATCGGTATCGCTTTTGCCAGTCAAATTGATAGGAATGGACTTGCTCAAAGGATTTGCGATCGGACTAGCAATTACAGGTGGCAGTGCGATCGTTTATCACCTCTGGCCGGGTTATCGCCGGAGTGCAGACGTTTACTTGGAAGTAGTGCTCAAACCTTTGTTTTGGCCGGATTTGATTTGGCTGGGACTGCTGCCCGGACTTAGCGAAGAATTGCTATTTCGAGGCGTGATGCTGTCTGCTTTAGGATTGAATGTTACCGGTTTAGTTTTATCGAGTTTTTGTTTCGGTATTCTGCACTTGGGAGGCATGGATCAGTGGCCTTATGCTGTTTGGGCAACTGCTGTCGGATTGCTGTTGGGTTACAGCGTTTTAGCTACTGGGAATTTGTTAGTGCCAATTACGGCTCATATTTGTACAAATTTGATTTCTAGCTGTGTTTGGAAGTGGGAACACAATGCGGTGAAGCGGTAGCTCGATCGCAATTCCAAAGCGATTGAAATCGCGCCTGCGCGGAATATAGCAATAAATGCCGAAAACGCGCAAGGGGGTTTTTAGATTTAACGAACCGCGAAGACGCTAAGGGCGCGTTCGGCGAAGCCGTTCCCGTTCCCCGCAGGGGTTCCCGAAGGGTAGGGTAGGAAGAGAAAGAGTTCACAGAGGTGAAAAGGTTTTAACCGCCGAGTTTTATCTGTGTTAAGGCAGTTTGTAGCTGCTCGATCGCACAATCAACTCACCTTGACGCGGATCTCGGCTGAAGATAAAAGCTCCTTCTTCAGTTTCGCCGCTTGACAAAAAATCAATTTGTTGATCGCCGGATTCCAAGACTTCGCCGTTGACGCGCAATTCGGCAATAATTTGCACGGACTCTGCCGTTTCGCCACCCGTATTTGTCACTGTAAACGGTACGTAAAATTGCCCTTGAGTTTCACGAATAGGCGTGTTGCGAGTGACAGAAATAATCGGAGGTTCCTCTTTTTTAGTCACCCAGTTGTAGAGTACCAGCCCGGTGAGGGTAAAAAGGATCGAGCAGGCGATCGCAAATGTCGCCCATTCAGCAAAAGTTCTTTTTGGTTGCTGTTCGTTATTACTTTCACTCATACCGCCAGCCTCCCCGCCGCGCCGCCAATAGTCGCCGGCAATCCTAATACTAACGTATAGCTCAACCAAATCGACCACGGGTCGTCAAAACTCAGTTTTTGGAAGAAAAACATCATAAATGCAGAAGCCGCCAGCGACACTAAATACGCCATGACAGTTTCGCTGAGGGGACGCTGAAAAATCCCTTGCTGTTGCTGCCGTTTAGCTTGATAAGTAAAGCCTGCTACAAAGACAATACCGTAGGAAATGAGCAGCGAGGCGGCGATAATTGCTAATTGCCAAGGTGGCGAAATACCTGCTGCTAGCATGGGAATTTCGTCTGTTGGGGCAATGTTGAAAGCAATGATCATCGCGCCAATTAAAGTAGCGCCAATATCTGCTAAAGTTGGGTTAATATTAGGTTCGCTGTCGCTGTCTGAACTTTGATAGCGATCGCCGCTCAAGAAACCGCTTGCTAAGGCCACTCCCAACGCAAACGGCAGGCCTTCAAAGATGATTTTCCCCAGAGTTTCTTGCAGTGGAGTCTCCGGCGTAATTTCCCGGAGCAAAAACAGGATCAAAGCCGCGCAGACAATGCCGATCGCGATCGCTTCTACGGTATCAATTGCAGCATCTAGCCAGCGGATGTCCTTAGTTTTGCGAAAACCTTCAGTGCGAGTCAGCAAGAAAACCACGATAAAAGTAGTTGCGATCGCGATCGACATTTCCGCTGGTTTAGTATGCGAACCGATCCACCAAACCTCCATCGTATAAAGCAGCGGAATGCCGAATAAAAATCCGCCCGATGCGCCTCGAATGATGTCGTTGAGTTCATTTGACCACTGATTTTTGCGTCTTTTTGATTTGTTCATGTTTCCTGAAAACGCACCTCAAAAATTTGGCAAGTAAATATTTTTTAAAACCAGCTCAAATAGAATACCATATTTGTTGTATTCTTTCTCTAACTTGCGTCCAGTCGCTAGCGGTTAAAATTCCAATCGACGATTGACTAAACGCTTTTCTATTGTGTTCGCCTTATGCAGCCGAACCACTGACGAACGCAACAAACCTGCCTGCTCTCATTGTACAATCTCAACATCAAAAACAGTCCTAGTTGTTTGACTTGTCACTCGTGCAACAACAATATCTTCATCTCCTGCATCCAAAAGTACCAGCACAGGACGGAGTTTTGATGTTGTTACACCGGCAAAAGGTAGTGCCAGTAAGAGAACTTCTCCTGATTGATAATTTGGCATATTTCAAATATTGTCGTAGATAGCATCTTCCTCGCTGTAGCCAGTCAATAATTGCTCAGTAGCAAGGAGCTGCCAAGCAGCATTTTCCTCTTCTGTGTCAGTTGGTTCTTGCACCAGAACAATAACTCTGACTTCTTGGTTAGCTGCTAAGTATTTTAAGAGGCGATCGGGAAATTCTATTTTCCCTTGATCTGTGAGTTTTGCGGGAAACTCGTAAGCTTTCATAATTCTTATATCTAGTTTTTTACAACATTACGCAGTTTTTGATTTATTTTCTAATTCCTTGATTTTGTTTTGCAACCTTGCAACTTCATCAATTAACTGCAACACTGTAATTGCAATATCTGGTCTAACTTCTGGTTGGACAGTATTGTCAATCTGTGACTGCGCCCACTCTTGCAGTTGCTTTAACTTTCCTAGTTTGCTAAAGACAGGATTGCCATCATGTTCAGCAATGCCAACAACCTCTTGACTGAATGCAGCTAACCTAGCAAAGAGCTCATCCTTCTGCGAAACTGCCAAAATGCGCTGATTCACTGTGTAATGTGCCTGGTTAGGAGTAATAAATGTCACATTAGGCTTAGCTAAAAAGTTATTATCTAAACTTTGTGATGAATCAAAGGTTTTGCAAAAAATTTTTATTATTTGTGTAAATTCTTGCTGTTCTTCAACTGTAAGCGGACGAGCGAACAACACAGTATGAGTATGTGAAATAATGCCATTCTCTGTATTTTAACGATTTGTATAACGAATTGTTAAATCGTTCAAATTGTAAGTTTTTTTCATTTATCTAGCTTCCTGGTAAGGTTGAAAGTCAGCTTTTTTATTTAAAAAGTCAAAGGCATTAATTAATTGAAAACCATATTTGCTGTGCGGCAAACATTACATTGGCAATTGGCTCAATTTTAGCTTCTCCTTTATCTAACAGATAGTTTAATTCTACCACAGGCAAAAACATTTCAATAACTGTGCAGCCTAAAGCCTCTAAACCGGGTGCTAGGGTAGCAAAGAACCAGGCAACTTCTGGATCGAATGCAGCGTACCAACCGATCCCTAATTGTATTGGCTGAGTTTGCAAAGCTAGCAAGCGAGATCCGTTTAACCCGTTATTAAGAATATCCAATGCACTCTCAATATCTGTACCGTGATAGAGTGTTACGATTGCCATAACTATCCCTTGAATAAGTGTGGTTATTTGCAATCGTCTCATAGTATTTGCTACTAAACAACGATATTTTTTTCGTTCTATCGTGGTTAGGGCTGAGTGTCCAACAACCTCATTCCATGTACTCCTTAAACTCTTCTAGCGGTTCGTCAAAATCATCGGACATCCAAACCATTCCTTTAGCACCCCCAGCTTTGGATGGCCAGCGCTTCTTATTAGCTGGCGGTATTCCTACCAATTTTACAACAGGCTGGTTATCTTGAGTAATCGCCACTTCTTCGCCTCTCATCGCCGCTTCGATCAATTCCAGAAGCTTTTCTTTTGCCTCAATAATGTCTAGTTGATACATAATTCGTGCCTCCTTACTATCAATTTACAACATCACTATTCTAACTCAATTCAACAAATCATCTTCGTCCAAATCAACTGACTGCAACTCCATATCAACCGACTGCAACTGAGCCGGTGTAGCAGGAATCGCTGCAATAATTGCATCAATTACCTTCGCCACCGGAATAATGTCCATTCCTAACTCGGGCACCGGTTGATTCTTAGGAATAATCGCCCTTTTGAAACCCAATTTCGCCGCCTCCCTCAGCCGCAACTCTAATTGCGAAACCGGCCGCACCTGTCCCCCCAAACCCACTTCTCCCAGCAAAACTGTGCGTGCATCAACCACCCGATCGCGAAAACTGGCCACAACGGCGATCGCAACTGCCAAATCGGCCGCCGGTTCATCCACCTTCAACCCGCCCACCGTCGCTAAAATCACATCTAATTTAGATAAAGGAATCCCCACCCTTTTCTCCAAAACAGCTAAAATTTGCTGCAATCTAGCATTGTCCACACCAGTAGTAGTACGGCGCGGCGAACCGAAACTTGCAGGGCTGACTAACGCCTGAATTTCCACTAAAATCGGTCGAGTTCCTTCGCAAGTAACCGTCGTCGAAGTACCGGGAGAAAATTCATCTCTATTCCCTAAAAACAACTCCGACGGATTATCTACTTCTCGCAAACCGTTGGCTACCATTTCAAAAACACCGATTTCGTGAGTAGCGCCGAAACGGTTTTTCATCGATCGCAAAAGTCGATGAGAAGCAAAGCGATCGCCCTCAAAATACAGTACAGTATCTACCAAATGTTCCAAAACCCTCGGCCCGGCCAAAGCTCCATCTTTCGTAACGTGACCGACAATAAATAAAGTAATATTTTCCCTTTTCGCCACCTGCATCAAAGCAGACGTACATTCCCGCACCTGAGCCACCGAACCCGGAGCCGATGTTAAACTAGCAAAATAAATAGTTTGGATGCTGTCAATCACCGCTACATTCGGTTTCAGCGCTTCCAACTCCCGCAAAACAACTTCTAAATCTGTCTCTGGAAGCAAATAGAAATTCTCCGCTGAATTGTCCTCCGAATCCTTTTTAGCTTCCCCGTTACTGCCAGATTTATGCCCGCCGTTGCTTGACAATTCAACCGGATTAGCCACGCCCAAACGCTGCGATCGCAACTTCACCTGCTGGCCGGACTCCTCCGCACTGACATACAGTATCCGATCCTTGCGGGACAACATATTTGCCACCTGCAACAGCAGCGTCGATTTCCCGATTCCCGGTTCCCCGCCAATCAAAACTAGCGATCCGGGAACAATCCCGCCTCCCAAAACTCGATCGAGCTCCCCGTAACCAGAAGGCCAGCGAGACTGAGTTTGGTCGGAAATCTGCGATAATCTGAAAGATACCCTTGGTTGACCCTTCGACTTATCAGGGGGCGAACCGCCCACTGTCTTAGTTGTCACCCCTGTTAAACCCGCCCGCGACACAGCAGCAGTAGGTTGTTCTAACTGCTCGTCAAAAGAATCCCACTTCTGACAGCTAGGACACCTGCCAAAATATTGTGGTGAATCATACCCGCATTCCCGACAAATATATTGTATTCGAGGCTTAGGCATTGTTTACTATGATAAATAGTCACCCTAACATTTAGAAAAGTCTGAGTTAAAGCAATTATCAAGCTTTCAGACCGATCTCCACACATGATTCAATTCGTGTCTTCTATGATAGGGTACAAAAAATTAACATTATCTGAAATGTAACTTAAGGAGTGCTCGGTAACTTGGAAAACCATAAAGAAAAAATTCTGGTAGTCGATGATGAAGCCAGTATCCGCCGCATTCTGGAGACTCGCCTTTCCATGATTGGCTACGATGTCGTCACCGCTGCTGACGGCGAAGAAGCTCTCGAAACATTTCGCAACACCGAACCCGATTTAGTGGTTTTGGACGTGATGATGCCGAAGCTAGACGGTTACGGCGTCTGTCAGGAGTTGCGTAAAGAGTCAGACGTACCCATCATCATGCTAACCGCTTTGGGAGACGTAGCCGATCGCATCACCGGTTTAGAATTGGGCGCCGACGATTACGTCGTCAAACCTTTCTCTCCCAAAGAACTCGAAGCCCGCATCCGTTCGGTACTGCGGAGGGTGGACAAAAACGGAGCATCGGGAATTCCCAGCTCTGGAGTCATCCACGTCACCAATATTAGGATTGACACCAACAAGCGCCAAGTTTACAAAGGCGACGAACGAATTCGGCTCACGGGCATGGAATTTAGCTTGTTAGAACTGCTTGTCAGCCGTTCTGGAGAGCCTTTTTCGCGATCGGAAATTTTGCAGGAAGTCTGGGGATACACGCCAGAACGCCACGTAGACACCCGCGTAGTGGATGTTCACATCTCGCGGCTTAGGGCAAAGTTGGAAGACGACCCCAGCAATCCCGAATTAATTCTCACCGCCCGCGGCACCGGCTATCTCTTCCAGCGAATTGTCGAAATTGGAGAAGTAGGATAAAGTCAGTTGGCAATTGGCAGTTGGCAGTTGGCATTAGTTAAATTACCAACTACCAATTACCAATGACTAATGACTAATGACTGATGACTAATGACTAAATCTGATCCTAATAAAGTTTTGCGGCAATTGCCCTTAGTTGCAGGAGGGTTAGCAGGTACGCTGCTAATGGTCAACCGCTTGCTGACAGAGCAAATCACAGATTCTCAAGCTCGATCGGACGCTTTGGGAGTAATTATCAGCGCTTTGCTGATTTTAACAGGTTTGCTGTGGCAGCAGGTGCAAGCGCGATCGCCCGATTCGGTAAAACTTATCGGCGAAGAAGGTTTTGAATTTGCGCCGGATTTGCCGGAGGCCGTGAAAATAGAATTAGCTTGGGCGTCGCGTTTGCTGTTGACAAATACCGCCACAAGGTCGATCGTAATTGTGTATCAGGGAAAAGTCCTATTGCGGCGCGGTATTTTAGGCATCAATCCCGAAGTCAAACCAGGGCCGATATTGCAGCGAGTGCTCGACAAAAATAAACCAGTTTATTTAGTAAATCTCAATATTTATCCCGGTCGAATTGAATTTGACTATTTGCCAGAAAATACTCAAGGAGTTATCTGTCAGCCTATCGGCAGCCAAGGCGTTTTAATCTTAGGTGCTAACGCGCCCCGCAGCTATACAAAACAAGATGAAAACTGGGTTGAAGGGATTGCCGACAAACTAGAAAATACCATCAATCGATTTGAGATTTGAGATTTGAGATTGTGGATTTGAGATTGTGGATTTGAGATTGTGGATTGTGGATTGTGGATTTGAGATTTGAGATTCTGGATTTGAGATTGTGGATTGCACAATGCCAGCCCTGTCAAGGTGCGATCGTCTTCGAGGGCTGCGCTAACGACGGATTTGCCTTATTCTAGGTGTTGGCTATCGGCAATAAACAAAATTTATTACCGATATCTTTTGAAAAGAAGAAGAGCGAGCGCTCCCCCCAAGGAAATTTTTAGGGTTTGAGGGTCTTCTTGACCACCAAGACGCGGGCTGCGTGTACAGGGCGCACCTTAATCCTCAACAAGACTATCCGGGTGCGCTAGGCGCACCTTACTAGCTCACAAATCGCAACTCAAAACTCAAAACTACTACCGAGCCCAGTCGGTACCGCGCCACAGCGTAAAAAACAAAACACTAGAAATCAGCGCGCCCAGTAGCCACTTAACAGCATTTTTAAATAACCCCACGCGCTGACTTTGCTGAACCGCAGCACTTTGCGTCTGTAACCGTTCCTTAGCCGGAGTAATTCTCGAAAGAATTTGCTCTTTCAATTGCTGTGGGTTTTGCGTATCCGCTTGTACCCCCAAACGGGTAAGTTCCCCCGCCAAATTCCTTAAATCTTCAGGAGTACCCTTATTCAGCCGTTCTTCCACCTGCTGCAACTGAGCTAATTGTTGGTTTGCTTGAGTAGTAATTTGCTGGTTGTTTTGGTTGTTGACGTAGATAGCGCCAAAAATTCCCAAAGGTAGCATCAACAGAAAAACCAGGGCCAGCAGCAGACACACCCAAGACAAAATCTTCAAAAAAACGTCTTCCAAACGTCTGCGGTCGTACCCTTCTCCAAAAAATATCAGCGCCATTGCCAGTAAAGGAACTGGCACCCGTTCCACTACAGCCCCAATTGTCTGCAATTCCCAGACGCGATTGCCAAAATTTGCTGGTATAAGAACTGCAATCGTATCTAATAAAGACAGAATTAATAGACCGTAGCCAATCCAACGCAGTCTGTAGATAGAAAAACCTTGCTCGCCTTGTACGTCATTCATAAAATAATCAGAATTGTTGTTAAGAAAAATCTCTCTTGACTCCGCCCAAAAACGGATACTTGCGAACGACAACAGTCGTGGAGAGTCAAACATTTTAGACTAAGGTTCAAGCTTCCAGATTCACCTGTCGAGTAAATCTCAAATCTCAAATCTCAAATCTCAAATCTCAAATCTACTGGCTCGACTCAAGGTTCGGGAAATCGCGGCTGCCACCACCCATACCAAGAAACCCAAGCATTCTCTAGAATTTTTTTGGCATTTTCTGGAGTTGTTTTATCCAAAGGCACAGACATCTGAGTCCACAAACAGCGCCGGTCTTGAATATTTACCCTACCCAACAACCAAAACAGAATACGGTTTGGCTGCCAATCGCTAGTATTTCGATTGTATCTAAACTGTTGGGAAGTGACTGTAGCAGGGCCGCGAGGATTAATACAGGAACTCAAATAAAGTCGATTTTGCTGTTGCAAAATTCCGTGAAACCCTGCGCCTTGAGTGCTTGCTAATGCTAGTTTACCAGGAGATGACTTGAGAATAGTATGTCCTTTCATCATACCTTCGACATCTCCAATGGTGTCTACCGCATAGCGCATCTCTATTTCTAGAGCAATGCTATTTTTTTGATATTCATATTTCCTGGCAGCTTTTAATCCTGAATTGTCGCTAATTTCCAGAGGCGCGCTCTTGTTTAGTTTCCAATCGGCTAGAGGCACCGACTCGGGCAACTCAAAGGGGGTAACAATATTATTGCCGGCAGATGGATAAAAAACCAATTTTCCGGCAACCAACAAAACCCCTCCCAAAGTAATAGCCAACAGGGAAATTCTAACTGGTTTCCAATAGGTAAGAGCCATTAGCAATTCTGTTTTTCCTTATTTTGCGGTTTGTCTTGCAAGATGGCAAACCAGCAGAACAACCCAAAAATAGATACAGCAATCATCGAAAAGATTACCGAACCATTTCCTTCGTGCCAGTATTTAAATGCTTGGGTTTGAGATAGGGATACCAGCACTGCCATGAGAGCAACTCGCGCAGCATTCACTACAAATGCAATAATTATTGCCACGAGTGGCACTACAATTTTCTGCCCCGTAGTTGTAGGAAACATCAGCAAGAAAACCAGCGCCATTCCTAACAATTGTAGCATCGCATTCACCCCCGAACAGCCGTGATACACTTCCACGCTGCCCTTTTCCAGGATTAGCAAAACCCCTTTCCGCACAACTTCTAATCCTAGATAGTGCAAAATGAATGCTGAAAATTTGGCTGTTAATAGGGCGACATCAACGAATACTCCGATCAATCCGGGAGGAATAGCTGTATAAGCAAGAATTAGAAGTTCCTGCCAATATTGTTTCAGTCCTTTTGTTCCAGAAGCCAGCAATGCTAGACTGATTGCCGACAAAAAAGGCGTTGCTCTGATAAAAAAGTCGTATCCCGAGATCGACGAACTTTTGATCAATATTAAAGCAATTAACGATGTCCCAAAGAAGCTGGCGAAAACTCCGCTTTCAAAAGTTAAGGATTCGTGCCTTTCCCAAATGAGAAATGCTACGACTCCCCAAAACAGTAACATTGTACCGAACAGGTCAGTGTCGTTTGTTCGGGAAGTCAGAGTTAGGTGTAGGGCAATCAAACCGGAGGCGATGCCTAACAGCCAGTATTTAGGTTCTTGGATGTGCTTGAGCCAGTTTATTTCGGTCATTGCTGCTTTTTGTTTTTACTAAAAGCTTCTAAAATGCTTAATATTGTAACTCTATTAAAATTATCAGCTACAAGCACTTGAATTTATGCGTTTAAGGTGATTTTTAACTAAATCTTCACAAAGATTGACAAGGGCGAATGTGTGTGATAATTACCTGCACCTAATTAAATCTGAAGTTAGGCGCTAATACCAAAGAAAACAGGTTTGTTAAGTGCGATCGATCGCACTTAACGAAAGATTTTCGTCCCTCAAACCCGGTTTCTGCCCCAGGAGTTTAAATGTCAAGCTTGAAGGCAAGACAGAAACCTTTCTGGACGCACTCTTGAGCTGGAAAACCAGTTTTTTACCGGTTCTGGTTTTTGGTAGCCCGTGCGTCCAGGAGTAGATTAATTAGAGTAGACTTTCCGGTAGTAAGTTTGGTATTCCTCCGAAAGCAGGGGTTCCCACCACTCCCGATGGGCTAAGTACCATTCTACAGTCTGCCGCAAACCTTCTTCAACGGTTACTGAGGGAGTCCAACCTAACTCAGTTTTAATTTTGCTGGCATCAATAGCGTAACGCCGATCGTGCCCCGCTCTGTCTTTGACAAATGCGATCAATTGTTCGCAAGGACGGGCGGGTAAATCCTCAGCTAATTCGTCCATTAGCTGGCACAGCATTTTTACTAAATCGAGATTTTTTACCTCGTTGTTACCGCCAACATTATAGGTTTCCCCAGGTTGGCCGCGGTTGATAACGACATCTAAAGCGCGGCAGTGGTCGAGAACGTAGAGCCAATCTCGCACGTTTTGACCGTCGCCGTAAACTGGCAGCGGTTTGCCCAATAGCATATTGATGCACATTAATGGAATGAGCTTTTCTGGGAAGTGATAGGGGCCGTAATTGTTGGAACAGTTGGTGATAATTGTCGGGACGCCGTAGGTGTGGAAATAAGCGCGGGCGAGGTGGTCGCTGCCAGCTTTGGAGGCTGAGTAGGGACTGTTGGGCGAGTAGGCAGTTGTTTCTGTGAAGGCTGGGTCGTCGGGGCCGAGACTGCCGTAAACTTCGTCGGTAGAAACGTGGAGGAAGCGCATTTCTGCTTTGAGAGAGGGCTCATCAATTGCTTCAAAATGCTTGCGGAAGGCTTCTAAAAGTGTGAAGGTTCCGACAACGTTTGTTTGAACAAAGGCGGCAGGCCCGATAATTGACCTGTCAACGTGGGATTCTGCGGCAAAGTGGGCGACTGTGGTGATGTTTTCTTCTTTGAGCAAGGTATCGACTAGGGTACGATCGCAAATATCCCCTTGCACAAACCGAAAATTTTCTCCTCCTTCCAAAGTTGCCAGGGTTTGCCTGTTTCCGGCGTAGGTTAAAGCGTCGAGTACGACTACTCGATCGCCCGGATAGCTGCTGCACCAGTGATGCACAAAATTCGAGCCGATAAATCCAGCTCCGCCCGTCACCAACAATCGGCGAGGGGCTCGCTCAATGCCTTGATTCCCGCTGTCTGTCATAAAAATAAGAGTTTTTCCAATAACTAAGCCTTTTCAAAAGTAGCCTTAAAAGTAGTTTGTCACCAAGTTTTTGCCAGTCTGTAACTAAATTTTCTACTGTCTCACCTCAGATGTTCTAATTTGGGCGCGATCGAAGTATTGGTTCACAATACTTCAACTTCTGCCCCTCTGTTAGTCAAAACGCATACACAGGAACCATTCCAGGTTTTTAAACGGACAATTTTAAATTTTAATTGCCTCAGGCTATAGTTGATATTTGCGATCGATCCGCGATTTGGGCGGCGCGCAGAGTTGATACATTTGTAAAGAGCTGTTACCATTAATTTTTTAATTATCCTTTACAATCTCCAGAACACCATGAAGAAGTTTCAAGTGTTAGCTGGCATTGCTTCCGTCGTCGCGATCGCAAGCAGCATCGCTGTTTGTGACGCCGCATCTGCTTTCCCCTGTTCCTACAGCAAATCTGGGGCGGCTAAATCGGGTTCTGGGACAACGATCCTGGGTTCCGGCGGTTCGGAGCGAATGAATCCGTGGAAATCCTACAAAACAGGAGCTCTCGGTTTCCTTGGTTTGGCCGGGCTTGGGGGCGCAGGTGCGGCCTACATGAGCTACCGCGCCGGCAAGCGCGCTTCTGCTGCTTGCGCTGCGATGACCGATAATTTTGAAGTTTTTGAAGAGCCGATCGATCCGAGCGCAGATGCAGGTGTTTCTGAATACCTGGAAGTTCCGGCGTTGCTCGATTTGGCGGCGGCGGGTGCTGTAGCTGAGCCAGCAGATGCGGTTGCAGCCGTTCGCGAACACCCGGAAGCTCCGGGCGGCGAGCTGGATTTGCCGGTTTCGCCAGTTGCCGAGTTGAGTTCGGAAATTGCGATCGAACAAGTCCAAAGCGCGATCGTCAAATAGTTATCTCAAACCAACGTATTCGTTTAGCGCACCTCCAATCTTGCAAGATTGGAGGTTTTTTGAGTGGAAATTATCTACCCCTACAATTTCTTGTCATGGCGATCGCGAAGCACTGCAAACAATTGACAACAGATGAATCGATAGCACACAATATCATATTCCGGCCAAGCTCTCGGAGTGCGGAATTAATACTAATTTAAAAAAGTCTGGCTAAAATTCTCAATCTCATACCAATTATTAAAAGTCGCAGTTCCCAGTCAGGAAAAGCCAGTGCCGTTTCCCTACTGTATTTGCTCCGATTAAAAACTGCGATAAAATTAGATGACTCAAAGCGAGACAGTACGCTGCGGAGGCGATCGCTTAAAATGCCCTCGATATCAATCTGAGGTTAGACGGCAAGAGTGCAAATCGCCTGCTATCGTAGGAAATATAGCCCTAGAAATTACAACTATAGGTTATTATGAATGCTTGGCGCGATCGATTCAATCAATTTACAGGTAAAACTCGACTGGCAGTTTGCCGGGTGTTCGTTCACCTAACAGGCGAAGAAGTTGCACCGCTGTTAGGAGTTCTCAACCGCACCGCCAGACAAGCAATTGATGCCGATGGCGACGTAGCAGTTTTAGGAGAAGGTATTGTAGAAATTTGCAATCACCTGTTGCAGTACGACAACTACTGGCAAGCAGCAGCCAATGAAGGCGATGTTTTTTGGAATGAAGGCGAAGCCGGCGATTATGTGGATGAACTTTTCACTGATTCAGCCGAGCGCTATCTCAGCGAGCCTCAATACAGCACATCTGTTTACGATAAAAATTCCCCCTTGTCTTTGCCGGTAACTAGAAATGTCGTAGTGATGCTGACAGTTGCTTACGAAGGCGAAGTTCCGGCCCTAGAAACAGACCTCGCTGACATCAGCGCGCTGAAAGTCGGTTTAAAAGCAATGATTAATTTAAATTACCAGCAAAGGCTCCGAGCTGTGCAAGTTCACTTTTCTCCCGCACAGTTGGGTGACGAACTTACCAGCGACCAAGTGTTGGTCAATTTCCCCGAACTCATTCCCCTTTAAAAACTAGAAAAATTCCAATATCGAAGCGGCGAAGAGAATTCGCTCCGACAAAAACGATGTCCCCTCCAAGTGGATGAGCAAAAAATATCGAAAATAACACAGGTTTGTAGTGAGGAGGGAATGCCTCAAGCTGGGAATAAATAAGAACTCAAGTCATGACTGCAAGCTGGATTAGCGATCGAATGTAAATCGAGCCGTTGATAATTACCAATTACCTTGATTCAGGACACGCAATTCACATAACCAGAGCTACAAGTTGTTTGCTTCTTCCTTTTTCCTTACTAATTACCAATTACTATTTATGATGCTGCGAAAACTGACAATTTATTTAATGGCTTTAACTTTGTTGTGGACGGCAACCGCTTGCGGTTCTCCTAGCCCACAACCTCCTACCAATCCTGCTGCTACCAATCCTGCTGCAAATAGTAATGTTAACACGGTGCGTCCTGCGGCCAACAATAACTTGGCTCAAGGTCAATATTCCGTACAGCAAGCTACCTACAACGATGCGGATGGTGAATACAGTCTAATGTTGCTGAATACTCCCGCCGGCAGTCCCCCAGTTTACCGGACTAGGGATTTGCAAATGGCTCGCTTAACGGATGAAGAAATATCGGCAGGCAAGAAAAGTTATCTAAATCTGGATAACAATAAAGCGGTTTTGCATTTGACAGAAGATTTTAAAATTGAGTACGTTCACAACGTGACTGAAACTGTCACTAACCCTCAAACCGGTCAGCCCCAAACGGTAGTAGTGAGACAGCAATCTGGCTTCTGGGCACCGTTTGCTGGGGCCATAGCCGGTCAGGCGATCGGCAGTTTGTTATTTAGACCGCAATATTATATGCCGCCGGTCTATCAGCCGGGAATTATGACAGGATATGGCGGCTATGGCAATACTTACGGCCAAGCTGTTAACCAATATCAAACTCGCTACCGAACTCCGCCTCCTGAGGTGAGAAACCGTCAAGTTTTAAGGACGACCGGCCGCCTGCGATCGCCCACATACAACCAGCCAGTAAGACCCTCAGTACGTCCAAATGCCAATAATAGATCGACCGGTTCGGGTTACGGTGGCAGCACTTTGAGGCGATCGCCGCAGCCGCGTCAAAATCAATACAAGCGGCAGCCGAGTTTTGGTAGTGGCAGGAATTCTCGTCAACCCAGTCGGAGCGGTTCTTTCGGGAGTGGCAGAAGGCGCTGAGTTGAAAATTGCAAAAATCAGCAACTGAGGATCGGTAAAAGTTGATTTTATCTATCCTCTCGATGCTACGCCGCCGCAGGTATGGAGAATGAAAACTTTGGAATAATTGATTTAGCCTTCTCTGTTTCCCCCAGACCCAAAAAATATGTGATTTAATTTCTACATTGGTATGTAGGTGACAATATGTCTTCTTCACAACCCCCGTCAGGGGAAAGAAATCCTCTAGGATTGGATGAATTGATTGCTATCTTGGTTGCCTTCGGCACGATGGGAGCAATTTTATTTTGGGTAACAGGTAAAAATCCCGATCGATTGAATGCCAGAAATTGGCAATTTCCAGCCGTTTTCTCTCAGCCTGCTGTTACGCCCGCGAGTCCGGGAATATTAACACCTGCGCCGCCGAATTCGGATTTACGATCGCCCGCTACAACCCTGATTCCTTCAGAACGGGAAGTCGCACCTGTGGCACCTTTAGGGCCGGTTTTACCGCAAAATCCTCCGGTGGGTGTAATCGTTGTTCCTCCCAACAAGCCAATTGCGCCATCGACTCCCGATCCGGCAATTACCAAACCGAAAGCCGATCAACCCAAAGCCGATCAACCCAAAGTTGGGCCCGTTAGATTCTCCGATGTTCCAGACAAATATTGGGCGCGTCCGTTCATTTTAGCTTTAGTCGATCGGAAAATTTTTGCTGATTCCACTGACAACAAATTTCGCCCCGACGAACCGATGACGCGAGCCGAACTAGCGCGGTTAATTCAGCGAATGTCCGACGACAAAGAACCGATCCGAAAACCGATTGATTTTAAAGACGTAAAAGACAAGAGTCCTGTCGCTCCTGCGATCGACCACACCGTCCAAACTGGATATCTTAAAGGATACCCAAACAATGAGTTCCGTCCCGACAAAAATATTCCGCGCGTCGAAGTCATCGCAGCATTGGCGAGCGGTTTAAACCTGAAACGGTCAGCGAAAGCAAGCAAAACTTTGCAGATTTATACAGACAGGACAAAAGTGCCGAAATGGGCAGTTGACAAAGTAGCAGCAGCCACGGAAGCTGGCATTGTTGTCAACCACCCGAAGCGCACACTTTTGCAGCCTAATAGAACAGCAACTCGCGCTGAAGTAGCAGCCATGATTTACCAAGCTATGGCTAAAAAAGGTCAAGTACCTGCTAAGGCTTCAGAGTATGTTGTGAAGCCTTTAAAGTCGTCCAAATAGTATTTTAGGGGCGTTGCTCATAGGCCGCCCCAAAATAACATTTAATCGCTATTGTTTGTAGTCAGGACTCCAGCCCTTACTCCGAAGCAGCTAAATTAATCTTGAAACACCATAATACTCCCCGAATAGCAAGCTACCCAAACCTGATTAGTTTCCGGATCGTAAGTAATCCCGATCGGACTTGAATTAACATTCACTGTTTGCAGCACTTTCATATCGCTCGTCCTAACTTTGCTAACAGTGTTCGAGAAATAGTTAACCACATAAAGCAGTTTTCCCTGATCGGAAATTGTCATGCTGCGAGGTGCTTTCCCTGTCGAAACTTTATCCCGCACTTTACCAGTTTTTAGGTCAATTTTTGCCACATTTCCTTCACCATTTAAAGTGGCATACAAATAATTTCCGTTGGGATCGATCGTCAAATGACGCGGCGCATTGCCAATATTCTTCAGCCATTCTACCGAAAAGTCGATGAGATTCACTTTCGCAATATCGGAAGAACCCATGATGGCAACATAGGCATTTTTTGAGTCGGAAGTAACAACAATACCCCGAGGATATGCACCCAGTTTCACTCGCTCGATTTCGATATTTTTATTGATATCAACTACGCTCAAATCCCAACTGCACCAATTGCTAGCGAGCGCAAAGCGATTGTCAGGCGAAACAGCATTGAATTTCGGAACTGCACCTACAGGAATTACCTTTTCTATTTTCAAAGTTTGGGTATTTATGCGGTACAGAAAACTTTGGTCGTGTTTTGCCGCTGGAGAGCACCTGTCGGTTCCCGGATTGCTAAACCCGGAACCGTACATTTTGTAGTTGGATACGTAGGCATATTTGCCATCGGTTGAAAAAGCAGCTTCTACGGGAGAGCCTTGATAATTGCCTTTGAATTTAGAAAAGCCGAACTTCGACAAGTTTACTGTATCGGGAATAGTCTTGACTAATTTAAAGTTCCTGTCATAAACTGTGATTGTGTGGCGGTACATCATGTTTTGAGCAAAAAACAAACCCGCTCCCGAATAAACTATTGATTTGGGCGAGATGTTGCCATAAATTGTTTTTTTCAAGGTCATTTTTCCTTGAGTGTTGTCGGGAGGATTTACTAGCCTTGTGGTTGGTGATTCACTTTTTTCATCCTCGGAATTTTCAGTTTTAAAAGGTGGCAGAGAGGGTTCTTGAAATAGAGGTTCTTGGGGCTGAGTTTTAGTTTGATCTTCGATTTCGTTTGTGTTTTCTGTGGGGGTAGGAGATAGTGAAGATCGATCGACATTTGGCGAGATTTTTTCCGCAGCTTCCATGCTGGCGTCTTGCGGCTTACCTTTGAGTGCTGACAAGGTTTTCGGGCCGACAATTCCGTCAACTTTCAGGTTGTTCTCAGCTTGAAACTTTTTCACAGCAGCGCGGGTGAGAGAACCGTAAAATCCTGTAGCCTTACCGCCAAAATATCCTGCTGCTTGCAGAGTTTTCTGGAGGTTTGCAACTTCCGGGCCTGAATCGCCTTTTTTGAGGGCGAGTGCGGGATTAACTAAATTTAAAATTGTGAGAGCGATCGTAAAGAAAAGTAAAGGAGTAGAGGCTAAATTCAGGTGCATTTTTGAGTTGGTCGATCGAGTTTGACCCGCAGCCGTTTCCCAAGTTTCAGCTAAATGTAGGTAGGCCAGTCCGTCCATAGTTTTTACCGGGTATTTTTGGTGCTATGATACACCAGTTAATACCTTTTTAGATTTGAGATTTTAGATTTTAGATGGGGAATGACTGATGCAATATGGGTTTGCAGCACGGGCCTGCAGTTGCATTCTTTTTTTAAACTTGTATAACATTGATTAAAGTAAAAATCTTATTATAATCAAACTTAGGGTAAAATATCCGAGCAGCTTTTAGAGCAGTTTTTAAGCGTGCAAGCAAGTAGGAGCGATCGACAATGTGGAGTAGGGAACAAACAACTGCAGAATCAACGACAAAAGAATTCCGCCAGACGGTGCTGGGGGACGGTGACGGGGGACTTTGCCAGCGGGCTTGGGTAGAAATGGATTTAGCAGCTTTAACTCACAATGTAAAAGAGCTTAAAAATCTCTTATCTCCCCACACAGAACTGATGGCAGTTGTGAAAGCGGATGCTTACGGGCACGGTGCTGTTGCAGTCAGTAAAATAGCATTGCAAGCAGGTGCTAGTTGGCTGGGAGTGGCGACAATTCCCGAAGGAATAGAATTGCGAGAAGCTGGGATAGAAGCGCCGATTTTGTTGTTGGGGGCAACCCATACAGCGGAACAGGTAAAGGCGATCGCCCATTGGCACTTGCAGCCCACTATTTGTACTGCCAAACAAGCCCTAATTTTTTCGGAAGTTCTTGCCGATCTGAACCAATCTTTGCCGGTTCACGCTAAGTTAGATACGGGAATGTCTCGCTTGGGTACGCCCTGGCAAGAAGCAACAGAATTTGTGCAATTAGTCCAGCGGTTGCCCAATTTAAAATTAGCCAGCATTTACTCTCACTTGGCGACAGCAGATAGTCCCGACCCCGCAGTTATGAGAGAGCAGCACCAGCGGTTTCAACAGGCGATCGAGCAAATTAAAATAGCAGGAATTAACCCCCCCCGCCTCCACTTGGCCAACTCTGCAGCAGCCCTCGCTGACCCGGCTTTGCACTACGATTTAGTGCGAGTCGGTTTAGCTACCTACGGTCTTTATCCAGCTTCTCACTTGCAGTCGATCGCCAATTTGAAGCCCGCAATGCAGGTAAAAGCTAGGGTAACGCAGGTGAAAACAATTGAAGCAGGAACAGGCGTCAGTTACGGCTATCAATTTATAGCTCAGCGCCAGACACAGATTGCCGTAATTGGTATCGGCTATGCAGATGGCATTCCGCGCAATCTTTCTAATAAAATGCAGGTTTTAGTCCGGGGTCAATTCGTGCGGCAGGTGGGTGCGCTAACGATGGATCAATTAATGCTGGATGTAACCGATATTCCAGATTTAGAAGTCGGCGAAGTGGTGACGCTGTTGGGCAAAGATGGGGAATATCAAATTACTGCTGACGATTGGGCCGCGACTTTAGGAACTATTTCGTGGGAAATTCTTTGCGGTTTTAAACACCGATTGCCCCGCGTAGCAGTAAACTATTAACAGTAGTCCGGCAGGGGTTTAAACCCCTGCCTCATAGCAAAAGTGGGTTTAAACTGAGATGTTGCACCCTTCTCAAGAACAGGCATCTTGCCTGTTCCACAATAAAATTCATCTCTTGTGGAACAGGCCGGAAAGCCTGTTCCTAAACAAGTAATTGACAATGGTGCAATATCTCGGTTAAAACCGACTCAAGACTTTGAGCGAGTAAATTATTGATTTTAGTCCTTTTTGAGAGGACTTCGGCTATGATACAGGGGTTTTCAACCCCCGTCGGACTCTCGTAATAAGCGATAAGACTGAGACTGCAATTCTCAATTTCCAATTCCCAATTCCCAATTGATATGACAGTTATTCAGACGTTTTTACCCATAGCCCAAACCTTCTATTCTCAGCTAAATGCAGAAAGAACACAAGCCTTGGAAGTAGCCCAAGAATTCTCGAAAAAATTCGTAGAATTGGGGTTTAAAATTGTACCTCAACTGCTGTGGGCGATCGGCATTTTGTTAATTACGCGATTTGCGATCGGCTTTGCGGGCCGCGTGACTCGCCGAGCACTGAGTCGCACCGAAGCCACGCTGCGGAAATTCTTAGTTCAAGCTGCTGAAATTACGATTTTGGTAGTGGGAGTAGTCGCCGCTTTGAGTCAGTTGGGAATTCAAACTACCAGCGTGGTTGCGGTGGTGGGTGCAGCGGGTTTGGCGATCGGTTTGGCGTGGCAAAATACTTTGTCGCACTTTGCTGCTGGGGTAATGTTGATTAGTTTGCGCCCCTTTGAAGTCGGAGATGGGATCGAAGCTGGGGATGTTAAGGGAGTGGTGGACAGCATCGGGATTTTTTCAACCACCGTGGTGACAGACGATCGGATAAAAATTATTGTCCCGAACAATCAGTTGTTTAACGGTACATTGAAAAATACAACGGCAATGGGAACGAGGCGAGTAGACTTGAAGATTGATATTGGCGATCGGCCAATTCGTCCAACTGTCGCTGAGTTATTAGAAATTGCCCACTCTCACCCGCTGGTGTTGGAGAATCCGCCCCCGACTTGTTTGGTAGCCGAGATTACTCCCGATACAACTATTTTATCTCTCCGACCTTGGTGCGCGTCGGTGGCCTACGAACAAGTGCGATCGCAAGTTCAACAATACGTCAAAGAGGCAATGGATGCCGACAACAATCAAGAACAATAGCTATAAATCTCAAATCTAAAACCCAAAAATTATCGGAGGTATTTCCCATGAGCAAGTGGTATCCGCAGCAAATTTTGCAAGAACCGGGCGTCAGAATCACCGCCACCGAGAAACAAACAATTCTCAGCAAATTTCCGCCTCCCGACGAAAACGGTCAAATCTATGCCGACGGTGTTTTTGAAGGCGGCGGCGTGCGCGGAGTTGCGTTTTTAGGAGCACTCCGGTGTTGTAGCGATTTGGGCATCAACTGGCGAAAATTGGCCGGCACTTCGGCAGGTGCAATTACTGCCGCAGTATTGGCAACCGACTTGTCAATTGATGATTTAGAGGAAATTTTAGGACAGCTCGATTACAGCATATTTTTAACTCAAAAAAACAGTCCTCTAATTTTAAACGGCGACCCCGCCGATGATTTGCAATCCCCAGCTTGGACGCTACTTTTCCTAACAGTTAGCCGTCAGATGGGAGAATATTCGGCGCAGCCGTTCCGGCAGTGGCTGGAAGCCATGCTCGGTCGAGGTAACTTGCACACTTTTGCCGATGTCAAACAAATCGTAAAAGAGCGGGAATTAAAAGTAGTAATATCCAACCTCAGTCGCGGTGAAATGTTGGTGCTTCCCGACGACTTGCGGCGGCAGGAATCGGCGGATTCCGATGCTTTATACCAGCAGTTGCAGCTCAAAAATCCCGAAGATTTTAGCGTAGCTGAAGCTGTGCGGTTGTCGATGAGTATTCCCCTATTTTTTGAACCGGGAAAACTCGGCGATGACTTAATTGTAGATGGCGGAATTTTGAGCAATTTCCCCCTGTGGATTTATGACAAACAATCCGTCGGTGCGACTCCTGCGCCGCCCCGCTGGTTTACCTTTGGGTTTCGATTAGTCGATACCGGAATTGAGACTAAAGCTAAGATTGATACTCCCCTCTCGATGCTGGCGGCGATGTTCAGAACGATGATGAAAGCAAGAGACCGCTATCACCAGCGAGAAATGGATAAGGGCAGGGTGATTAATATTGATGTGACTGAAGCTGGGGTGACGACGACGGACTTTAATCTGGATGCCGATCGCAAGGCTCACCTGTACCGCTTGGGGTATTTGTATACTAAGAGGTTCTTTTTGAGTTCCAATTTTAGTTGGGAAAAGCACTTGAAGGCTAGGGGCTTTGGGGAAGAGGCTGGAGGTTGAGGTCGCGAAATGTATACAGAGTAAGGGATTGAGGAATTTTTCAATAAGGGGTTGGCAAAAATAAGATGTGTGTGCTATAGTTAGTTACTGTCATCTTGGAGAGGTGGCTGAGTGGTCGAAAGCGGCAGATTGCTAATCTGTTAAGGGTGTTAACATCCTTCGAGGGTTCAAATCCCTCCCTCTCCGTTCTAAGTTGTTCTAAGTAAGCCCAGCTAAAAAAATAGAAACCCAGAGCCCCGACTTCTTTAAGAAGTCGGGGCTCTAAAAGCGAGATCGTTTTACCTTAGTTTTGTTACTAAAACCATTACAAACCAGAAATTTTCAAGAATTCATTTTGGAAGCAACGATGAGTATCTGAATCGAAACAAACAAAAAGAATAGACCCGATCGCACTAGATGTTAAAAGAAAGCGACGGGTTTGTGCAAAAGCAATTTCCGCCGCACGCTCGGCTGGAAAACCCATTTCTCCCGTTCCAATAGCTGGAAAAGCAATACTCCGCAGTGAATGCTGTACAGCTAATTCCCAACAACCCCAGTAACATTCTGCTAATAGATCTTCCTCTCCCTGAGAGCCACCGCGCCAAGGGGGACAAACCGTATGAATAACCCACGGTGTCGGCAAATTATAGCCAGGAGTAATTTTCGCCTCCCCTTCCTCACAACCACCTATACGGCGACATTCTTCTAGAAGTTCTGGTCCTGCAGCTTGGTGAATTGCGCTGGATATGGCACCAGAGTTGGATAGGTCGCGATCGCACGAGTTAACGATCGCATCGACTCCTAAATTTTCAGTAATATTCCCCAAGATCGGGCCTTTGCGATAAGCGTATAAAAGGCTGACATGACCGCTACTGCGAGAAACAGCCCGGGTGTAGCTTTGATGAGTTGACATTTTGCGATATGTAGTATATTCCCGCTCCTGAAGTTGTACTTCTAAGTCGGTGATTGCCTCCGCTTCTGGCGCACTCATGGGAAGATCGGGATTGTTGAGCAACTGCTGTTTTGTCTCCTGCAATAGTTGGCTGGCGCGATCGTAATCCCCTCCATCTACCAGTCTGACGGCTTCTTTTTTGGCGCGTCCTGTCATCATTAAAATCGCTTGCTGTCGTACCTCAGAGTTGAAGGGAAATTCCTCTAATTGTGCAGCACTGACGACGGGTAAGCGCAAGGAAACGCGGATTTTTTGCTCCTGTGGTTGTTCGGGGTCGTTCCAACTGAGGCGAAAATAACATAAATCTACTTCCTCTGTCATGGCTGGCACTTTCAGGCGCACGACTACATCAACTGGATTATTAATTACTAAATTAGGTAAGCGAAACCGACCATTTGGGGTGACATCGAGCTGATTGAGTACCTCAACCAATTCTACTCCAGCTTGTGGCTCAATTCCCAAGGTGACATTTGTGCCAACTGTCGCCATTAAGCCCAGTAATTCTTGTTGAAAGATACTTGGCAATTGTTCGGGAGATTGAATGTAATAATAATTGCCATCCCCACTCCGCGCCATTGCTTCTAGCAAGTCTTCGTTGTAATCCTGACCAATTCCCATTGTGGTAGTGCTGACACCTCGTTTGGTTAAACCGTTTACATCGGAGGCAATTACATCAGGATTTGTTTCGCCGACATTGGCTAGTCCATCTGATAATAGAATGACTCGATTTAAGTGTTCGGGATTGAGGTGTTGGCTAACTTGAATTCCTCCTTGCATCCATCCGGCGTGCAGTGCAGTCCTGCCTCTGGCATGAATTTTTTTAATTTCCTGCAAAAGGTGGGATTTATGAGTAGCAAGGGTGCTAGGGACTAGGGTTTCTATCTGGTAATCGTAAATCGTGATACTAACGCGATCGCTTGGTAACAACTGTTCGATCGCGTAACTAGCTGCTTGCCGTGCGTATTCAATTTTTTGTCCGACCATAGAACCAGAGCGATCGATTACTAAACCTAAATTAAGCTGCGGTCGCTCAATTGTTTTTTCCGGTGCTGGAGGCGTAATTCTGACTAAAACATCTAGAGTCGTTGAGCGTTCGGAACAAACGGCAGCACGTAGGGGGATAAGCTGTATGTCCATATTTGACCTCTTTTAGAGCTCGACTATTTAAATGATACAGTAGAGTCGAGGTGAATAGAGTACGCTTTAATCCCAAGCACTTACGAAAGTGTTTTACAAACTGCTGCCACTGTACTCCATAAACCTGCACCCTGCTGTATCTTTAAGCTCCTAATTGGCGACTGGCATAAGAGCAGGCTCCACAAAAATTTTAAGTTTTGTCAATTTACAAGTTAAAGTTTAATTAAGCACTTTTATCGCTTCGACAAATTGCCGCGATATAAATGGCAAAATCTCTTCATTCTTGCTATTCTCTTTCCCCTCGGTAAATACAACCAACAAATACGGCCGCAAACCCGCTATTTCAATATAAGCAGCATCGTGACGCACTTGACTTGTCAGTCCCGCTTTTGACCACAATTTTGCTGATTCTGGCAATCCCCCGCCTAAAAAACCTGTAACTTGATTTTCGGGATCTGCCTCTAATTCTGCTGGGTCTAAACTGCGTTTCATTAAACCCATCATTTCTTGCGATGCTTGGGCAGAAACAGCTACGCCGCCGATTATACTGTGCAGCAAACGCGCCGCTGCATTTGTGGTCAGCATATTTCTATTTTCCATTAATTCTCCCAGAAATGCTCGCTCGCGACCGTAGGGGCCGTCACACCAGGTTTTTTGATTGACGTTAATATTTTGTAATTCCGGCCAATCTAATGATTGAAAGTAACGGTTGACGATGTTTCGCTGCTGTTTCCAAGTTTCAAAGGGGGCGGGTGATAATTCTGGGCCGCTGGTGGTGCCGGTGAGGGCGTCTACTACTAAACTGGTGGCGTCGTTGCTGGAATCAACTATCATATCTCGGACGGCGCGTTCTAATTCTGGCGATGTTTGAATCATGCCTTTTTGCGCCCATTCCCAGATGGCAACGAGGTAGAATAATTTGACGATGCTGGCTGGATAAATTCGTTCGGAAGCTTTAGCGCTAAAACCTCGGGGTTGATATTTCCAAAATTCTTCTGGACTCAGGGCTCCGCCTGTATTGACTCGCACCGGCGGATCGTAGACTATCCAGGTAATGGCTGTACGATCGCCACTTAATCCTGTAAATTTTGACAATGCGGAGTCTATAATGCTACTGCCGAGGTTTTCTAATTGTTCGTCTTTGTGAAAAAATGTCATGGTTAATGGCTGACGCTTAACGGTTAACGGCTAGCAGCTAATGGCAATCTATCGTTAAATGCGAACAATAAATGCGAACAATTAACAGCAAACAATGAGCAATTAGCAATGGCCAATTATCAATTATCTGATGTTGTGGAGTACCGGGCCCGATCGCACATAAATATTTACGATTCCCCAAAGTGCGATCGATTGGCAACTCAAGCAGCGCTGGGCCGACATTTGCGAGTAGTTGACCCCCCCCAGCTTATGAAGGGGGGGAGAAATGGCATAGACTCGGTTGTTGAGGGGGATACAACGGCTGTGATGGTGCGGCTGTGCGAAGATGATTATCCGGGATGGCTGGATATTGGAGATGTTGAGTTGCTCGATCCGACAGAAACAGTGTATCATCCTCTGGTGGTTTCTGAGGCGGAAATTAAGGAAAAATTACCCATTGTAATTACTTTCGCTCGCGAGGCTATGAACCAATCCAATTATTATCTTTGGGGCGGTACAGTCGGGCCCAATTATGATTGTTCGGGCTTGATGCAAGCGGCTTTTGTGGCTGCCGGTATCTGGTTGCCGAGGGATGCTTATCAGCAGGAAGCTTTTACTAAACCTATTAGTATCAGTGCTTTAGAACCGGGAGATTTAGTATTTTTTGGTACGCCAGAAAAAGCCACTCATGTAGGATTATATCTCGGAGATAATCGCTACATTCACAGTTCTGGAAAAGCACAAGGTCGCAACGGTATCGGTATCGATGTTTTGTCGGAGGATGGCGATCGAGTCAGTCAAGCTTATTACCAGCAATTGCGGGGATATGGTAAAGTTGTGGCAAGTTATCAACCTAGTTAGTTGTTGACCGTTGACTGTTGACGGTTGACTGTTAATATTATCGAATAAAAAAATGGACGCTGCATTATTTTTGGAAAAATTGGCTGCACAGCAGGCTGGCGCGGAGGTTGTTCTCGACGTTTCAGTGGTGGTGCCGGTGTATAATGAGGTGGAAAGTTTGCCTCATTTAATTGAGGCGATCGCCTCTTCTATCCAACCATCTGGACTCAGCTATCAAATTATTTGTGTAGATGACGGTTCTAAGGACGGTTCGGCTGAACTTCTCCAGCAGTTAGCCAGCACTCGCGATGACCTTTGTGCTGTAATTTTGCGCCGCAATTACGGGCAAACTGCTGCCATGTCGGCAGGTTTCGATCGCGCTCGCGGCCGTGCTATTGTTACCCTTGACGGCGATTTGCAAAATGACCCGGCTGATATTCCGCTATTGTTGGCAAAGTTAGATGAAGGCTACGATTTAGTTAGCGGCTGGCGGAAAAATAGGCAAGACAATACTATTAGTCGGTTGATTCCTTCTAAAATTGCGAACTGGTTAATTGGTCGCGTTACAGGCGTAACTCTGCACGACTACGGCTGTTCTTTGAAAGCTTATAAATCCGAGTTGGTAGCAGACTTGAATCTCTACGGGGAATTGCACCGCTTTTTGCCTGCCTTGGCGTTTATTGAAGGGGCGAGAATTGCAGAACTTCCGGTGCGACATCACGCCCGCCGTTTCGGTCAAAGTAAGTACGGAATTTGGCGGACTTTTCGGGTGTTGATGGATTTGTTAACTATTTCTTTTATGAAAAAGTTCCTGACTCGACCGATGCACGTTTTTGGACTTTTGGGACTGAGTTCTATGACGTTGGGAACGGTTTTAGGGATTTATTTGACTTTCCTGAAATTGGCTTTTGGTCAAAGTATTGGCAATCGTCCTTTGCTGATTTTGGCTGTGGTTTTGCTGTTAACTGGCGTGCAGTTATTCTGTTTTGGTTTGTTGGCGGAAGTGATGATGCGGACTTATCACGAGTCGCAGGGAAAACCGATTTATCGGGTGCGCGAGGTGTTTGGTTATAAGTGACTAAATGACTTTTTTTCATCTTCCAGATCCCCCCTAGCCCCCCTTAATAAGGGGGGGACAAGAGTATGTTCATAGTCCCCCTTATTAAGGGGGATTTAGGGGGATCGAGACTTCGATAAAAATGACAGAGACAGTGGGTTTTAGGCTTAAGTTGACACCAATACTTTCTAACTCATTACTTTTTGAGCTTGTCGGAGAGATGTAATAGTTGCGATCGCGTGTTCGGCGACTGCATCTATTTCTGCTTCGGTATTGAACCGGCCAATACCAAACCGAATTGAAGCATAAGCTAATTTGTCCGATCGCCCGATCGCTGCTAAAACATGAGATGGCGATATTTTCGCGGAAGTGCAAGCAGATCCCGAAGAAACTGCCGCCGCCGGTTGCAAACCCAACATCAACGCTTGACCGTCAACCCCGGCTACACTAATATTGAGATTCCCCGGCAATCTCTTAGTAGCGTGACCGTTGAGAAAAACATCGCCCAATTCACTCAATTTTTCCCACAAACGCTGCCGCAAATTAACCACTCGTTCTGTTTCCGACGGCATTTCTGCAATTGCCAATTCTACTGCTTTGGCAAACCCAACTATTTGCGGTGGGTAGAGAGTTCCAGATCGCATTCCCCGTTCGTGCCCTCCTCCGTGCATTTGGGGCGCTAGCTGCACTCTCGGTTTGTTGCGGCGCACGTAGAGAGCACCGATGCCTTTTGGCCCGTAGATTTTGTGGGCTGTCAAGGACATTAGATCGATATTCATCTCCTCTACGTCGAGGGGAATTTTGCCGATCGCCTGTGCCGCATCTGTGTGAAAAAGAATGTCATTTCCGCGACAAATTGCTGCAATTTCTGCGATCGGCTGGATGACGCCAATTTCGTTGTTAGCCGTCATCACTGAAACTAAAATTGTCTCGGCCCGAATCGCTTTGATCAAATCGCCTATATCAATCAGCCCGTCGCTTTTCACGGGTAAAACAGTAATGTCAAACCCCAATTTTTGCAAATAGGTACAGGGGTCGAGAATTGCATTGTGTTCGGTTTTTACTGTGATAATGTGCTTTCCTTTACTGAAATAAGCTTCAGCGATGCCTTTAATCGCTAAGTTATTTGCTTCGCTGGCGCCGCTGGTAAAAACAATTTCTTCTGGGGAGGCGTTGATCGCTTCTGCTATGATTTGTCGTGACAGTTTTACCGCTGCTTCTGCTTCCCAGCCGTAGACGTGATTGATACTGGCTGCGTTGCCGAATTGTTCGGTGAAATACGGCAGCATCGCATCAAGTACCCGTGGATCTACGGGGGTTGTGGCGTGATTGTCGAGGTATATAGGACGTGCGGACATAGTGCAGGGTTGGGTGAAAAAAGTGTTAGGTTTATTGTAGACGAGCCCCTTGTTCTACTACAAAACTTTATAATTAACATATATTTGTAAAGATTTATGCGAGCTGACATTCAGGGATTAGAAATTACTCTCGGTGAGCTCAAGCACCTCACCGGCGCGGGGCCCGATCGCGTATACCGGCCGCCGACAGCGACTAAGTTTGCCCGCGAAGCTTTGAAAACAGTCGGTTTAATTGTTTTGGTTCTAATCAGTTGTTGGCTGCTAGTTGCGATATTTCCTAGGGCGTATGTGTGGTGGTTCGTCCTTCACTTCGCTGCGATCGTTGGTTTAATCTTGGAGGATGCCTGGAAAATTTGGTGCAGTCGGCAAAACCAACATTTAATCAATCTTTTTGATGATGTCGATCGCTATAATGGTATAATCAAAGCGATTGAAATTAATGACAAGATAGAAGATGCTGGCAATGCGGAAGTCAAAATCGGCGATCGCGCAAAAGTTATTCAAGCTTTGCAGCTAATCAGAGACGATTTAGTTCGAGCGTTGAAAACCGAAAGAATTCTTAGGGAAAACAAAAAATTTGTCGCTACTAACTCCGAATTGTTTGCCAATAACTTAAAAAATTTGAATGCCCTGCAAATTAGCGATCGAGCCAGCGAACAAGGGCGATTGCTCAACGAAGCTTTGCAGGTAGCTGTCGGAGTTCAAACAGAAATGAAAAAGTTGCAAGATCGAAACGCGGCTAATTTTAAAAATGGCAAAACTTAGTAGCGTGCACGGCTGCGTGCGCCTCTTACCCACTAGCAACAGGCAGCTTATTGAACCGATATAACTAAAACACATTCTCCAAATTATAAGTTATGAGAATTGTGAAAAAAATATCATAACTATTGTAAATTTTTTCCTGTTACGTAACAGGTAAGGATATCTTGGAAAGGTGACGTTAACAACCAGGTCAGTATGTCTTCTGTTAAACCCAAGATTATAGTTCTCGACGACGATCCGACTGGTTCTCAAACCGTGCACAGTTGCTTGCTGCTGACACGTTGGGACGAAGACACCCTGCGTTTGGGGCTGCGGGACAAGTGCCCGATTTTCTTCATCCTGACAAATACTCGATCGCTAACTCCCGAAAAAGCAGCCTCCGTCACCCGCGAAGTGTGCCAAAATCTAAAAAGGGCGATCGCCACCGAAAAAATCGAAGACTTCCTAATAGTTAGCCGTTCCGATTCTACCCTGCGCGGCCACTATCCCATCGAAACCGACGCGATCGCCGAAGAACTTGGCCCCTTCGACGCTCATTTTCTAATTCCCGCCTTTTTTGAGGGAGGCAGAATTACCCGCCACAGCGTACACTACCTAATAGTTAACAGTGTCCCGACACCAGTACACGAAACTGAATTTGCCAAAGATTCAGTCTTCGGGTACAGTCACAGTTACCTGCCAGACTATGTAGAAGAAAAAACCAAAGGTCGCATCCCCGCTGATGCAGTCGATCGCATTTTACTCGGAGACATTCGCTACGGAAGTTTAGATCGACTGATGGACATGACAGACAACCAATGTGCAGTTGTTGACGGCCAAAGCCAAGGCGATTTAGACACATTTGCCAAACACATTCTCAATGCAGTCAGTCAAGGCAAAAAGTTTTTATTCCGCAGTGCAGCAAGTATTTTAACATCCTTAGCTGACCTCGGCCCACAGCCAGTAGCAGCCGACGAAATGGCAAAATATGTGAGAGATGGCAAACCGGGTGCAGTAATAGTTGGTTCCCACGTTAAGAAAACTACGGAACAATTGGAACGCTTGTTAAAAGAACCCAATATAGTTAGCATTGAAATAGATGTATCTCATTTGCTAGAAGATTCACCAGAGTATCGCACCCAAATGCTCGATGAAATTCTCGAAAAAGTTCGCACTGCTCATGCAGATGGCAAAACGCCTGTAATTTATACCAGCCGCAAGGAACTCGAATTTGACAATGCAGAAATCAGGTTAAAATTTGGAGAGGCGGTTTCTGCTTTATTGATGGATATCGTGCGGGGACTGCCTGCAGATATCGGGTTTTTAATTAGCAAGGGCGGGATTACTTCTAATGATGTTTTGAGTACAGGTTTGTCGCTCAAAAGTGTCAGGCAAATCGGTCAAATTATTGCCGGTTGTTCGGTGGTGAAAACAGAGGCTAATCATCCTCTGTTTCCCAATTTGCCAGTTGTTTTGTTTCCGGGAAATGTGGGGGATAGCCATGCTTTGGCTACGGTTTACAAGCGGCTGAGCAAGTAGTATAGCTCGACCAATCGCAGATTAACCCAGATGAATTTAGCTTCTAGCCAGGGAGGATAATGTTCATCTGCGGTTGGTCGATGGGTTTCAATGCTCGATCGAACTTTATGGCAATGGCCACTGCACGGTCACTTCCAAAAAAAATCTCTAGTCTACTTTTTCCTTGCCTAATCGACCCAAGTATGATACGATAGAGAGTCTGTCCGTAACTAAAGCCGATCGCCCAACTTGAAAATTGCGTCATCGTTAGGCACTCTCAAAAAAATTAGATTTCTCAAAAATAGTTACCTCCGAACTCTACATATAGGGCCAACAGCACCAGAGCTACTGCTATCAGTAGCGTTTCCAGCTCGTATCAGCCTAAATTTTAAAATTAAGTAGAAATTTTCAGATAGTAATTTTCAGCTCAAAGGATTAGCATATAAGGGTGACAGAACATTATCATCCCCTAAACTCATTAAAAGATGGCCATTGGTTCAAGCTGATCTGTGGGGCGAGCTTTCAACACCTGCCTGCTGTACGGAATCTCACCTTGGCTTACACCTTAGCAGGCGCTGACTGTATCGATGTCGCGGCAGATCCCGCCGCCGTCGCCGCAGCGAAAGAAGCCCTACAAGTGGCCAGCGAATTACAGGCAAGAACTCAAAACCGCAGGTTTGGCGGCAAAGGGTTGCCGTTGCTGATGGTGAGTTTAAACGATGGGGAAGACCCGCATTTTCGCAAAGCCGAATTCAACCCAGCCGATTGTCCGGCGGACTGCTGGCGGCCGTGCGAAAAAATATGTCCAGCCGAAGCAATAGTTTTTCAGAGTGCTGGCAGTGGTTTTTCCGGGGTGATAGACCAGCAATGCTATGGCTGCGGTCGCTGTCTGCCGATTTGTCCGAGCCAACTGATTTACACTCGTTCTTACGTGTCTGCTCCCGCCGCGATCGCACCTTTAATCTTGCAATCCGGTGCCGACGCCCTAGAAATCCACACGCAAGTAGGCAGAGAGGCAGATTTTGCGCGACTTTGGTCGAGCATAGCTCCCTGGGTCGCTCAACTCAAGGTAATAGCAATTAGTTGCCCCGATGGAGACGGTTTGATTGATTATTTGCGGACACTCTATCAAATAATTTCCCCCCTTTCTTGTCCCCTAATTTGGCAAACGGACGGTAGGCCAATGAGCGGAGATATCGGAACAGGAACGACTAGAGCCGCGGTCAAACTCGGTCAAAAAGTTTTGGCTGCCCAGTTGCCGGGATACGTGCAACTTGCAGGCGGCACTAATGCTCACACTGTCAGCAAGCTGAGAGCCGAAGGACTGATCGGGGAGCATGGGAAAAATTTGTCAATTCCTGATGCCCCAAAAATTGCAGGTATAGCTTACGGCAGCTATGCCAGGGTTTTGCTATCGCCAATTTTAGAACAATTAGAAACAATGCAGACCGATCGAGCCTATGCCGTTCCGGTGGCAGTCGCGCGGTCAGCAGCCGAAGTTCAAACATCTCGGCTACCTCAGCTCGAAGCCGTCCCAGAACTTCTCTCGGAGGCCGTGAGTTTAGCTTGTTCTCTAGTTTCCCAGCTCAAAGAATTTTAGTCATTGGGCATTGGGAATTGGGCATTGGGAATTGGGCATTGGTACTAATGACTAATGACTAATGACTAATGACTAATGACTAAAAAGTTGAAAACGTCACCGAACACATCGAGGCGAATGCAGATTACAGACGACCTCAACAGATTATTAGACATCGTGCCAGATGAGATCCGGCAGCCCTTAGAGCAGCACCCGCAGCGCAACAATCTCATTGAGATTGTCATGGATTTGGGCCGCCAACCAGAAGCTCGTTTTCCATCCTTGGCCGAACCTCTTTCCCAAACGCCAGTTTCCAAGGCAGACCTCAACTATTGCATCGAACGAGTCGGCCACTTCGGCGGCGACAATCGAGCCGGTATCGAGCAAACCCTGCACCGAATTAGCGCCCTTCGCAACCGCAGCGGCGAGATTATCGGCTTGACTTTGAGGGTTGGCCGCGCTGTGTTCGGGACGATCGGCATTATCCGCGATTTAGTGGAAACCGGTCAGTCAATTTTGATGCTCGGCCGCCCCGGTGTTGGCAAAACCACGGCCCTGCGGGAAATTGCCCGCGTGCTCGCCGATGACTTGGAAAAACGGGTGGTAATCATCGACACCTCCAACGAAATTGCCGGAGATGGAGATATTCCCCACCCAGCGATCGGCAGAGCTCGCAGAATGCAAGTTTCCCGTCCCGAACTCCAGCACCAAGTCATGATCGAAGCAGTGGAAAACCATATGCCGCAAGTGATCGTGATTGACGAAATTGGCACGGAGCTCGAAGCTTTGGCGGCTCGGACGATCGCCGAAAGGGGCGTGCAGTTGGTCGGTACCGCCCACGGGAACCGGATCGAAAACTTGATGAAAAACCCGACTCTGGCAGATTTAATTGGGGGCATCCAAGCGGTGACGCTGGGAGATGACGAAGCAAGACGGCGCGGTTCTCAAAAGACGGTTTTGGAGCGCAAAGCACCGCCAACTTTTGAAATTGCCATCGAAATGCTGGAACGCCAGCGCTGGGTAATACACGAGCGAGTTGCAGATGCGATCGACACTTTGCTGCGGGGACGCGAACCGCACCAGCAAATCAGAAGCGTCAGCGAGACTGGAGAAATAATTATCGAGCAGGAGTCAGCCGCTCCCCCCGCTCGGTTTCCGGGGATGGCAGCTTCCAGCGGCCCGGCTGCGGTATCGGCAATCCGGCCCGTCACACCGATCTCAGGGTGGCGGAGTGCTGGCAAAATGGTGCCGATGCCGGCTCCCAGCGAGAACTTTGCTGCTAAAAGCGCGCCGGTTTCTGAGACTCGGTATTTCGAGCAACTGCTCGAAGAATCCCTGTCCGTCGAACCGGTACCCAAGGCCGGACGCTATTCCCATAATGTCGGCCCTAACGGCGAAGATTTGCCCCTCCACGTTTATCCTTACGGCATACCTCGCCACCAGCTCGAACAGGTGATTTCGACGCTGAACCTGCCGGTACTGCTGACGAAGGATATTGAGAGCGCTGACGTGGTTGTGGCTTTGCGATCGAACGTTCGGAACCAGTCGAAATTGAGGCACTTGGCCAAAACTCGCCAAGTTCCCGTGCACACAATTAAGGCCGCCACTATTCCCCACGTAGCCAGAGCTTTGCGGCGCCTGTTGGACATGGATGACCCGGGCACCCCGGAAGTGGCAGACCTCGCCTTATTCGCCCGCAGCGGTTCTTCTGACGAGCTCGAAGCTCTGGAAGAAACGCGCTTAGCAGTCGAGCAAATTGTCATTCCGAAGGGACAGCCGGTGGAACTCCTGCCCCGTTCTCCCAACGTCCGCAAAATGCAGCACGAACTTGTGGAACACTATCACCTGAAATCCCACAGTTTTGGGGAAGAACCCAATCGCCGCCTGCGCATTTATCCAGCTTAAAGTTGGAGATTAGTGCCTTTGAAGGCAGAAGGTAGAAGGCAAACGGTCGAATTTTTTCCTGGCTTATGTTTTCTACCTTTGGCCTTTAATATCATGTCGGCTAAATTCACGATAATTTTTTTTGTCGGGGGATTCACGCCCGATTTGTTAATAGGGGCAGCAGCTAAGCGTCTACTCGCCCCGACCCGAATCTTGGCGTCGATCGACCGGACATGATATTATTTGTGTTGGTATCTTTTTTGTGAGTGCGATCGGCTCCAATGCTTAGCTAATTCGCCATTACCAATCCTCCAAGATAGCAGGTTATACCTCAACCCATTTACCCGAGCTGATATGAATGATTCACAAATTCAGCTATTTATTCAATTAATTACGGCGCGCACAGGTTTACAAATTCGCCCGCAAGATCGATCGGCTTTCTCTCAAAAACTTTTGACTCGGATGAAAGCTGTAAAAATAGCCTTTCCCGATAATTATTATCAACTGTTAGCCGCTCCCAGTCTCGAAAGTCAAAGCGAATGGCGCGAACTCACCCTGCTGCTGACAACCAACGAAAGTTATTTCATGCGGGACAAAGGACAGTTTTCGCTTCTGGAAAAAGTTATTTTTCCAGAATTGATCGAACGCAAAATAAAATTGCATGAGACATTGGGAATTCAGCCAACACTGCGAATCTGGAGTGCCGGCTGCTCGACTGGGGAAGAACCTTATTCTTTAGTTATTATTTTAAAACAGCTAATTTCTGATTGGGAAAAATGGAAAATTTTAGTTTTAGGTACTGATATCAATCAAGAAGCAATAGATAAAGCGCAGCGGGGAATTTACAGCCATTGGTCGTTTCGCTTAGTTGACCCGGAGCTGCAAAGGCGGTACTTCGATCCGCGAAAAATTGAGTGGGAAATCGACCGAAAGTTGCGCCAATTTGTCAGCTTTAGCTGTGTAAATTTAGTGACAGATAATTTTCCTAATATCTACACAGATATTTATAACATGGATTTGATTTTGTGCAGAAATGTTTTTGTTTATTTTGAAGCTAAGTATATTTCACAGGTATTGAAAAAGTTTGCCAAGACGCTGAGACCGGGAGGATATTTAATGACCGGTCACGCTGAAGTTCACAGTCACGTAAGGAACGAGTTTCAACCAAAGGTTTTCCCGGAGTCGGTTGTTTATCAAGCCAAGAATTTCCTAGAAGAGGGACAAGGTAAAATAGAGTCTTCGATTGCACCAGCATCCAAAGCCAAATCGGCGTTTGAGGAATCGGGAAAGGGAGGGGATGTTGGCGGCGACAGCCGTCAGTTGCTACCGGGAGAAAGGGTGCCAGCTAGTTTTGATAACGGCAATTTTGCAGGTACTGGTCTGGGAAAGATGCTGCAAACTCGCTATGTCGAGGGCGATATGGTGAGCAACAAAGAGTCTGATTTATCTTCAACGCCCGCAGCAAAAAAAGCCGCTCGCCAAACCCCTCAGATGCTGATTTTAGAGGCAAAAACTTGTTTTAAAAATCAAGCTTATGCTGAGGCAATTAATCTAGCAAAACAGGCGCTCGACCTGCAAGGTAACAATTTTGATGCAGATTATTTGCTGGCTCAAATTTATGCAAATTTAGCTAAGTATTCTCAGGCGATAGAACACTGCCAGCGAGCTAGCAAAGTAGATGCTATGTCAGTATTTCCCTATTATTTGCAAGCTCAGATTGCTGAAGAACAAGGCGACTTGGAAACAGCTAAAAGTTTTTTGAAAAAAACTATTTATATTTGCCCGTCTTTTGTTTCAGCCTATCTCGAACTCGGGAATATATACAATCAAGAAGGTAAGCTAAATATAGCTATAAAAATGTACAACTCATCTTGCGATATTCTCAAAAAATTACCGCCCCATACTCCGATCGAACAGCAGGGAAAAAGAACCGCGAGTCAAGTATTGATGGATGTAAAAAAAAATTGTAAAATTGTACAGCCCACAAAATTGACGCGCCGGGAGATGCTAATACCATTTTAAATTTTAAATGTTAGATTACAGAAGTGGGAATGACTGATGAATCGGGGTTTAGATTGCGGGCCGAGAGTAGCATTCTTTTTTTCAACTGGTATAAAAACCCGGTTTCTTTGTAAGTGTCTGGCTGCCAAACCCAATACAGCAGATTTTAATCGGATGAAATACTGTAGGAAGCGGAACTGCCGTTTCCTATCCGATATCTTTAATTTACTCAACTGAAAACCGCTATATTGTCGTAGAAACCAATTTTTTTTTTCGCAAGTCCTATTAGATAAAGTGTCAGGGTAAATATGGAAACTAAGCCGTATCTTATATTTAAACAGAACGGTTTGCTCTGCGGTGTAGAAGTCGGCTGCGTGCGGGAAATTTTCTTTCTGCCGGAACTGAAACCCATCGCTGAAGCCCCTCAAGATATTGTCGGGGCGATCGATCTCAGGGGCAGAATTCTGCCCGTGATGGATTTGAATCTGCGTTTTGGGTACGTTTGGCAGGAGTATTCTGTAACAGATAGTACGATCGTCATAGAATGGCAAGAATTTCGAGTTGGCATCATTGTCAATGAAGTTAGCGAAGTGAAGTATATCCCCCCAGAGGCAATAACTCCGCAGCTATCTTACGGGCGAGACAAGGCAGAGGCACCGCATCATTTTTTAGCGGGATTTGCCCGCTGTGAAGCCGACATTATCATGCTGCTGAATCTCGATCGTTTAATTCGATATTCTCCAGACACAACAGAGGCAGAAATGCCAGTTTCAGCAGGCGGTGCAAACCATTCGGCGGCAGCAGGCAAGCTAGAAGTCGAAAATTTGCAGTTAGAAATAGATCCAAAATTGTTAGCGGAAAATGCTAAAGTTTTACGCAAGCCTCACGTTTTTTGTCCGAATGCTACGCTGGAAGAAAAGGCACTTTTTAGAGAGCGAGCTCACAATTTGAGGCTATTGGGCGATCGCGAAAATTCGGCTGCCATTAATATCTCACTGGCGGTGGTTGTTTTGAACGGCGAATACTTTGGTATTAATCTAGGGGTAGTGCGCGAATTTACTGACATTCGCCAAGTAACTCCGATTCCTTGCACTCCCGATCGCATTATTGGAAATATGAATTTGCGGGGCGAGATTCTGACGCTAGTCGATATTCGGAATGTTTTAAATATGTCGGCGGATACAAAATCTCTCTCTAAGGCGATCGTGGTTGAAATTGAAGATTTGGTCGTCGGTATAATTGTGGACGAAATCTTAGATATTATATATTTGAATGTGGCAGATATTGCGACTATTCCGGCTGCACTAAATTCTGCTAACCGCGAATATCTTAGGGGTACCGCTTTTTACGAAAAAAAAATCATCGCTGTTCTCAACTTGCATAAACTGCTGACAAAAGGGGGAGTTGTTGTTGATGAGGAGGTTTGAAGAAAGATGTTATACCAAATCTGCTTTTAAACTTACCCCCCGAGTACCAATGTTAGAAACCCCGCTCTAGCAATCCTAAATAATTTGTGAAATGGGTGTAAGGGCAATCTCCGGTAATTGCCGCTCTGGATTTGGGTTAGACACAGGGAAGTAGCCTGACAAAGGGTTCACAGTTCATAGAGGATTGCTACAGTCATCAGTCCTTGCCAATTCTTTAATCTCAAATCTAAAATCTCAAATCTAAAATCGTATTAGACATTGCTGAGAATGCTGCAAGATATGAGTTTAAAACGATATTTTTACGGGAGACTCAGGGTCGCGCCTGCACCAACCATGTCCGCGCCACCCCACACTAAAGAAAAGAGGGTAATAGAACAGAATTTGCTATGATACTATTTTCTACTGTCACTGCACGGGAGCGATCGCAGAAGTTGCCGATTAATTTCAGTGGCCAACGCGGGAGTCCCAACGACTATCCCAGCGTCACAACCTTACTAAGGGAAACCCTATCTTAAATTACAGAAAAAAAGATGTTTGCTCAACTTACAAAATTAAACATTAGAAACAAGATGCTGCTCGGATATCTAGCACCAGCAGCTATATACTTAGGGTTGCCCGTAGTAGTTCTCAGTACAACCAGTCAGGTGTTTAACACTTTCCAAGAAGCGGAAAGGGTAGAAGATGTACTGGGAGAAACAAGTAATATTTCCGTAGGTGCCGAGCAAATGGTACGGGGGATGCGCGGGTATTTACTGAATAAAAATCAGCAGTTTTTAACTGATTTTAGAACAGGTGCAGAGTTGGCTCGCCAGTCGGCGAGTAATGTAGAGCCGATAGTTAAAAATCCCGAACAGAGAATTCGTTTGCAGAGGATGATGGAGCTAGTCAACCAATATTATGATGGTTCTAACGAAATAGTTCGCTTATTTCAGCAAAATCAGAAAGCGGAAGCCCTAGCTATATTTAATACAGGTAAGTACACAAAGTTTGTGAATGAATTTGTGGAAGTGAACCGGGAATTTCGGGACACAGAATTAAAGATGATTAAGCGAGAAACGCAAACCACGAAGGCAGCTTTAAGCTTTTTGGTATCGACCCTGGTGATTGGTTCGGTGGTATTAGTGCTGTTGGGTGCGAGTGTTGCTTGGGTGATTTCCTCAGGAATTGCTGGAACGATCGATCGCGCAATTAGTTCGATCGCCGCTTCTTCCGCCCAGATTGCAGCAACAGTGGAAGAACAGGAACGCATGGCAAGCCAGCAAGCAGCTTCAGTCAATCAAACTACTACGACAATGGACGAATTGGGCGCATCTTCTAGGGCGACTTCACAGCAGATAGAAACTGCCGCCTCTCAAGCAATGCAAGCTTTAACTTTAGCTGGTGGCGGTACAAAAGCTGTCGAACAAACTTTAGAAGCAATGGCAACACTAAAAACGAAAGTGCAGGATATGCAAGGGCAAATTATGCAATTGAGCGAGCAAACCGATCGCATTGGCAATATATCAACTGTAGTTAGCGATTTGGCAAATCAAACTAATATGTTAGCGCTAAATGCTGCGGTGGAAGCAGTGCGGGCGGGCGAACACGGCAAGGGGTTCGGCGTTGTGGCGTCAGAAATTCGCAAACTGGCCGATCGAAGTAAAAAATCGGCAGCGCAAATTAATCTTTTAGTTGCTGATATTCAGAGGGCGATTAACTCAACAGTAATGGTGACAGATGAAGGAACTAAAACTGTGGAGTATGGCGTAAATATTGCATCAGAAACCGCAGCAGCCTTTGCCGGAGTTGCTGATGCAATTAACAACGTAGTTTTGAGCTCTCAGCAAATTTCGCTGAATGCCAAACAGCAAGCGATCGCTATCGAACAAGTGGTAGAAGCTATGAACTCTCTCAACCAAGCCGCGGCACAAACAGCTTGCGGTATAACTCAAACTAAAGTCGGAACTCAAAGATTGAATGAAGCTGCTTTAGATTTAAAAGCAGTTGTTTAGAAAAATTATAAGTAATAAGAGTTAAAAAAATCCCATTTAGGGCTGCGCTCCCAACTCCGATACTCATCAGTCATTCCCAGTTCTAAAAAATAAAATCTAAAATGGTAGGATTTATCCGTTATGATAAAAAAGTATAAAAATTTTTCTTTAAGACTTAAAGCGATTGTTTTTGCGCTCGCTCTCAGTACAATCCCACTGCTATTGACAGGAGCGATGACTTATTTATTTGCCAGAGAGCACCTCACTAACTACGTAATTAAATACCAAGAATCACGGGCTATCTCTACAGCAAATGAAGTCAGCTACTTTATTTTTGAACGCTACCTAGACATTAAGGAACTAGCTAATTTAAGTATACTAAACGACCCCAGAGTTAGCAGAACAACACCAACCAGTCAAAAACAAGCTCTGTTAGATAAATATGTAAAACAAGGGGAAGGCTACGACAGTATTGCAGTCGCCGATCTCCAGGGGAATACTATTTTGCAATCAAGCGGAGAAGAAATTACAGATCTCGGCAAGCGCGAGTATTTTCAGGAAGTAATTAAAACCAATAGTCCTACACTTGTACAGCCAAGAAAGTCATTTATTAATGGAAAATACGCTTTTTTTGCTGCTGCGCCGATTGTCGATATCAATACAGGAAAAACTATCGCAGTCATCAGAACTCGCACCCCTACAACTTATTTAGAGCAGAGTTTTCAGGAAAACCAAGAGGAATTAACCCGAGACTCGGAGGAATTAAAACAAGAGGAATACCATTTGATTGATGGCAATGGTAAGTTTTTCTCCGCAACAGAAACTCAGCAGGTGAGCAGAGATGCACGGTCAGACTTTGCTGTTTTTGCCAAAATGCAAGCCAACAGAAAAATTAACAGTGCCATAGATATCGATCGCATTGATGGAGCTAAGCAACTGATTACTTACGCTCCTATTGAAACCTTAAAAAATATGCCCGAATTGGGTTGGAGCGTGATTATTGCCAACGATACAAAAAATGTATTTGCTCCGCAAAAACAGTTGCTGTATGCTCTGATTGCAGGAGTGGGAATGACGGCTGCTATTGTTAGCGCGATCGCCATTTTTTTGGCTAGTCGAACTACTCGCTCGGTTAATGAAATTGTCCGGGCGATCGCCTCTTCTTCCTCGCAAATTGCTGTCACCGTCGAACAGCAGGAACGCATCGCCAGCCAACAACTATATGCGGTCGATCGAACTGCTACTACAATAGAGGAATTGGGCGAATCAAGCAAAGCTTGTGCTTCGCAAGCCGAAGCGGCCGCTTTCGGTGCCGCACAAGCCCTGAAACTCACAGCAGGAGGCAGTCAAGCAGTAGACAATACCTTGAAAGAAATGGCAACTTTGACTGAAAATGTAACAGCAATTCAAAAGCAAATTTTGCGTTTGAGCGAGCAAACCGATCGCATTGGCAATATCTCCAGTTTAGTCAGCGATTTAGCAAACCAAACAAATATGCTCGCCCTCAATGCTGCTGTCGAAGCAGTGAGAGCAGGTGAAAGCGGCAAAGGATTTGCTGTTGTTGCCAGCGAGATTCGCAAATTAGCCGATCAAAGCAAGGAATCTGCTAGCAAGATTAATGCTTTAGTTGCAGACATCCAGAAAGCGATTAGTTTGACAGAAACGGTGATGGATAATGGAACAAAAACTGTCAAAAATGGAGTGAAAATTGCCCGAAAAACTGCTGACGCATTTGCTGGGGTAGCTGAGTCGATAGATCGCATTGTTTTAAACAGCAAACAAATTTCTTTTACGGCTAGAAATCAGGTGACCGCCATTCAGGCTGTAGTTGAATCCGTCAACTCTCTTAACCTCGCCGCTCAGGAGACTGCCACCGGCATTTCTCAAGTCAAACTCGGCATTTCTCAACTCAACCAAGCAGCCCAAAATTTAAAATCAGTAGTTTAGTCGTCTTGAATGAATTTCGGCAACGGATCTAACTGATTTAATAAATGTAACAGATAACAAGAAGAATTACCATTACCCATTACCCATTACCACTTACCGATTACCCAAAGATACATATGATTGAAGATGAAGAACTCCGAAATGCCTTTAAAATTGCTAGTGAAGAACACTTGCAGAAACTCGACGAGGGATTGCTGTACTTGGAACAACATCCGGGGGACTCAGCTAAGTTAGAAGAATTGCTGCGGGAAACCCATTCTCTTAAAGGTGATGCTGGGATGCTCGACGTAAAAAATGTAGCATCTTTAGCTCATCAAATAGAGCATATTTTGGGAGGTGTAAAGCGCGGAGAAACTCAACTAAATCCAGACATTAGCGATCGACTTTCGCAAGGTTTTGACGCCATCCGCAAACTCGTTGACGAAGCCGTCACGGGTGAAGATTCTGGTATCAATACATTTTACGTACTCGCTAGCATGATGGGTGCTTCTAACAAACCGCAGCCAGCCGCCCCGACAGCAGAGCCAGAATATTCAAAAGTCCCAGAAAAAAGTTTAGTAAAAACGGAATTTACTGCTTCGGAAACGCTCGTATTAGAAACAAATAGTCAAAATTATTCCGCCGCTAATTTAGATAATAACTACTCTTTTTCGACGGTCCAATCCGAGCAAGAATTGTTGCTGCAAGCTCAAAACTTGCCTGCCGTTTCTGAAGCAGATGCTCCATCTGCTTCCCCCCCCACAATTAGCAGTTCTTCTAGTTCGTCTTATCGCATCGAAACAATTCGCGTTGCCACCCAAAACTTAGACGATTTAATGACTCAAACAGGGGAACTTACTGTTACCAAAACTCGGCTATTACACCGACTTGCCGATCTGGAAAAACTTACAACATTGTGGGAAAGTTGGAGCCGAGAATCTTTTATAAATCGCTTGGTTTTTCATGAGATAGAAAGTGAGAAAAATGGGTCTCAAAAAAAATCGACGAGCTTAATGCAGTTACAGGATTATTACCAGCGTACAGAAGAACGTTTAGAACGTTTGGGAACTCTAGTAAATCACTTCAAAGATCGAGTTTATGAAGATACTGCCAGACTCGAATTAATTGCCGAGGAATTAGAATCAGGAATTCGCACTCTCAGACTGCTGCCTTTGTCTACTATTTTTAATCTATTTCCCCGAGCGGTTAGAGAGTTGGCTAAGCGGGAAGGAAAAGAAGTTGAATTAGTCATGGAAGGTGCGAACACTAGAGCTGACAAACGCATTTTAGAAGAAATGAAAGATCCTTTGATGCACATGATTCGGAATGCGATCGACCACGGCATCGAGACAGTCGCCGAACGCGAAAAGCTCGGCAAACCTCCAACCGCTACTCTCCGCATTAAAGGCTACCATACTGCTAACAATATTATCATTGAAGTTGCTGATGATGGTCGGGGGCTGAATCTTGTTCGCATTAAACAAACTGCGGTCAAACGCAATATCTGCACGCCGGAAGAACTCGATGCCATGACAGAAAGCCAAATTAAATCGCTGATTTTTGCTCCTGGTTTTTCAACCCGAACATTTGTTACTGAAGTCTCTGGTCGGGGCGTGGGTTTAGATGTAGTTCGGACTAATGTAGAAGCACTAAAAGGCAGCATTCAAGTTGAATCTATATCAGGAAAAGGATGCACTTTTCGGCTACAACTCAGTACGTCGCTAGCTACTGCTAATGTATTAATTGTAGCGGTTGAAGGTATTAGTTATGCCCTGCCGATTGAGTTTGTTGAAATGGCAAAACAGGTTGCTTATTCTGATATTTTTGCTCTCGAAGGTCAGGCAACTATACTTTCTGATGGTCAGGCGCTATCAGTTGCTTATTTGGCAGATTTACTAGAATTAAAGAAGAGAGAATGGCTGCCTAAAAATGAGAAGTGGAGACAGGACAATTGGCAAGAATTAAACAGGGAAACAGAGGCAGAGTCCCGGACATCAAATTCTCCCAAAATGTCTTGTATTGTTTTGAAAGTGGGGGAGGAAAGATTGGGATTATTTATAGATGCTTTGATTGACGAACAGGATGTGGTGATTAAACCTCAAAGTCAACTGCTGAAACGAGTGCGAAATGTTTCAGGTGCAACGATTCTCGGGACGGGGGAAGTTTGTATGGTAATCAATCCCCACGATTTGATAAAATCTGTGCGTAAGCAAGTTTTATCGCCTGGGGTTTCAGGTGCGCGATCGCCCGTTGAGACGGTCAGCCAAAAACAAGTTATACTTTTAGCAGAAGATTCGATCGCTACCCGCACTCAAGAAAAGCGCATCCTCGAAGGTGCAGGTTATGAAGTGGTGACAGCAGTAGACGGATTGGATGCTTTGAATAAATTAAAAACGCGCTATTTTGATGCTCTTATTTCTGACGTACAAATGCCCAATTTGGACGGCTTGGGATTGACTGTTAAAATTCGCCAACAAAAAGAATACAGTGAGTTACCGATCATTTTAGTGACATCTTTGGCGTCAGATGAAGATAGAAAAAGAGGGGCTGATGCTGGGGCTAATGCTTATATTCCTAAAGGTACTTTTAATCAAGATATATTGCTCGAAACCTTGAAAAGGCTAGTTTAATTGTGGCAGCAGAAGGGGAAGGCAATAATGAATTAGGATCGCTTACCAATTACCACTGACAAATTCTCAATTACCAATTACCAATTAACAATTCCTATCTTCCCATTACCAATTGCGAATTACCTGAAAAAACTGATGTTGCTGCCCATTAAAGTATTGTTAGTAGAAGATTCCCCAGTAGTTACAATCGTTCTCAAGCGCATTTTTGATGCTTCGTCAGAAATCGAAGTTGTAGGAACCGCTTGCAATGGGTTAGAAGCACTAGAATTAATCCCAAAACTTCAGCCGGAAGTCATCTGTACAGATTTGAACATGGCACAAATGAACGGGATAGAATTCACGCAGGAAGTGATGAAGAAATACCCGCGACCGATTTTAATAATTAGTGCTTCAGTACAAGCAAACGATACTCAAAATGTATTTCAACTTCTGAAAGCAGGTGCATTAGATGTTTTTCCTAAACCAATTGGCGGGTTGGCGTCAGATTACGATCGCCTCGCGAATGAATTAATCGCTAAAGTTAAAGTTTTGTCTGGAGTTAAAGTATTTACGCGGCATCAAAAGCTGGGAGGAATCGAAACAAGCGATCGCCTTATCAAAAAAAATAATCAACTGCCAATGCACAATTACCAATTAGCCAGGGAAAATCTCAACTCTCAAACTATTAAGTTATTGGCTATCGGCGCGTCAACAGGCGGCCCGCAAGCCCTGCACTCGATTATCTCGCAGTTTCCAGCTAATTTGCCAGTGCCGGTCATTTGCATCCAGCACATCAGCGAAGGATTTTTGCAGGGATTGGTTGACTGGTTGGCTTTTGAATCTAAACTGCCGGTGAAAATAGCAGTTTTGGGGGAATTGCCGCAACCTGGTATTGTTTATTTCCCGCCGGAAAAACGTCATTTAGAATTGGATTCCCAAGGGCGATTTATTTATTCTGAAGCCGATCCTGGCGGGGGACATTGCCCCTCAGTAACGGTAACATTTAAGTCAGTTGCTAATTTTTACGGTCGGGCGGCGGCCGGAGTTTTACTAACCGGAATGGGTCGAGACGGTGCTGAGGGTATGCTGGCGATCGCCAAACTGGGCGGTTTGACAATTGCTCAAGATGAAGCTACTTGCGTTGTTTTTGGAATGCCCAAGGAGGCGATCGCCCTCGGTGCCGCCCAACACGTTGTAGCCCTCAGCGCGATCGCTTCTCTACTGTTGGCGAAATTAAAAGTTTAAGGTTTAGGCGAAATATAGCGGTTTCCAGTTGAATCAGGTACAGGTAATACCATTTTAGATTTTAGACTTTAGATTTTAGATTTGGCATGATGGAAAAATGCTATAATTTTGAGTTATGAACTAGCAGAAACCGGGTTGCTATATTGCAATAGTTTTGTTCCGCAATCTGCCTGAAATCATCAACCCGGTTTCTTTGATGTAGCGCGGGTAACTGTTATGATTTGAGAGTGATAAACTTACCAATTACTTCGCGTAACTTTTCAGCATCAAACGGCTTTGTTAAATACTCTGTCGCTCCCGCCAAACGCCCCTGTACTTTATCAAAGGCTCCATCTCGCGCTGTCAGCATCACGATCGGCAAATTCTGAAATTGAGGCAAGCTTCGCACCGTGCGGCAGAGTTCCAATCCATCAATACCAGGCATCGAAACATCGAGTAACAAAACCGAAATTTGTTCGTGATAAATCGTTGACAAAGCATCCACTGCATTGTCTGTCACTAAAACTCGAAACTCTTTGCTTAAAGCCTGTTTTACAAGTCCTTGCATCACGACGCTATCATCAACTGCCAAAATAGTTGGTACTTGACTGCTACTTGCAGACATATTCTTCTCCCGCTATATTTAATAGTTCTTGAAAATAGAAAACATAATTGCCGCTGTCAATTTTTGAGAATTGCCTCTGCGAAATAAATGCCAACCCCGTTGGAGCGTTACTAGAAACCTCACCCCGGTATTTTTGAGTTCAAACTCCAAAAAAGGGATTGCCAGAGAGGTAGATTGGCGATTACAACACTTGCAAAATGTGCATCCCAACCCAGAAACCCTCGAAGGTCGAGTTTGACCAAGTATTTTTACACAGTTTAACATTTTGGCAATCTTTTATAGTTCATGTCCTAAATTTAGTTGAGCCTCAGCCTGCGGCACCGCCCGCTAAAGGACATTGGTATTGTGGCACAAACCAATTATTTTAATCTACCAGCAAGCAAGTTACCCATGATTAGACAAGTCTGTTAAGATACTATTAAACTTATTAAAAAATTCTATGTAAGCTATCGGCTAAACAGGCACTCAGTGCTTGACAACCAGCACATTCGGTCAGAGATATGCCCTGCTATGGCACAATGCGCCCCTGTTACTCGGGTCACGACACCAAAAAGTGCGTTCGGTGCTTTTTACTCTGTCCCTCAACTTTAAACATCTGTATTTAGCTGTATCGAAGTGAGTTGAGCATTACAAGCCTGGATAAAATTGACTGCAAAAAAAATCACCTGAGAAATCAGAGTCCGAGAAATCTCCAAAATCAAACGCCCTACCCGAAAGCGGGTCATCAAAGAAGTATTGACACGCTATATCCTGTAATGCCAGCAGGTATGCCAGAAAGAATTACCACTTACTTTTGGGGCGCAACAGGTGTTTTTTTGTATTCTTAGTGCGATGAGTGTGAGGGTGAGTTACTGATGAGAGGCGTAGCCCATCTATTTATCAAAGGTGCTTCCTCCCGACCGAGGCTCTTAGATTTAGCCCGCCTCTGGTATTCAAAAGCATAGTCAACAGGAATGATAATTTATACACCTCGGACGGGCAGATGCTGGGAGCGCTGTGTATCATAGATTCCGTGCCGAGAGAATTGACAAAAAAAACGATAAATGGTATTGAAACTTTAACTCGGCAAGTTGCGAGTTTGGTGAAGCTGCGCTGGCAATTAGTCAAAGCCCAGAAAGAGGCAGCCGCTTGAAGTCAAACGGGCAGATACCGGGCATTGAGATAATTAAGACTGCGGCGAGTTGCCGAAGGTAGAGTGCTATCCCCGACACCTCAACCAAATATTGATGAATATTTTGGGGAATGCGATCGACTCTTAGGAAAATCAGCCCGCACCCAAGACGATCGACATCTCGACGGCGGGGGTGGCCACAGACTCGGAGGCTTGTCTATCAACTACCAGATTGTCGTGGACAAACACGGAGCAAGCTGGAACTGTATCTCAGAACCCTGACAGGGAAAGGAGTTCGGGATCGCTCTCCCGCTGGCTCGACCCGCTCTTGTCAAAGAATCAACCTGCGGGCGATCGCTTTCAAAAAGATTTTTTAAATTTTATTGTCAAAATGCTTGACAGATTGCTGTGTTTGAATGTTAAGATAGTGAAGGTTAAGACGTTGGGGCGTCGCCAAGTGGTAAGGCAGCGGGTTTTGGTCCCGCCATTCAGAGGTTCGAATCCTTTCGCCCCAGTTAAATTGTTTCCGGTCAATCAATTATCTAACTGATTGTTTTTAGTCCGTGCTTTGCAGACAAGAGAGGACGGACTTCCTAACTACACATCCAATTAGGGCTTGCTTACAGGATATAACAAACCGGGTTTTTTGCTGCCGGCTTGGTCTAAAACCCTATATTTTTGATCCAGAAACCGGTTTATTTGGTCGCCAGTGCTGATTTTTGGCAGAAACCGGTTTTTTTGCGTCAGTCCTCATATAAAAAGAGTGAACTCGCCCTACTCAATATCACTGCAAACTGCTGGGGCCGCGAGCGTTTAGCCGATCGAAAACGTATCGAGAAATTGCTGGAAATGCTGTTTCGTCCTTGGCATAAGCCGGAGCGTCTGCGAAAACGACTAAGATATAAATCGCGCGATCGTCTAAAGTTCTGACAAATGCCGCTTCGCTGCGGGATTTGGAAGTATAGCCCACTTTGGAACCAAAATAAATATTAGTTGGTAAAGATTCGCCGAGAAATCCTTGTATCGAATTGCTAGGGTCATTTTTCCATGCCTTGGGGTCTAAATCTCTGGTCAGCAAGTAAGCCATTTTGCGGCTGGCGACGCTAGAAACCGCTTGCCTAGTATAGATTTCATATATTAATCTGGCGGCTTGGTCGGTAGTTACTTGATTGCGAATCGGCTGGGAAGCATCGCCCCGCAATTGCAAGTCGCGACCGATTGGACCTTCTTGCCTCAAATAGTATATGGGATAATTTTTGGTGCTTATACGAAGATCGTTGTAGCCTGCAGACTGGAAAAATGTGTTAATTTGAGTGCGCTTTTTCAGCCAGGTTTGCAATTCTTCTCCTGCGAGCCGTCCGCCGGATTTTGTATCTGTGATTTTGTCTAAAAGCCTGCTGGCAGCATCGTTGTTGGAGATGCGAATCATTTGCTCCAGGTCGTTTTTAAAGGCAGATTCTCTTTGCGTAATGAGGCCTTTTTCGATGGCTGAGTAAAACGCTGCCATCCAAAATAATTTGGCAACGCTAGCGGGAAATCGGAGAGTTTGATTTTGATATCCGGCGAAGGTGTGAGTTTGGGAATTGCTGACATCAAATAAGGTAATTGATAGCTGTTCTGTGGGCAGTCCTTTACTGCTTGCAATCTTCACAGCTTCATCAACAATCCCTTGCAATTCTTGAGAGTAAACTGGATTGGGAGGTGTTTTGATGTTGTAGCTGAAGGTAGGCTCGCTTTGACGAGCGGCTAAATTTTCCGATGGTTCAATTGTCGGAGGCGAGAGTGTTTCTTGAGGCGAGATGGGCTGTTGAGCCAAGATGACTGGCGGTTCTGGGGGACGGCGAATTCTGAAGGGCATTGTGACCAGCCAAAAAAACGCGATCGCCCCGGCAATTAAACACAAAATGTTACGGTATTTTAGCCGAGAAAATTTCGTCCTCACTCGGCGACGAGACGGGACTGGGCCTTCGCTGCTTTGGCGACGGGGCCCGACTGGGCGCTGGCTGCTTTGGCGTCGGGATTGGATTATACCTCTTGCATGAATCTTTGCTCGATCGGTCAACCGCAGATACACGGCAGATGAACGCAGATTAACGGAGATAATTTCAAGAATTGAGAGCGACTTTTGTAACAAGTCTATTGGGCGTCGGGTCTGGATGGGGCCTCGGGACTTGACTGGACGCTCGCTGCTTTGGCGTCGGGACTTGACTGGACGCTCGCTGCTTTGGCGTCGGGGCTGGATTGGGCCTCGGGGCTGGATTGGGCGGCGTCGGCGTTCTACTTGCATTGTGTTGTGGTATCAAACTCGCACGATCAGTTTATAATAGGGCGGCATCTAAATGACAAGTGTGTCGATCGAGTGCGCTGTTGCCAATTTTATCGGTCTGCTAGGCTGATTGAGACTTCTAGTAATTGTAAAAATTTCAGGATAGCACTCAGTTGAAGCAAAATCCTTTGAAAAACATGAGAAATTTTTTGAGTCTGGCTGTTTTGGGATTTGCGATCGCCAGCGTGAATAATTCTTTGATACCTCATGTTTGGGTATTTCAGTCTCAACCTGCTGCTGGATCTGTTGTCGATCGACAAACAGCAGGACGCGGTGCAGATGTAGCGGCTTCCTTGACGGGAGAAAGCGAAAATCGGGAAGTAACAAACAAGCAAACTGTTTCCAGTTTCCCGAGTCTGTTTTGGGACTTCAACAATTTAGCGGACATTTCCTATTCCCAATTGCTGGAGGTGCTGGCGAGACGACCCGATTCAAATAATACGGAGAGAGAAACCGCTGCACAACCAGAAGACATAGCACGTTTTGAAAAGGTTGTACAGTATGCAAAACAACAAAATTTGCACGATCGCTCGATCGGAGAAATCGTCCAGGCGATCGCCGATAATTTCCTAGGAAAGCCCTACGCCGAGGGTTTGCTCGACAAATCCGGCGAAGAAAAGTTGATCGTAACTTTGAATAAATTTGATTGCGTTTTGTTTGTAGAAACCGTTTTGGCGATCGCCCGGGGCGTAGCAGTACAAGATTACGACTATCAAAATTTTGTAAATCGCATAGAAGAACAGCGGTATTTAAACGGTAAAATGAACGGTTATTGCAGCAGGTTGCACTATTTTTCCGAATGGATTAACGACAATCAAAAACGGCAAACAGTGGAAAATATCACCGCTGAATTGGGCGGAGTGCCCATGAATAAAACACTAAATTTCATGAGCCAGCACCGCAGCAGTTACCCGCAAATGGTCAAAGACGAAGCAACTTATCAGTGCATTGTCAGCCAAGAAGCAGACTTAGCCAAAACTACTGTTAATTACATCCCGACAAATCGGATAAAAAGTGTTTATTCTCAGTTAAAACCGGGGGATATTGTAGCGGTAGCCACGGAGATTAAAGGATTGGATGTCACCCACACGGGTTTAGTCTACCGCAATGCTGACGGCAATATGGGTTTAATTCACGCTTCGCCTGCTGGGGAGGTGACAGTTGCTTACGACTTGCACAGATATATTAGGAGAGTCGAAAGTGCGATCGGGATTGTGGTAGCGAGGGCGAAAACCCCTAATTAAATTAGTTTGTACTCCTCGGGTGCATCAGCTTGCATTATTTTAGCTGAAAATTTAAAATTTCTGTGCTGACCAGGAATTTCTTGATGGTACCCGCCACGTGATTTATCCGTGGAATCAATCCAAAATCGAAAATCGAAAATCCTCAAGCCCCCGGATTTATCCGTGGGGTCGCCTCTAAAATCTAAAATCTAAAATCTAAAATCGATTGACGCACCCTACAAACTAAAGAAACCGGGTTTTTTGCCGAATTTGCGCGCTGCAACCAAGTTTTTTTGTAAAAAAACCCGGTTTCTGGGTTCCCATGCGTAAGCCTGAAATCAATTGACAATTTCGCTGCGAGATACCTTACTACTTCTAGTAGGATTTGGCGTTAATTCGGGCGGCGAAACTTGAACACTTCCCCACTCATTCAAAAAGCTTTTCAGCAAAATCTCTTGCTGAGTGCGAAATGTCTCGACATTTGCCCCGCGATTCATAATCACAAACCACACAGTTTCTTGTTTTTGAGTTGGTAACGCTCCGCCTAAAGCGCTAACATTATCCAACGTGCCAGATTTGACTACTGCTAATTTGGGAAGCGCCCGTTCTGCCAGTATTCCTCGATCTTTCCCAACTACAGTTAAGACATCAGCAACTGTCATGCTGTAAGGTTCAAGATAGCGTTCTAAAGCCATAAACAACGCGCAAGCAGCCCGGGGAGAAATGAGATTTTCTTCGCTCAATCCAGAACCGTTGACGAGTTTAATTTCTGCGGGAGGAACTCCGGTTGCTGCTGCTGCTTTTTGCGCGACTGTTTTAGCGCCGCCGACAGTATCAGCTAGCATATCTGCCATGAGATTGTTGCTGTACTGATTCATTTTTTTTATCAGTTCGGCGAGGGGTAAAGAATAATGTTTTACTAAAGGCTGGACGCCGTTGGAAGATGCTGGCAAAACTTTTACAGTACCCTCAATTGCTATTTGGGGTTTTGGCGTATTTGGAGGCAGTGTTTGATACTGGGCCGCAGCTTCGCTGGACCAGATTTCACTGTTCAATCCTTGTTTGAGCAATTCTCCCGATTTGAGGGGGTCAAGTTCAAAGTTCATGTAAAATTTATCGGCAATTATCAAATTACCAGTGACTCGCTTGATCCCTTTTTGATTTAAAGCGTTACCGAGGGCGATCGCCTCTTCCCAAACAAACAACGGATCGGCGCTTCCCTGAACAATTAAATCGCCTTTTAATACGCCGTTTTCTATTTTTCCAGTTGTACCAATTAAGGTGATAAATTGATGTTCCGGCCCGAATTGTTGCAGCGCTACAAGAGATGTTGCTACTTTGGTAATAGAAGCGGCTGACAGAGGAACAGTACCTTGATGATTGGCTAACAAAGTATTGCCAGATTGTATCCAGATCCCCTGGTCTTCTTTGGCAAAACCTTGTGCTGTCAACCCGTTGAGATATTGCTGGATTTTGGTATTTGTGGGGGTTTCGGGATTGTTAGCAGAGACTGTTAAGGGCTGACTTGGTTTAACCGGCGGCGGGGAAGATTCAGCTACAGGAGAGGGAGATGCAAGTTGGGGCGATTCAGTAGCTGCGCATCCGGCAATAATTGTGAGAAGGGCGATCGAACTTACAGCAGTCAAGTAGGGGTTTTTCAGCATTACCTTAATTTTTTTCATCAAATTTACGATCGTCTGTTCGGCACGCCCGATGGAAAGTTTAGCATTAGCCCGCGCGTTTTGGAGCATCCGCATCTGCGTTACCACAATTGCGAACCGCTAACATTAGCTATCTTCTTCTCCATCTTTCTTCGTGCTCTTCGCGTCTTCGTGGTTCGTTCAATAGATATTGTTTAAATACTGCGGGATTTTATACCAATAGCCCGGACTGTTTTTAGTTCGTAGTCTGAAAGCATCAATTTTTCGTTGGTAGCTCGACTGCCGAATCGCCTTGAAACCCTTTTTCTACGGTTGGCAATCAAAAACTGTCCGAAGTATTTTTATACCAGTTCCCAAAAATAATGCAACTCTAGACCAGCGATCCAAACCCTTATCTTATAACCCATTCCCAAATCTAAAATCTAAAATCTAAAATAGTACGATCTTCAGCGCCTGGGGTGAAGGCCCCAGGCCGATCGCTCTTACAAATTGGGTAAACTGGTTAATCCCGCCATACTCCCGATACTCAGCGGCACCATTTCGCCGTGCATTGTCAGGCCTAATAACATCGGCCCGCCCGGTCGAATCAACTCTCCTGTAAGGGCGCAGCGTTCCTCCTGCTGTGCTGTGGCATTAATGCTGGCTCGAATATCCGATCGAGAAAACATCTGGCGATACTCTCCAGACTTCTGCTGCACGTAATTCCAGAGCAAATCTCGAATCAAAGCTTGATAGCCTTGATTGCCCGCGAGTTCTTTGAGTCTCTCCTTGAGCTCTCTTTCTAGTCGAATGCTGGTGACTTCCATTTCGGTGGTTGAGGTTCTAGGTAGGGTATGCATAATTTTTCTCCGTGACGGGTGGACATATGTGTAATATCAGTGTAGTATGTTTAAAGCTAGATTTAAAGGTCTCTTACCACTTTCTGCCGACTTTGAAATTTCTCCCCACTTACTCCACCTATCAACTGAAGTGCGATCGCCCCACGGGTCGCTCCGAGTCGTTACGACACGTCTTTAGCACGGGTTTTGCGACTGTTGCAGCGACTTCGTGGGCGGGCCAGGGCATAAATAAACACGGTTATAGTGGATTAGGACAAATTGCAGAAATTCATTACAACGAGGTAGACCGGCACGGTCTGCAAGTGGCACAGCCATATCGAGAGACGCGAAGCGGGAGGTACAGCTAAACTCACTGTACCAAGACAGGATGAAAATTTGCATGAACGCAGTTTTTCTAGCCCCCGCTTCTAAGTAAGAGAAGCGGGGGCATTTGATTTGATATTTGATAAATTCGATCGGCTTGGGGAACTGGCAAAAAATCAGATGTAGCCAATGCTGACGAAGCAACCAAAATTCAAAATTCAAAATCTAAAATCTAAAATCTAAAATCCAAAATTGACGAGGAGGAGCAAGCCGTGACCGTAGTAACTGATGTATTGAGGCAATCTGTGGTGGTATTTTCTCAGAATTACCTACCGATGAGCCGTGTCAACATCAAACGGGCGATCGTACTTTTGGTAACAGGCAAGGCTGAACCTCTGGATTTTAGCATTGGCAACGGCTGGCTGGTACGATCGCCCAGCAGCAGCATCCACGTACCCGAACAAATCCGCTTGACTTTTGGTAACAGGGAACGCCTGTGGAAAGTGCCCCCGGTCAATCGCCGGGAAGTTCTGCGCCGCGACGCTCATTCTTGCCAATACTGCGGTAGCAACCGGCATTTGACGCTGGATCACGTCATGCCTCGATCGAAGGGCGGCCCGCATACTTGGGACAACGTGGTGACTGCTTGCGAACGGTGCAACTCCCGTAAGGGCGATCGAACTCCCGTAGAAGCTGGAATGTCTCTGCGAACTAAGCCGAAGGCCCCCATACACCCCACTGTTGCTTTTGCAGAACTGTTTTGGCACGAATACCAAATTGGGGAATAGGGAATGGGAAGAATTTTAGATTTTAGATTTTAGATTTTAGATTGATGCGTAATTCTCATCTAAAATCTGCCCTAATTCCCAATTACCAATTCCCGATCGCCAATTTTCAATTACCAATTTTAAACTTTCAATTCCAAATTTAGGGCTGTCAATATGCTGAAGTTGACTTACACTGAAACGGGCTTTAACCTCGAGCGTTTGGCTCAATCTCCCGAACAGTTAGTGGCGCTGCGAGTTGTGCTGGCTATGCGAGTTGGTCAAAGCATCAGCGTCGAACCGAGCACTGCGGCATTTTTGCTGCCCGCGAATTTGCCAGCGCTGTCTCTGTTGGAATCTGAGGCCCGCCGAAACGACAACGATGCGATCGCCCTTTGTGTTGCTGATGCTGACTTTGTAGAAGTGACTCTGCGCGGTACGTGGATTTCTGGGGCGTCTGAGGAGGCTGACGGCGTGTTTGCGACTGTGTTGGGCGATCGGGCGGAGCTCTTGCTGCTCAAACTCTGGCTCGAAACTCTGGCTGCTGCGGAGGTTGTCGGGGAAATCGGCGATTAATATCGGATGTGGAAGGAACAGGGAACAAGGAAGAGGGAAGAAGCAAGAAGGAAATATTTTCGGCGTTGCATAATGGTGCTATAAATGGAGGTCAAACAGTCATGCAATGTCCTGAATGCTGTTCCAAACACATCCGTAATAACAGAAAGATGCGAGGTAAACACTCATCACATTTGTGTAGATTGCGATCGTCAGTTTGTGGATTTTGAAACAGCCCTCCAAGGATATTCCGATGAGTTCAAAGCTCGGTCGTCTGAAAATTGCGTTGCTGATTCACGGTATCAATCAACTTTTCGCTTGATGTTACAAAACTCCCCCTCAAGCAGGCCCATAGCAATTGGGAAATCTTGAATTCATACCTGTATTCAGCAACGCCAAATTAGGGCTTTTGGGGTGAAACCAATAGGTAAAGTATAGTGGAACTTTAAAGCTTACTATAGAAAACATCACTAGCTAAGCAAACACAAAAAAATGTATGCCTCCAGGCAACAAACTCTTCCGTGAAGAAGCGCTTGAGCGCCTTTCCTCACCCGAACAACTCGACAAACTAATGCGGGTAGTCAGCCCCCAAACTTGGTTGCCTTTGGTTTCGATGGGCTGTTTAATTCTTGGGGCTGGCGTTTGGAGTGTAGTTGGGCGCATTCCTCTCACTGTTACGGGTGCTGGCGTATTGATTCGTCCCCGTCATATGGTACAATTTCAAGCGCCTAAGGAAGGCCAAATATTCAACATCAATGTTAAGCCGGGAGATAGAGTTAAGCAAGGGCAGGTACTCGCTACGATCGATCAGTCTCAACTTCAAAAACAACTAGAGTTAGAGAAAGCCAAGTTAGCCCAACTGCAACAGCAGAATCAAAGTACCTTAGCTCTGCAAAAGCAGCAGATAGCGCTACAATTGATAACGCTTCAGCAACAGCAGAAAGACTTAGAAGAAAGTTTGCGTCGGGAGTCACTCGCACCAATGCTGCGAGAAGAAACGCTCAAAGCACTAGATCAAAAACGCTTTCGTCTGGAAGAAAGTGTGCGCCGAGAGCAAGTTACGCCAGTGCTGCGCCAACAAACTCTCACCGCACTTGCACAAAAGCGTAAAAGTCTGGAAGAAAGTGTGCGTCGAGAGCAAGTTACGCCAGTGCTGCGCCAACAAACTCTCGCAGCACTGGCAGAAAAACGCAAAAGTCTTCTGCAGCGAAAGCAACAAATTAGCGCGTTGCTAAAAACTTTGCAACAGCGGGTAGAAACTCGTCGTGGTTTGTTTGAAGAAAAAATCGTCAGTCAGGATGTGCTGTTGCAGTCGGAACAGGAATTGTTGAACGCGCAGACGCAAGTGTCGGATATCGACACGCAACTTAAGGAACTTGATGTTCAGAAAACCAATACCGAACGGGAATATCTCCAAAATCTCAATAAAGTTGATGAGATCAAGAATGCTCTTAAAGAAATTGATGTTCAAGTTATCAATACAGAACGGGAATACCAGCAAAACTTAAATAGAATTGACGAATTCCAAACCAACTTACAAGAAATCCAAGTCCAAAAAACTAATGCCGAGCGCGAATACCTACAAGCTCAAAATAGAATTGACGAATTCCAAACCAAAATCAAGGAAATCGAAGCCCAAAAAGGCCAACTGGTTCAACAAGACGTAGAAAAGTCCATTGACAAAACCAATCAAACCCAAGTAATAAAAGACAAAATTTCTCAACTAGAAGTGCAATTGGCTCAGTCAAGTCAAGTTATCAGCAAACATAATGGGTATGTTTTAGAAACCAGCGTTATTCCGGGTCAAATTGTGGGCGCTGGCACCCGTCTGGGAATAATTGAAGCAGAAGATTCTAATGTCAAACTGGAAAGTCTTGTTTATTTGGCGGATAAAGATGGTAAACAAATTAAACAAGGTATGAATGTACAAGTTACGCCCAGCGTTGTCAAGCGCGAGCGCTACGGTGGTATTGTTGGGGTAGTAACGAAGGTTTCTCCTTTTCCGGTGACAACTCAGGAAATTGCTGCAATTGTTGGCAATGAAGAGTTAGCGAAAAGTCTGGCCGGTCAGAATGGTGCCAGAGTGCAAGTTTTTGTTCAATTGCAAGAAGATGCAACTACAAAGAGTGGTTATAATTGGTCTTCTTCCAAGGGGCCTGAGTTAAAACTTTCATCAGGTACTACTACATTAGTTCGGGTCAAAGTAGGAGAAGTGGCTCCGATTTCTTATATTATTCCTATGTTTCGCTCTTGGACTGGTGTGTATTGAAATTTAACAAAAGACAGCGATGATTTCGAGTATTCTGCGCCGGCTTCTACCCCGTCGCGTTCGCACTCCCACGCTTTTGCAAATGGAGGTTGTAGAATGCGGCGCTGCTGCTTTGGGCATTATTCTAGGATATTACTCGCGCATTGTCCCGCTAGCGGAACTGCGGCGGGAGTGCGGCGTGTCGCGAGATGGTTCTAGTGCTTTTTATCTCGTCAAAGCAGCGCGGAACTATGGTTTAAATGCCAAAGGGTTTAAGGCGCAGTTGGAAAAACTCAAAACCATTCCCTCACCCTACATTGTATTTTGGAATTTTAACCACTTTGTGGTAGTAGAGGGGTTCGGGAAAAAGTGCGTTTATCTCAATGACCCCGCTACGGGACGGCGAACGGTTTCCCTCGAAGAGTTCGATCGCGCTTACACAGGGGTTATCCTGGTAATGGAACCTGGCCCTTCTTTTCAACAGGGCGGTAAAAAAAGAAACACTCTCGCTGCTTTAGTGTCGCGGTTGCGGCACTCTTGGGGTACCATCTTATTCTGCCTGTTCGCGGGGTTTTTGCTCACCGTTCCTCGCTTGGCGGTGTCTGCTTTTTCCCAAGTGTTCGTGGATGAAATTTTGGTTTCCGAACGCCTTGATTGGATACAGCCTTTGGTGCTGGGAATGGTTCTCACGGCGGTACTCAGGGGTATTCTCGCTTCCCTGCGACTTACCTATTTGCGGAATCTGATGTTAAAGCTGTCGGTAACGATGTCGGGGCAGTTTGTCTGGCACATTTTGCGTTTGCCAGTTGGGTTTTACGCACAGCGGTTTGCGGGTGAAATTAGCAGTCGCGTGTCGCTGAATGACAAGGTTGCGGGGATACTTTCGGGTACTTTGGGTAAAACTATCATCGACACGGTGATGATGGTGTTTTACTTTTTAATTATGCTGCAGTACGATCGCCTGCTGACAGGAATAGCCCTTGTTTTTGCCTCGATTAATTTCTTCGCCCTACAGTTGATGTTGCGGACGCGGGTGGATGCGAATCTCAAGCTGGCGCAGGAGTATGGTAAGGTGAACGGAGTGGCGATCGCAGGCATTCAAACGATCGAAACACTAAAAGCTTCTGGTCTGGAGTCGGATTCGTTTGCCAAGTTCGCCGGGTACTATGCCAAAGCGCTGAACGCACAGCAGGATTTAGGTTTACAATCTCAAGTTTTGACAATCTTACCCACGCTGCTGTCGTCGCTGATGACAGCTTCTATATTAATAGTCGGCGGCTTGAAAGTGATGGACGGGACGCTGAGTGTGGGGATGCTGGTTGCTTACCAGAGTTTAATGGCTGGTTTTTTGGGGCCGATCGACAGTTTAATTAATTTTGGCAGTTTGTTGCAAGATTTGGAAGCGGATTTGAACCGCCTCGATGATGTATTGCAAAATCCGGTTGATGCAGAAGTGGAGAGGGGGGGAGAAGGGGAAAAGGAAAAAAAGGGAACAACTTTTTCTCTTCACCAATCATCTCGTTTCCGGTTGCATCGGAATCGTAAAATCGAGTCAACAGTTAACACTCAACCATTCAGTTTTTCGACCCCTCCTTCTACAGTCAACAGTCAACAGTCAACAGTCAACAATCACCTGACGGTGCAACCGGAATTGATATCACCAATCACCTTTGGCTTACAAGGTTATGTGGAGTTGCAGAATATCACTTTTGGTTACAGTCGGGTGGAAAAGCCCTTGATTGAAAATTTTAGCTTGAGTTTGAAGCCCGGTCAACGAGTGGCCGTTGTGGGGACTAGCGGTTCTGGTAAGTCTACCATTGCTAAGCTAATTTGCGGTCTTTACCAACCTTGGTCGGGAGAGATTTTGTTTGATGGTACACCCAGAAAACAGATTTCGCGTTCAGTTTTAACTTCTGCTTTGGCAATGGTGGAACAGGATATCTTTCTGTTTGGTGGAACTGTGCGGGAAAATCTCACTTTGTGGGATTCGACTGTAGCGCCAGCGGATTTGGTAAAGGCTTGTCAGGATGCAGCGATTCACGAAACGATTCTATCATTGCCGGGAGGATACGAGGCGAAGCTGATTGAAGGGGGAATGAATTTGAGTGGGGGACAGCGCCAGCGATTGGAAATTGCCCGCGCCATGGTGAGAAATCCGGCGGTGTTGGTGTTGGATGAGGCAACCAGTTCCCTGGATGCTCAAACTGAGTTGATTATAGACCGAAATTTGCGACGGCGCGGTTGTTCTTGTGTTGTGATTGCCCACCGACTCAGTACGATTCGGGATTGCGATGAAATTATTGTACTGGAGCAGGGTTTGGTTGTACAGCGGGGAACTCACGAGCAGTTGTGGGCCCAAGGGGGAAGTTATGTGCGTTTGCTTAGCAGCGAAGGATGATTTTTAGAAGCCCGATTTTTTAGAGAAGTCGGGCTTCTAGGGATAGAGTCTTAAGTGTAGATAACGGTAAATTGCCGTATTTGTCAATGATAAAAATACGTATTTCGCTTAAATAATATCAATTCATGTTGCACTCCTTATGATTGTTGACAGTCCGTCGAAAAACTGAATGATTGTTGAGTGTTGACTGTTGACTCGATTTTTTGGGTTTGCTGAATACAGGTATGGATTCCAGATTTCCCAATTGCTATAAGCCCGCTTGAGGGTGAGTTTTGTAACATCAAGCGAAAAGTTGATTCATACCGTGAATCAGCAACGCCAAACAATTTTCCACCGATCGCAACCCAAACCTTTTCGGGGTCATCTAGCAGTAGTCGTTCATTTTCTTTGAGGCGGTACAGGACTTCCATATATCTATTAGTGGTGTGCTGAGAGGAGCATTATTGATGTTAGCACCACCATTTAACTCCTTAGTACGAAGTGAAACACAGAGATAGCTGCTAAAAAATATGCAGTTTTATTCACTTTATGAGCCAGTCCTTGAGAAATTTTAATCAAAGGGTAAATAATGAAACCAATTGCCAATGCCTCTGCAATAGAGTAAGTAAGGGGCATAGTGAGAAGAATTAGGAATGCAGCAATTGCTTCTGCTGGATCTTTCCAATTAATGTTTTGCACGCTACTCATCATCAAAAAACCCACCATAATCAATGCAGGTGCTGTAGCGAAAGCAGGCACTGCTGCAAATAAGGGAGTAAATAATACAGAAAGCAGAAACAGGGCTGCTACTATCACAGATGTGAAACCACTCCGTCCTCCCTCAGATATGCCGGAGGCAGATTCCACATAGGTCGCGCATGGAGAAGTGCCCATCAATGCCCCAAAGGTTGTGCCTAAAGCACTCGCCAACAAAGATTTAGTAGCGCGAGGCAATTCACCATTTTCGTTGATGTAACCAGCCTGTTGTCCTAAACCAGTAAGTGCGCCAATGGTGTCGAAAGAAGTTACAAATAAAAAGGTAAGTGTGACAGACACAAAGTTCCAGATTTGCTTGGGTGTAAGGTAATTCAAACCTGTAAATGCTTGATCGATCAAGTCTTGCGGCCATTCAGGTAGGGCAATAATTTTTTCAGGAGAGGGAGCAATGCCTAGTATCCAACCTAACAGCGCTGTAGCGAAAATACCCCATAATATCGCTCCTTTAACATGACGTGCTACCAAAGTAGCGGTCAGCAATAAACCAAAAGCGGAGAGTAAAGTAGCTGGTTGCCTGAAGGAGCCAATAGTTGTTAAGGTCGCTTTACTAGCAACAATAATACCTGCTCCGAGAGTGGGAGGTTCAGGAACACCAGAAAGACCAATATAGGCGATGAACAAACCAATACCCGCTACCGTGGCGTGTTTGAGGGAAGCTGGAATCGCTTTAATAATTTGGACATGGATATTGCATAGAATCAACGAAGTGAAAATTAAGCTTTCGATGAGGACGGATGTTAGCGCCAACCGCCAGTTCATCTGCAAGTCCAACACAACTGAGAAAGCAAAAAAAGCATTTAGACCCATTGCGGGAGCGAGGGCAAAGGGGTAATTAGCTAATAGTCCCATGAGGACGGTTGCGATCGCCGAGGAAATGGCAGTGGTAGTCAGAAGCTGATTGAACAAATCACCAGGCTGATTGATAAATATAGCATTTGATAAGATTCTGGGATTCACAACCAAAATGTAAGCCATAGTCATAAACGTCGTGACACCTGCTAGAACCTCTGTTCGGTAAGTAGTGGCTAATTGTTCAAACCTAAAGAATTGAGGAACTGAAGTAGTTAAAATATATTTTGGCGTAAATAATTTCATAAAGTTCTTGGCAATATTCAATTTTTCGATTATTAGGACTTACAAATTGACATAGTGCAAAATATGCGTACTTATACAAAGCAAAAAAAATAAGGACTGGAGTTAAAAGCTAACTCCAGTCCTTTTTGGTAGTTCAGAGAGTGCTAAGTATTATAATTGCGGAATGAAGTAATGATATTCACACCCTCTAAATTACTTAGCCTGTAATACCTGTTACTGTTGCGTTTACGCCCTGTAAAGCTCCCTCTGCAAAACCAGCTACATTATCGCTTATTAAAGTCCCCAAGCCAGCAACAGTATTTCCTAGGAATACGACCGTAGATGATGTTGGTTGACTGTCGTTGCCAGGTCCTGTGGCGATACCACCAACATTACTAAGAAGACTGCCACCTACCACTGCCATTAAATCTGCATCATCCAATTCTTCAATGAGGTTAGATTGGATACCAGCGATTTCAATGTTAGACATAAATTCTCCTTCAAATTTTGTTGTGTTTGTTTTGATTGCGATAAAGCATCATTTACAATTACTAATTTTGCATCATTACATCCTGCGTGAAATTTACCCATAGATATAAAAAAGTATCAATTTAAACAGTAATATTTATGTCTTTTGGCATAAATAGAGAACTCTTATTGCCGTGGTACGGGGATTTTAGCCGGGTAATCTGGTATGTCGATTGTGGCGATCGCATGATTCGAGGAACCTCCTTCGCATTTTGATACTTGGCACTCGCTGAGTGTCAGGAAACCAGGTTGCGCGATCGCTCAAAATTTTTCACCCCAAAGAGGGTTGACCAGCTAGCAACTTACTTCCTTAGGAATGAGAATTAAATAACTTCCACTCTTGAAAGTGGGATGGGCGTCCCGCCCGTCCAAAAAAGACGGGCGGGACGCCCATCCCACAATAACAGTTAAAATTGTAAGTTATTTAATTCGCGATCCTTAGCAAGACTTGCTAGCTGGTTTTGGTTTAGGTTGACGACTTACCCAACTGACAGAGAAACAATAAAGTTGCGATCGCATAATAAACTTCTGCCTTCTGCCTTCTTCACTCCATTTGTCTCGCCACCAATTGTGCAAACAAACCCTCTTGCTGCACCAACTCCTCAAACGTCCCCACCTGCACCACCCGCCCCGCTTCAACAACATAAATCCGATCCGCATGGCGAATTGTACTCAATCGGTGGGCAATTACAATCCTCGTCGCCTTCAACTTATCCAAACTTTCAACCACAATCCCTTGCGTGCGGTTATCCAACGAACTCGTCGCCTCATCCATCACAATAATTTTCGGCTGATTCACCAACGCCCTCGCAATCAACAACCGCTGCTTTTGCCCTCCCGAAAGATTAGTTCCCCCCTCACTAATCACCGTGTGCATCTTCATCGGCATTTGCTCGATATCTTCAGCAAAACCCGCCATCCGCGCCGCTTCCCAAGCTGTTTCGTGCGACACCAACGCCCCAGCCGCGATATTCTCAAAAATCGAACCACTACCAATGCGACCGTTTTGCAGCACCACCCCCAACTGCCTTCGCACCGCCACCAAATCTAACTCCGCCAAATCTTTGCCATCGTAACAAACCCTTCCCGAATTCGGCGTTTCAAATCCCAACAACAACCGGACTATCGTTGACTTCCCACTTCCCGACGGCCCGACGATCGCCACAAATTCACCGGCTTGGGCACGCAGAGTGATATCATCAAGTACAGGCAATCCCTCATCCCGATAGCGAAAAGTCACCCCCTCCAAAGCCACCCCACTCTGCAACTGACCCGGATTTACTCTATGAAGTTCGTACTCCGGTTTCGTTTGCAAAATCGGCTTTGCCCGTTCCCACAGCGGCACAATTCCCAAAATATCAGTCACGGTACTGCTAATACTGCTTACAGCGCCGCTAAAAATCCCCAACGCCGAATTAAAAGCCAAAAACGTACCCGTCGTCAACCCGCTACCGTCATTAGCTTGCGCCATCTGAATCGACAGTACGCCAAACCAATACAAAACTGCCGAACTCACCAAGGACAGCGACTCGTTAAACACGCCCATTCTATCTTGAAGGCGTTGCAAACCAGCTTCCAACTTCATGCGATCGCCGTACTTTTGGGCCCAAGCTGCAAACGCCCTGTCTTCCGCCTGCGCCACCCGCAGCTTAGCCACCCCATTAATGAGTTGTACCACCAACCCGCTAATCTCGCCATCCAATTCTTGCAGCCGTCGCAAATTGCGGATTACCAAAAAATTAACCACAGACGTGACTGCGGTTGTCAGCAAAGCTATCCCCACCCCCACAAACGCCAGTTGCCAACTGTAAACAAACATCAGCACCAAATTCAGCAAACCGAACACTCCACTCATCAAAGTGCGTAGCGTTCCCCCCGACAGTATCTTACGAATTCGGTTCACCGACAAGGTGCGGTTGAGCAAGTCGCCGGAAGCATATTCCCGAAAAAAAGCCGGACTCAATCCCAGGAGTTTATCCCATATTGCCATTTGCAACGAACTATCAACGCTGTTCTCCACTCGCAGCGCCATAATCCCTTGAGACATCCCAAACGCTGACCTTCCCAAACCCAGCGCCAACAATGCCAGCGCTAATTGCCATAATAAATTGCGATCGGCATCTGGAATCGCACTATCCACCAAAATTCCCGTCGCCTGCGGCACCACCATCCCCAGCAGGGTACCAATAATTCCCACCACCACAATGCTGGCGATTTCTTTTTCATACCCTTTGAAGCCAAACTGTAACAAGGGCAATACATTATTAATAACACTAGGTAACGGTCGGTAAAACTGGTAAGCTTGCGGTGCCAAAGTCGCCGCCACCGTCTCATTCACCTTCGTCCGAGTTTGAGTTACTCCATCGAACAAAACGTAACCGTTACCAACAACTAACAAAGCCACCGGATGCCCTGCTATTGTGTAAGCTAAAGCAGGGCCGTATTCTCTTCGCCACCAGCCATCCTCCAACACCACCATCCGAATCCGAAATTGGGAGGAACGCGCTACAGCCTCCACCGAATCTTTTACAGATTTGATTTCTTCCAACTGCGTCGGAGGACTAATCGTTATTCCCATCGCTTTTGCCACTGCACCCGCCGCAATTAACAAAGGAATTCCTTGCTGGAAGGATACCGTTTCTTGCTGCGGTTTTACCACACCCGCTAATTTAGAAAGGGCAGAATTGACTGCGATTAGATTCAGTTCTTCTCTTTCTTTAAGTTGTCGAAAAGCCGCCTCTGTTTTGTGCAACTCCTGCCCGTTCAAATAATTGAATAAATCGGTATGTAAATCGGCTAAAATGTTTGGCAGTGAAGCAGCACTCCCGGAATTTATCAAGGATAATTCCTGCGAAGCGAACGCCGCTGTGTATTCCGGGCTGAATGTCTTCTTTAAACGGTTTACCCAACCATTCATTAACCCAATTGCATTTTCTTCACCAACTGTTACCTGCGCAACCAAATCTGCTGTGTTAATTTGGTATAGTTCTGTGGGTTCGATCGCCACCGCCAAAAGCCCCCATTCTTCCCGCAGCGCGGCACCAAATAAAGCTTCGCCCGCACCCACATCGAACAAATATTGGCGATCGCCACTAACCAAACTATCCTTGACTTTAGTGGCAAACAATGCTATTAGACCAGTTTTGATAATCCAGATCTTTTGTCGATCGTCCAGCAACAGCGGTTCATTTCCTTTGAGGCAGTAAAGGATATCCATTCGAGAAAAATTTACATTTTTACATTATATAGCGATCGTAGTAGTATCAAAAAAGATAAGTCGGCAGTAATAGAGTGTAAAAAAATGGGTTGCATAATGGTGCTATGAATTGAGGTCAAACTTTCAAATTCTAGGATGTCCCCATTCCTCAACGATCGATCGCGCTATTGAGCAGCGCCATATTTTCTTCCTTTCCCACTCCCCCACTCTTCCCATATCCCCTCTGCCATAACAGACAATTTATATGGGTAGCAAAGCAGCAACTCGCTCATTTTAGGGTGTATAAATTATGTTGAAGTAAATGCCGTTATCTTGCAGATTGTCGCCCTTATCGCTAATCCTCACCAAAGGAAAAGCGTAATCTACGCGCAGGTTCACCCGCTGTATCGGTTCCCAGATTACGCCCAAACCCACACCTGCTAAAAATGTTTGATTGGTTAATTTATTAGGATTGTTCGCAACGTTCCATACAGTACCCGCATCCAAAAAAGGAGCTAATTGTAGTTTGGGATTTCCCGAAGCATCGCGCTGCAAAGTAATCCGATCTTCGAGGGAAACTCTGAAGCCGTTATCGCCAGAACGGACATTTTGGCGGTAGCCGCGCAAAGATTGTCCGCCGCCAATTACAAATTGCTGGGAAGGTAACAAACTATTAGCTGACAACTGCAAGTCTGCCTGCAAAATTAATAAATGTTTGTCATTCAATCGCTGTACTCGCTGCACTTGACCCAGCCAGCTAAAAAATTGTCCGTCGGGATCGGAACCTTCGTATTGAGTAGCATCAAACAAGCTAGTGCCGATCGTAAATTGGGATCGCACGGCCCAAGCGCCCTGCGGGTCGCGCCGAATGTAGTCCTGTCCCAGCTTAATTGCGCTCGTGGTGCTGACACCCTTGGACTCCTCGCGGATGCCAAAAGAAGTGGGGTCGCCAGCGAGAAAAGTTCTGCCTGTCTGATAAGTAAAACCCGCAGACAAGGCAAATTCTTCGATCGGCGTTCTCCGCAGCGGCTGGCGGTAACTAACTTCAAATAAATGCGATTTTCCCGAAATGTCAAAACTGTCAAAAGGTTCTTGTACGATACTGTTGCGGTTCGGTGCCGCCCTCAATTGCAAAGTACCGTTCATCGCATTTAGTGGCAGGCGATAGCTGAAATCGAACACGTCTGAATCGCCGAGCGATCGGTAATAAGCCGCTGCCAGTTCGTCACCATTTCCCGTTATATTGCGGTGCCGCAAACTAACTCCCAATCTTTCGGAACCGACACTGGGAGGCGAGTAATTGTCAATGCTGAAACTAGGTTGAAACGGATTAGCTTCCGAGACTCGGACGATCAGAATGCTCTCGCCTTCATTCTCCCCAGCCCGCAGACTGGCTTCTACATTGTCAAATAAAGGATCGACTCGCAGCAGCCGGAGTTGGTCTTCTAATGAAGCTGTGCTTAAAGGCATTCCCGCCCCGAGTCGAATCCGGCTGCGGATGTAACTTGGATGCAATCTTTTAGTTCCTTCTACCTCAATTCGGGCTAGCTTGCCTTCGATAACTTGAATTTGGACTACCCCTGCGGTGATAGTTTGGGGCGGCAAGACTGCTCTCGAAGTGATGTAGCCACGATTGAGATAAATTTCGGTAATTTTGTCGGCGATTTGTTTGAGCTGTTCTAGGGTGGTAGAACGGCCTTCTAACGGGCTGACTAAGGTATTAATTTCGTCTTGGCTTAAAATCGTGCTACCAACAACTTGAATTTTCTGCACCTCAATTGCTGTATTCGGCAGGGTTGGGGGTACTGGCGACGGGGGGCTAGGCGCTACTGTTGGCGGTACTTGGGGAGGTTCTGGCGAAGGCTGCGGGGCCGGTTGCAGAAAGCGATCGCGATTTGGATCTGGCTGAGTCGGCGGCGACGGTAACAGCGGATCTGGTACTCGATTGCGGTTTAAGTCGGGCGGGAGGTTTCCCGGTGGCGTCTGCGGGTTCTGGGCTAAAACAGGATTGCAATCTAGCTGGTTGTGACATTGGGGATCGCTGTCAACCAGATTTTTTGGTTCGGGCAAGATGCCTGCACCACAAGCAGTTTCATCGATTGTGGAACAGGCATCTTGCGTGTTCTGGGCCGGGTTCGATTGTGTTTCTGGTTGAGGGTTGGCCTCGATCCAATCGGGCAGTTGATTTAAATTTGTGGCAGTTTCATTTTGCTTGATTTCCAGTTTTTGCAGTGCTAATACTTCGTTGCCCGGATCTGCTGAGTTGTCAGCGGCGGCTGGCAACTGAGAAATATCGGAAGTTTGGGATATAGCTTTATTTGCATAAAAGCAAGCGATCGGGAGCCCAGTCAGAAGTGAAATCGCCAACCGAAATATTGCAATATTTGCACTCGGGCGCATAATTAATATTTTGTCTAAAATAAGTTGGTATGCTGCTTGACTCTGCCAGTTTATCATTTAGTATTGAGCGCAATTTAACAATAAAAATTTCCCCAGTCGGGCTTTCAAGAGGCAAGCGAGGCGGAACTGCTTACGAGCACAAAAATTTTAATTTATTGAGGACGATCGACCAAAAAACCCGGAACAGACAAAAATCATCTGTAGCGCTGTCAAATACCGCAATCGAAACCGGGTTTTTGATACTTGCTCCAGAAGTCATACCATTTTAGATTTTAGATTTTAGATTTGGCAATGACTTATGGCGATCGGGGTTTGGGGTACGGGGCTACGGTTGCATTCTTTTTTGAAACTGGTGTCGAATTATTTTTTGGTTATGGGTGTTAACTCACTGGTGACTAAGGGTTGTTGGGCGATGTTGCCCAGTTCGACTGAGTTCAACACTTCTAACCACTTGAGCGCTAAACTGGCATCGCTGGGAGACTCCATACGCAATTGAGCTAGAGTTGCCAGGTACTCGTACCAGAGACCTTGTTGGGCGAATATGCTGAGTTTGGCGCGGCTGTCGGGCGATCGATCCAACTCTATTTTCACGGTTGGGGCGAGTGCAGTGCGGTTGATCCACCCAGAAACGAGAACATCATCTGTTGTATTTTTTGGGTTGCATTTGATAGTAAAGTACCATTGATAGTTTTTGCCCACTTCCAGGGCTGGCGAGTTGCCGTCGGAGCCGAGGCTGACGCTAACGATACCTGCACGGCTAGTTACCATCCGAAAACTTTTTTTGTATAGTGTTTTGTCCCTTTCGTCTGCTAACTCAAACTGAACTGTTTTGTCGAGGGCTACGGGAAGGTAGTAAAAAAATGTCGGTGTTGCTGATATGGTTTGCCCCATAGTTGATTGGGGAATCAAGGCAGTTAAAGCAGTTGTGGCCGTGGGGCATTCTAAGCCGCGGGTTCCTCCCCCTTCCCGCCTTCCAGGTACTCCGTCCTCCGGCGGTTGAAAGTTATTCCATGCCGCTCTCAATTGCTGGCTGTTCGGTCTGTTTCCGCTTGGTTCAGGGGGTTGAACTGTTTGCCAGTTGAGAGGTAGCTGCGGTCGTGAGGGGCGCTGGACGCTGTTTGCGGGGCTGTTGAGAGCCTCTGCTGGTATTAAGAAACTACCGGCGGCAACTGCCTCTAAAGACAGAATTAAGGAAAAGGCACCGATGTTTAGAGCAGACTTCCAAGCCATGACCAACCTGCCTTCTGATGAACCTAAAAACTTTGTCGCACGATTTTATTCTACCCAAGGTTTTGGGGAATCCAGCAATCTGTTGTACTTAATTTATATCTTTAGGCAGATACGATTAGTTTTGCCGTTCCGATCGACATGGACTTCGCGGTCGCGTTTTTCAGTGGTAGCTTAGTGGTTATACTTACTTGCATTCAGGGCAGCAGGTTAGGTTGAGCTTGTTAAACCCAACTTTGACCCAGACAAATATTCCGGGTTTTGTAGGTCTGACAAGAGGCTACAACGAGTCTTTTCTTAAAAGTACCCGGTTGATGCGTCAGCCCTGGATATCAGGAACCTCGGCAATTTTGCTTGTGAACCTCAAGCGCTCGGCTACAAGTTACATATCAGGTTTTCTGTACAATAGCGGCAAGAAATTTAGCATGAATCTCGATTCACCTGTTCTCTCTGACAAACAACCTTCGAGGCTGCAGATGGTAAGACCCATCGGAGTCTTGGCACTGCACGGCATTGCTTTTTTAGGAAATAGATTGTTCGCTGTCGATCGCGCCGAAGGGCTGCTATTGGAGATCGATCGAGAAAGTGACAACACTACTGTTTTGAATCCTTATCAAACGGCTAAGTTTGCCGGCGCAACGGGGCTGGCTATTTCGGAAGATACTCTCTGGTTTGCGCGGGATGAGGATATTTGTTGCTGTCGGGGCGCAATTCGGGACGGGGCGATAACTGAACTCAAGCCGGAACATTTTGTTTCGCTTTCTTATCCTGCTGACGGGATTGCTGTGTGGAAATCTACGCTTTATGTGACTTGCCAGAGATTAAACTCGATTCTGGTTTTTGACCTGAAAACTGGTCGCGAAATTACTCGGTTTTACGCTCCGGGTATTGGGGTGGAAAATATCACAGTCCGGGATGAGGAAATTTGGGTTTGCGATAAGACTGAGCAAACTGTTTACTGTTTGGAACGGGGAACTGGGGAGATTAAATTTAGCGTTTTGACTCCCTTTGAATCGCCTTCTGGTTTGGCTTTTCACAAGGATTCCGAAACCGGGGAGGAGGTTCTGTACGTGGCTTATGCCGGGGATGAACTTTACATCCGGGACGATCCGAATTCAGAAGATCCTTTTCAGTTGACGAAGCGCGATCGCACTTTTATTCAGCCTTTGTCTTTTCACTACAATGAAGCCGAGCGCTACGCTCTGTCAAACGGTTTTTTGATGGAAATGTCTTATGTGGAGGAACTGTCTCCTCTCGATGAGGTAGAAATCGAAAATTTGGAGTGGCGGATTGCTTTGCCTTCGGAAACTCACCGGCAAAAGGTAAGGAAAGTTACCCCGATCGGAATGCCTTTTACTGAGGAAATTCAGGAAGGGGAACGGGTGGCGGTGTTTAAGTTCGATCGGCTGCACCCTGGGGAACGCCGAATTTTTGGCTGGAAGGCATTGTTAGAAGTTCGATCGATTAAGTATCAGTTGTCGCCTCGGGATGTCGAAAAGATCCCCAAGCTGTCGCCGGAGTTTGCAGCTAAGTATTTGGTGGACAATGATAATTTGGCGATGGATACGGAGATTGTGCGATCGGCTGCTGTGGCGGCTATTGGCTCAGAAACTAATATTCTGAGGCAGTTACTGAGCATTCGCAATTTTGTTTACGACCAACTTTCTTACGGGATTAGGCCTCACATTGACACTCCCGATCTTGTATTACGCCGGGGCATCGGTTCTTGCGGCGAGTACGTGGGCTTGTTGTTAGCTTTGGCAAGGTTGAACCGGATAGCTTGCCGCACGATCGGGCGCTACAAGTGTCCGGCTTTTGCTGACAGAAAAGGTGTGTCGCTGGAGCCAGATTTCAATCACGTTTGGCTGGAATTTTACATTCCGGGTTTTGGCTGGGTGCCGATGGAATCTAATCCTGATGATATTCAAGACAGAGGCCCTTATCCTTTGCGATTTTTTATGGGTTTGGCTTGGTATCACGTAGAAATTGGCAAGGGAATTCGGTTCCAAAGTCTCACGAGCGGCGGTCTTCCTTTAAACAAGGAGGATGTTTCCGTGGGGACTCTGGCAATTAATCATGTGAGGTTTACAATTTTGGAAGATTTGCCAGCAGTTTGAATCGAGTGTTAACAATTAACAGTTAGCAGTCAACATTCAACTGTTAATTGTTAACATTTTTCATCTAAAATCGAAAGTAGAAAATGTAAAATCAGAGGAAGAGGGGTTGTGGAATTTTCGATTGCTAATGTTCTCGTTTTAGTCGCCTTTGTACTGCTGCTGACGGTGACTGGCGGGGTCGCTTATTTGACTTCTGTTGAGTGGCGCGATCGCAGGCGGTTAGATAAGGCTAAACGGAAAAAAAAGTAGCGGTTTGCTGTTGACAAATCGCATTTTTTATGATATATAACAAGGCGACCTGGTTGGCTCGCCTTGTTTTGTGATTTGAAATATTTTCACCGCAGATGATATCAAGTTCAGTAAAAATAACCGTTATAATTTTGTAGTGAGGACTTGAGTCTTCATACAAAACTATGACTCACGGGCGTCCCGCGCCATAATAAACACAACACAATAAACACAGATGAAAAAGGGGATTTTGGATTGGGAAGTTTAAGTCCACTGTCGGAAAAATGTATTTTCTTGCCAAGCGGCGGCGGTGCGTTTTTCAAGTGCTGCCATTTCTGTTGTGTTCAGCGGTTTGAATGCTTGGGCGACTTTGAAGTTTTCTTCTAATTGCTTTACTGACTCGGCGGCGATGACGCAGCAGTGCACGCCGGGAAGTGAAAGCGTGTAGCCCATTGCTTGGTGCATTCCATCTAAAACACCGTTCTGAAATAATTTGCCGTAAGCGGGTATTTTCATGGCTATGACGCCGATGTTTTTTGCTTTGGCAACTGGTAAAGCGCTGGTAACAAAGGAGCGCGGGTGATGTTTTTCGGCGGCGTTGAGGGAGATTAATGTTGTGTCGAAAGGATAGCGCTGCAAGCCGGCGGCAATGATGGCTGGTTCGTGGTGTCCGGTGATGCCGGAAAAACGAATTATTTTTTGCTGTTTGGCTTCTTCGATCGCCTTTATTGCTCCTTTGGCACTGAAAATGTGGTCTAATTCGGCTTGGAACGAGACGTGGTGGAGTTGCCACAAGTCTAGCCGATCGGTTTTCAATCTTTTGAGCGATCGCTCTAAGTCTCTCCACGCGCCGTCTCTGTCTCTGGCGGCGGTTTTTGTGGCTAAGAATAGGCGCGATCGATAGGGTGGCAAAACTTTGCCTAAGTTTTCTTCGCTGGGCCCGTAGTCGGCTGCCGTGTCAAAATAACCAATGCCTAGTTCGATCGCGCGTTCAATTTGCGCCGCTGCTTCTGCTTCTCTTCCCGGCTGCGAAAGCGGTGTTTGTCCGGCCCCACCCAAACCGAAAATCGGCACTTTCACGCCGGTTTTGCCTAACACTCGTTCTGGCATTTTTACTGTGGCGGCAGCCTGGTTATTGGGTGCGGCTGGGATTTCCCGATCCTGCTGTTCGATCGCCTTAGCACCTGCAATAGCGCTGGCAACAGCTATACTGCTCAATATAAAATTGCGGCGAGTTTTTTTGCGGGTCATTGTTTCCGTCTCCTCAGAATATGTGAGTAGAATTTAACCGCGTTTGTGTTGGCACAATAAATAGATTTTTACTGCAAATCGGATAAATTTCCCCCTCTCCGAGGGAGGAGATGGCAGGGGAAAAATTATCTATGTGCCGATCGACTATTGGTCAATTATCCATGCGCGAATCAGTTCGTTTATCTGTTCTGGTACTTCGTCGTGGGGACAGTGACCGGCTTTGATAAAGTGTTCTGTTAACTGCGGATAGTGTTTGCGAAATTTAGCGCTTCTTTCTGCGGAATTCATCCACGGATCGCCTTCTCCCCACAGCATTAGCAACGGGCAGTTTAATTGACTAAGTAATACGTCAATTTTTTCGCCTTGGGGTGTTCGGAATACGGAGGCGAATACTTTGGGGGCACCGGGATCGCAGGAGGGAAGGTAAATTTCTTCTACTAATTGATCTGTGACGGCGCTTTGGTCGAGATAAACTTTTTCTAGGGTTTTCCGAATTGTCGATCGCTGGCGCACGTACTGGAACAGCAGAAAACTTGCCCAATCTTGCTGAAATAAAGTTTTAGCTACTACAGATATGGCTTTTTGCAAGGGCGGGGCTTCGGGTGCCGGCTGCGGTTCGCTGAAGGGGCCGGCGCTGTTGATTAATATGAGTCCGGCGGCTGATTGGGGGCGCTGGGCGGCTACACACAAGGCGGCGTAGCCTCCGAGGGAGTTGCCGGCTAGTACGGCGGGCCGACCGATGATGTTGGTGATAAAGTCGTGGAGTTGATCGCGCCAGAGGTCGCCGCTGTACTGCAATTCGGGTTTTGCCGATCGCCCGAATCCCAAAAGGTCGATCGCCCACACTTCAAAGTCTTTGCTCAGGCCGCTGATATTTTTGCGCCAGTGGTCTGTGGAAGCGCCAAAACCGTGAATTAACAGCAGGGGAGGGCGTTCTGGATGCCGATCGCTGGATCTAACGTAGTATACTGAATGCCCCTGCCACTGCCAGTAAGTGCCGGCTATGGGGGCTGTGGTGATGGCTGGGGTTGTTTGCATGATGTAAAGAAATAATTATTTACTTTAACTATTGTATCGCGACGTTCAGATTTATAAAGTGTCGCAAACGCGCCTGGGTTCGGCTAGCAAAGGATTCGTCAATTTGGGCGAGTTGGGTTCTCGCGGGCGATCTCACTCAGACGCAATAAGTTTTGTAACGAATATTGATTTTGTGAGGGTCGCGCCAATGGGAGATATTTTGCCCGATCGCATTTGGGAAATATATCGGCTTTTGGCTGCAACACACCTAGGTATGATAATTTTGCTGTGTGGCGGCAACAGCAAGTTCTGGGCGATGGCGCTTGCCCAGGGGCTGCGAGGGTCGAACCTGATTGGCGAGGGTCAAGGGATCGACTTTTTTATAGTTATTTCCGAGCTTTTCAAGGTGGGGATCGTTTGGTAGGGAGTTGTTGACGGCTTGGGGGAGGCAGCGGGCCGTTTGGTTGCGAGTTGGCAAAAGCCGACATCAAAAATTTCGCTGCTGGGAGAACTTATAAGTAAAATTACTGATGGTTCTCTGCAGAAGTTTCTCAGAATCGCAGAATATTTTGTGACGTGGTTTGCTGTTCTTAATTGCTTGGATACTCTAAGATAGAAGTAGAGCTGCGCCGCTCAATTAATTAGCATTTTGAATACTAGGGAGCCAACTATGCAGGGTGTGAACTTTATCCACCTGAAAGTTAGGGAGTTTTCTGAGTGATTGCTATTTCAGCCCGTCCGGTCGGACGCAATTGGATTACGATTAGCTTCGCTTCTACCCTATACCTTTGTCCTATTTTGGATCTGCTCCTAGCAGAGCTTCCGGATCGCTGGCAAGCGGAATTGCGGTTGGGGCTTCAAGAAGCTTTGGTAAATGCTGCTAAGCATGGAAACAAGTTAGACCCCGCTAAAACTGTTGGAGTCCGTTTTTCGATCGTCCAAAACCAATATTGGTGGGTGATATCGGATGAAGGTTCTGGCTTTAATGCCCCTTGCAGTTGCAACCTTTATACCGATGATTGCGACAGTCTCTTAGCAGAGGATGTTGCAGATGACTCTGCACTCCCCCATGTTGAACAAGAATGTGGTAGGGGTTTGTTTATTCTTTACCAAATATTCGATCGCGTAGAGTGGAATTCTGAAGGTACAGAGTTACGGCTGTGCAAAGAAATTCCCAGTCGCTCGCGGCTGCCTCGCTTGCGCTAGCACCGATATTTGGCAGCAGTTTTCACCTCAGCTAGACCTGCAAATTTTTTCGTTTCCGGGCCCAAGCTTGGACTGAGAATTTGAAAGACCTGGCTATTGATAGCCGATCGTAATGCAAAATGTGAGTTTTGAGTTCAAAAATTATAAATCTTTTGATCTGACAATCGCGCTGCTCGATCGAGCGGCGCGATTGTCTAAATTTTGAGCGACTAATCAAGTCCAAACTCAAGACTCAACACTCAAAATTATTTGCCGTGAGTGGGACAGGGAGGAGCCGATATCGATCGATCCAGCCATCCTGCTGCTTGTTGTAAGCGCGGGAGAGCTTCTTCTGGCTGTTTTTTGAGCAAAAAAACCAGAGCGGCCGCGGCTTGCTCGCAGGCTCGCGCGGAACGGTTGGCTTTGAGGCGGTGCCAATCTTTTTCGTGGATGGCGAGGCGCGCGGCTAGAGCCTGGGCTAGTTCTACCGTGCTAAGCTCGTTGAGGTTGACAGTTTGGGTTGTTTGTGTAGTTTCAAGCATAATTGGCAATTATACGGATTTGGCTGCCGTTTCTGAATTTAAAAAATATACTGCATATAATAACAACTTAATTGGAAATCGGTTTTTTTTATTATTGTCAGGTTTGCAGATCGAAATGCCTCAACAGCCGTCAGAGTTAAATCCGGAAGAGCAAGAAAGTGAGTTTGTTCAAGCGATCGCAGCAGTTGAGCGATCGCTCGCAGCACTCAAAGAACGGTACACTCAAATTCAGGTCGATCGACAGCGCCAAGTAGAACTCGGTCATCGGCGCGAAGAAATCCGCCAGTCCAAGCGCCAAAATCCATTGCCGGAACTCAAAAAAGAATTGCGGGAAATTGAGCAAGAATTGGAAACTATCGAGTTGAATTTAGAAAGCAGCCTGTTTTCTTGGGGAAGCATCAAACAACCTTTTTGGCAAGCAGTTCGCTTTGGGGGACTCGGTATTTTGATCGGTTGGATTTTGAAATCCTATGCAGGTTGAACTATGTTGGGATTTTTGATTTTTTTATTTACCGCAGAGGGCGCAGAGGGCGCAGAGGAAGAGAAAAGAGAGAAAGATGGTGCAAAATAAATATTAAATAAACAGGAGTGGATATTATGACAAATCAACGAATAGCAGCAATTTTGCGTTCAGGTGAACCCGACGAAACTGTAACTGTTCAAGGCTGGGTTCGTACTAAGCGCGAATTGAAAGAATTTGCCTTTGTCGAAGTCAACGATGGTTCGGCCATGGCTAACTTGCAAGTAGTCATAAATTCCGATTTGCCAGACTTTGAAAATGTACTGAAACAACTGAATACAGGTGCATCTTTAGAAGTGTCGGGAGTGCTGGTAGCATCTCCAGCAAAAGGACAGCGAATAGAGTTGAAAGCCTCACAAGTACAAGTTTACGGGGATGCAGACCCGCAAACTTATCCGCTGCAAAAAAAGCGGCATTCCTTTGAGTTTTTGCGGACAATAGCGCATTTGCGGCCGCGCACAAACACCCACGGTGCTGTCTTTCGAGTCCGCAATGCTTGTTCGGCGGCGGTACACCAATTTTTTCAAGAACGCGGTTTTTTGTGGGTTCACACTCCGATTATTGCTGCTAGCGACTGCGAAGGTGCGGGGGAAATGTTCGCCGTTACCAACTTTGATTTAAAGAATGTGCCGCGCACTGATTCGCAAGAGGTTGATTATGCTAAAGACTTTTTTGGAAAGCGCGCCTATTTAACAGTTAGCGGCCAGTTGGAAGCGGAAGTTATGGCGATGGCTTTCGGAAATGTTTACACTTTTGGCCCGACTTTCCGAGCGGAAAATTCTAATACTTCGCGACATTTGGCTGAGTTTTGGATGATTGAACCGGAAATGGCTTTCTGCGATTTGCAGGGAGACATGGATTTGGCTGAGGCGTTTTTAAAGTATATTTTTAAATACGTTTTGGAGCAGTGCCCGGAAGATATGGAGTTTTTCAACGAGCGCATTGACAAAACGGTTTTGGCTACTGCTGACAACATCATTAACAATCAGTTTGAGCGGATTACTTACACGGAGGCGATCGCACTTTTGGAAAAAGCAGACAAAAAGTTTGATTTTCCGGTAAGTTGGGGTTTGGATTTGCAGTCGGAACACGAGCGCTATTTGGCGGAGGACTTGTTTAAGAAGCCGACAATTGTCAGCGATTACCCCGTCGGGATTAAAGCATTTTATATGCGTTTAAATGATGACGAGAAAACGGTGCGAGCAATGGATGTTTTGGCTCCTAATATTGGGGAAATTATCGGCGGTTCGCAGCGGGAAGAAAGGCTGGATGTGTTGGAGCGGCGCATGGAAGCCCAGGGTATGAATAAGGAGGAATTGTGGTGGTATTTGGATTTGCGCCGCTACGGTACTGTGCCTCACGCTGGCTTTGGTTTGGGATTTGAACGGTTGGTGCAGTTTATGACGGGAATGGGGAATATTCGGGATGTGATTCCGTTTCCGAGAGCGCCTTTGAGTATTGATTTTTAGCGGTAAACTGTGGGGAAACGGCCATGCCCATTGGTGTCAACTTAACATCAAACGTAGTTACAGACTGCTGTTTACCGCTGAGACCAGATCCCCCCTAGCCCCCCTTAAGAAGGGGGGGACAAGAATCTTCTCAAAGTCCCCCTTCTTAAGGGGGATTTAGGGGGATCTGGTCTCGGATAAAAGCGAGATTTATCAACGGTTTTAGGCTTGAGCTGACACCAATGGTAATGCTGTTTCCCATCTCAAATCTAAAACCTAAAATGGTATGAGCTAATGGTTCTTCAAATCCCATCGAGTTCCAAAGCACCAACTGTCACCTGGGAAGCCTTACCAGCCGACTTTGTATTACCGGACGATCCCGTGGAAAATATTCAACAACCACCCCTTGCGGCTGCTCTCACCGATGCTCTGGGAGCCGCTGGACTTATTGGGCCGATCGCCCTAATCGGTTCCAATTTTGGACTGGTAGCGACAGTAAATAAGCAGACTGTAGTCAAAGCACCGGATTGGTTTTACGTGCCGCAAGTGCATCGAGTCGCTGAGGGCACGATTCGCCGCAGCTACACGCCGAATCTGGAGGGTGTGCGGGTATCCGTGGTGATGGAGTTTTTGTCTAATGAAGATTACGGCGAACTGTCGGTGCGATCGACTCCTCCCTACGGCAAGCTCTACTTCTACGAACAGATTCTGCAAGTGCCCACCTACGTCACCTACGACCCCTACGAGCCCAAGCTGGAAGTGCGGTATCTGCAAAATGGGGGCTATGCAGCGCAGACCGCTGATACTGAGGGACGGGTGCGGATTCCAGAGTTAGATTTATGGCTGGGGATTTGGCCGGGGGAACGGCTGGGCCAAACTATGAATTGGCTGCGCTGGTGGGATGAGGGTGGAAATTTGCTGCTGTGGAGCTCGGAACAGGCCCAACAGGAACGGCTGCGGGCCCAACAGGAACGTCAGCGGGCGGATTTATTGGCGGCAAAGTTGCGCGAGTTGGGTGTCGATCCCGATCGGCTGGCATGAAAAGGCGGGATGTCTGTAACACAACAAGAGAGGAATAAAGTCATTATTGGGAACCTTAAAATGGTTTGTAGTAATGACTTTACTCCTTATTACGGATTAAGTTGCCGAAGGAATGGTGATATCAACAGATTGCACTTTGACCGAAGTTCCCAAACTCGATAACGGCGGTTGAATTGCCGCAGTATTTCCCACTACTAATGTTACCAGATTCTCCGGTTTCAAGTAAGTTTTGGCTACGCGCTGCACGTCGGCAACTGTTGCTGCTTCGATGCTGCGGCGGTAGCGAAAAATGAAATCTTCGGGATAACCGTAGTATTCGTAGCGCATTAAGCGCGACAAAGTTTGACTGGGATTTTCAAATTTGAAGATGAAAGAATTTAGGGTGGAATCTTTAGCAAAAGCTAATTCTTCCGGGGTAATTGGTTCGGTGCGGATACGATCGATCTCGGCGCGAATTGCCTGGATAAACGGTACTGTGGCGTCCGATCGCGTTTGGCCTCCTGCGACAAACACCCCCGGATAGTCATATCTCGGACTCCAAGCCGCGTATACTGAATAAGCTAAGCCTTGGCGCGATCGCACATTGTTAAACAAACGGCCACCGAAACCGTTGAGAACCCCATTCATCACGTCCAAAGCACCGTAATCTGGACTGCTGAGCATTCCGCCCAAATGTCCCATTTGCACGTAACTTTGACTTAGTTGTGGCTGATTTACCAAAAATATGCCGCCGGCCTTTGCTGGCGATACGGTTGGTAGCGCAGGCACTTCTGCACTTTGATTCGGTTGCCAGTTGCCGAATTTTTGCTCGACGAGCGATCGCATTTTAGAAGTGTCAAAGTCGCCAGAAATACCCAAAATCATGTTTTTGGGGTGGAAATATTTCTGGTAGAAACTCACCAAATCGTCGCGGGAAATATTCGCGAGGGTTTTGTATTCTACCGTGCGCGCGTAAGGACTGCGATCGCCGTAAATTAACTTTTCAAACTCGCGGCCGGTAATGTCGTCAGGATCGTCATTGCGGCGGGCGATCGCACCTTGAGTTTGGTTCTTCGCTAAATCTAACTTTTCCTGAGCAAATATTGGCTCCCGAATCACTTCCGCAAATAAGTCAAACACGGGTTCCACATCTTCAGCTAAAGCACTAAAATTAGCGCTGCCTGAACTAACATCAATCCCCGTTTCTACTGAAGCTGCTCGCTGTTCTAGCAACTGATTTAATTCATCAGCCGTATGCCGACTCGTGCCGCCAGTTCGCATCACTTCTCCCGTCAAACCTCCCAATCCGATTTTATCGGCAGGTTCAAAACGCTCGCCCGTGCGAAATAGCGCCGTTCCCCCAACTAACGGGAGTTCCCGGTCTTCCATAAGATACACCCGGATGCCATTTTTCAGATCGAAGCGAGTGTATTTAGGCAGTTTAATTTCTGACAGCGGGGGAAATGTTAATTCGTCGTAGTGTTTGGGTGCCGCCGCAAAGGAAGGTAACAAATTAAACGTGCCAAGTGAAACAGTAAAAAAGCAAAGCGACAGCAGAAATAACTTTACTTTTTTCAGTCTCAATTTAGTCCTTTTCATTCTTTCTCCAATGTTTCCTAATTTGACAATTCGAGGCAGAGCCTCGCCCATATGCGTTCCCAGGCAGAGCCTGGAAACGAGTATTTCTTCCCTCTTCCTTCTTCCCTCTTCCCTCTTCCTTCTTCCGACTTCCGACTTCCGACTTCAATCGGACTGACATCCGTTACATCCGAAGAAAGCTAATCCGTTGCCGAACCTTCTTCTTACAGTGGCAAAAGCTTACCAATCGTGCGGTTTTCCGGGCGAAAAGTTGCCTGAGAGACACGCTGAATGTCAGCGGGAGTAACAGCCGCGATCGCATCCAATTCCTTGAACAAATTTCGCCACGAACCGGTTTTTACTTGATAATCCAGCAGGGAAAATGCCATGCCCATATTAGAATTGAGCGATCGCAACAAATCGGCTCTCGCCTGAGTTTTCACTCGCTCCAATTCCAAATCGGAAACCGGCTCAGTTTTCAGGCGATCGATTTCCTTGCTCAAAGCGGAGGCTACTTCATCAACCGTGCGGCCCGGAGCAGTTTGAGCGTAAAATAACATCAGATTCGGATACTTGTCCCCCGGATAACCGCTGAAACCTTGAGCCGCCAGCGCCAATTGCTGTTGTTCTACCAAAGATTTGTAAAGCCGAGAAGTGCGGCCATCGCTGAGCAAAGAACCAATCATTTCATAAATCGCATTGTCGGGATGATTCATCGCCGGCCGGTGGTATCCTTCCAAATACCAAGGTTGAGTTTTTAATTTCAGCGTGACTTCCTGAGTTTGCGTTTGGGGAGGTTCGACAAGTTGCAATTCTGGAGGGGTTGGTTTCGCCTTGTAACGGCCGAAATAAATTTGAGCGAGTCGCTTCACCTCCGAAGCTTTCACGTCTCCTACCACCGCCACAGTCAGCTTGCTGGGGACGTAGTGAGTCTCGAAAAACTTCTGCACGTCGCTGCGGCTGAGGTTTGTAATGTCTTCAGTGTAGCCAATTACGGGGCGGCGGTAGGGATGAACAGAGAAAGCTTTGTTGGCAAAAACTTCAACCATTTGTCCGATCGGAGAATTCTCGGTTCGCAGCCTGCGCTCTTCTAAAATTACCTGTTTTTCCTTGTAAAATTCCCGAAATACTGGTTCGAGAAATCGCTCTGATTCCAGCGACATCCACATTTCTAACTTGTTCGCTGGGAGGCTGTAAAAATACATTGTGGCGTCGGTAGAAGTAGCGGCATTTAGTCCGACTCCGCCGGCTTGTTCGACTATTTTGCCGAGTTCGTTGCGCTTGACAAATTGCGAAGCTTCGGCTTCAACTTTGTCAAATTCTGCTTTTAATGTGGCGATTTCTGCAGTTTTGCCGCTGGCTTTGGCTGCTTGCATTTGCTCGAAGAGTTGGTCTTGTTTTTCTAGCAGCGGCTTTTCGGCTTTGTAGTCGGTAGTGCCAATTTTTGGCGTGCCTTTGAAGGCTAAATGTTCGAGATAGTGAGCAACACCTGTTTGACCGTCGGGTTCGTTTGCGCCGCCGACATCGGCGTGAATCAGAAACGATGCTACGGGTGCTCTGGGCCTTTCGAGCACGATGAATGTCATGCCGTTGTCGAGCTTAAATTCGGTGACTTGCTTGATTACTCGATCGAGCGACGGTTGAACAGAGACTGCTTGGGAGCCGCTAGCGGGGTTGGGGCGGGCGAGGGCGATTTCGGGAGAAATGCCCCACCACAGCAGTACAGCGGCCAGCAGGGAGGCTATGAATCGAGTTTGGCGATCGGGCGATTCCCTACGGGATAGCTTCGCTTCACGGGGTTTTTGGAACTGCGGGGTCATTCGATTTTAGATTTTAGATTTTAGATTTTGGATTGTCAAACAAAAAATGTTTGTGCTCGCCGGCCAGAGATTCTTTTTTAAGGATAAAGATTTTTGGAGGCATAAGCGATCTGTTGCGCCCCAGATGTTAGGCTGATACAGCAAATCTCACAAAGGGTCATTGGATTTTAGATTTTAGATTTTAGATTTTGGATTGTCAAACGGCAAGAAGTTTATGGCGAATAACAAGAGATGCTTTTTAAGCATAAAGATTTTCGGAGGGATAAGCGATCTGTTGCGTCACTTCCAGTTTAAGATTAAAGTCACGCACAACTTAAAACTTAACATAATTTAGTTTTTCAGTCCCGAACCCGTAGTTCCAAGTCGCAAATTACCGATTGCAAAGCCATGCGAATTTTTAATCAGTCTCCTCCTTCTGAAACAGAAACCAAGAAGCGGATTTTACAAGCCGCTCAGCGGTTGTTTGCCCGCAGCGGATACGACGGCACGACAACTCGCGATTTAGCAGTGGCGGCGGGGGTGGCCGAGGGTACGCTATTTCGGCATTTTGATAATAAAAAAGCGATTTTGATTGAGGTGGCGACGGAAGGATGGGTGGAGTTGCTGACGGATTTGCTGACTGAATTAAGCGAGATGGGCAGTTACAAAGCAGTGGCTCAGGTGATGCGGCGACGGATGCTGAATATCCGCGAGAATAGCGACATGATGCGGGTGTGTTTTTTGGAGGCGCAATTTCACCCGGATTTACGCGACAGAATTCAGTTGGAAGTCATCGGAAAAATGAGCGATGTTGCTGAGGCTTTTTTTGAAACAGCGATGGAAAAAGGAGTTTATCGGAAGATGAATCCGAAGATTGTCGCTCAGGTATTTTTGGGAATGTTTGCAGTTGCAGGTTTCAGTCAAAATACCATTATGGAGCCGAATGCTTCACCGCAGGAAATGCAGGAAATGGCTGAAGGATTAGCCGATATTTTTCTGAATGGGGTTTTGCTGAAAGATGAATAATTAGGGCAACAGGGAAAAGTTGTTATGGGCAAAATTTTGCACTATTCTATTCGGCCGCTAACGCAGGAAGACGAGCCTTTTCTGTGGCAAATGCTGTATGAAGCGGCGCACATGGCAGAAGAAGGCGAATCAACGGTGCAAGCTGTTGTGAATCATCCTTTAATTGCGAAATATGTCAAGAATTGGGGACGTGCAAACGATTTGGGCTTCGCAGCCATCGAATTGAACGGCAGCCAGCCAGTAGGAGCCGCCTGGCTGCGTTTGTTTACAGAGGATGACAAGGGCTTTGGCTGGGTTGACGATACTATCCCGGAATTGGCGATCGCCGTTCTTCCAGAATATACAAATCAGGGTGTAGGAACGCAGTTGCTGGCTCGTTTGCTGTCAGCAGCACAAGTCTCTTATCGATCGGTATCCCTGAGTGTCAGAAGCTCGAATCGAGCCCTGAGTTTGTACGAGCGATCGGGATTTAAAGTAATTGAGGGAAGCGAGACAATCAACCGCACAGGAGGGACATCATTCACCATGAAAGTGGATTTTGATTAAGTGAATTATTACTCTATAAAATCGTACATCTTTTGTACCCACTTCTCCCGATTATCCTGCCATTCATCTGTCACTACTTCCCAAGTTGTATTGCTTTCAAGTTCCAGCAAGAGACTTGATACTTCTTCCAGCGTCGATGCTATATGACATTCTTCTACCCAACTTTCACGGATCATTTTCCAGAGACTTTGTACCGCTTCTCGCTGAAAATTTGATTCTAATTCAACTAGCAATTTGGCTAGGTGTTTTTCGTCACTTGCTGCTGACACCTCCCTCATCCAACAGTCGCGACGTTCTTTCCATTCTTCCGTCACTGCGTCCCAGTTTAGGTGGGATTGAAACTCTAACAGTAATTGGTTTAGTTCTACCATATCAAGTTTTTTCTTGTTTGCAGTTTGTGCTATAATGGTACAAATTTTATTGATTTAGACTGTTGGTTTTTTATAATGAGCGATGTGGCTGAGGCTTTTTGGGAAACGGCTCAGGTATTTTTGGGAATGTTTGCAGTCGCGCCCTTCAGTCAAAATACGATTATGAAGCCGAATGCTTCTCGGCAGCAAATGCAGGAAATGGCTGAAGGACTCGCTGATATTTTTGTGAATTGGGTTTTGCAGAAAGATGAAGAATTAGTGATTAGTCATTAGGAAATTTGAGAGTCTGAAAACGCATATCTACAGGCTCTGAATCCTCGAACCTACTCCTTAAACTTGTGCACTTGCTGTACCCATTTCTCGCGATTTTGCTGCCATTCATCGGTAACCGCTTCCCAATTTGTATTGGTTTCAAGTTCTAGCAATAAACTTGATACTTCTTGAACAATCGATGCTCCCAGACATTCTTCTACCCAACGGTCTCGACGCTGTTGCCACGGAATATCCACCGATTTCCACTTCAAGTTAGATTCCAATTCAACTAGCAATTCTGCTAGATATGTCAGGTTAACTGATGCTGCCACATCGCTAACCCAACTTTCCCGGCGCTCTATCCATTCTTTTGTCACTCCTTCCCATTTGAGGTTGCTTTCAAACTCTAACAGTAACTTATTTAGTTCTACCATCTTAAATGTTGGATTTTTTGTAGTTTGCGCTACAATTATACCAAGATTTCACTAAACAGAGTGTTAAGTTTTTTTTTAGATTGCGGTCGCAGTGAAACTACAGAATAGATAACTGAATAATGAGCGATGAATTTACTTTAGATATGCTAGAGATTCCCAGCGGTTGGAGGCGGGGCGAAGGTGACTGGACAGGAGTGGCGGCGGCTATGGCTAGAGGGGAAACTGTAGAAGTAATTCAAGAAGTGGGTTCTACTTTGTGGCAAAACAGTCTGCCAGAAAAACATTCTTTGTATTGGGATGGGGAAAATCTATCAACTATCAACGCCCGAATTTGGATTAGTTTCACGCAGAGAAGATTTTCGCCGGAATCTGCTTTGCCAAAGGTTCAGTGGCATCCGAGAGTGTTGTGGATAGGGATAGGTTGCGAACGCTACACAGCGCGAGAATTAATCGAAACTGCGATTCAAAATGTATGTCGCGCTAATCATTTAGCGGAAAGTGCGATCGCAGGTATTGCTACAATAGACACTAAAGCAGGTGAAGTCGGCTTGTTAGAACTTTGTCAAGAGCGAAACTGGCCGTTAAAAACCTTTGCTGCTGACATTTTAAGTTCCGTAGAAGTCCCCAATCCTTCAAATATTGCAGTCAAACAAGTCGGGACGCCTAGTGTAGCAGAAGCGGCGGCACTTTGTGCGATCGAACAGATATCTTGTACCATTCTCAACAACAGGCAAGATGCCTGTTCTACACAGAGTGAATCTGCTGGTGGGGTGGGCATCCTGCCCGCCCGTAAAAAGCTTTTAGTCCCTAAACAAATATTTCGCAGCAAAAATCCCCCCCTTTCACAAGGAGGGGTTAGGGCGGGTTCTGCGGTAACAGTAGCGGTTGCAGTTTGCCCGATCGAGTATCTGGGATAATATATTACTGAGACAAAGTATTGGCATTCACAAATCGACCAATCAACCCAGAAACAAATGACAAAACAATCGAACCAAACAAAGCCGGCCAAAAACCGTTAACCGCAAAGCCGATATTGAACGCACCCGCCAACAACGAAGCCAGGGAAAGCGAAATTGCATTCACAACGAATAAAAACAAACCTAAAGTAATAATGGTCAAAGGCAGCGTCAGCAATGTCAGAATCGGTCTGACAACCGCGTTCACCAATCCGATAACAACAGCAGCCACCATCGCCGCCGGAAAGCTAACCACCGAAATACCTGGTACAATGTTAGCGGTAACGATCAGCGAAACCGCTGCTACTATCCAAGTTAAGAAAAAACTTAGCATATCTTTTTTTTCATCTCCATCACTATTAATTAAGATTGTACCTGTTTAGTCGATCGACCAAAGTTCGGGATACACTACGAAATACCCACCTTGCAAGAATATCAGACTTATGAAACTCCGGCAACTAGCTGCATTGCTATTCGCGTTAACTATCTTCATCTTCCCGCGGCCAGCCCTGGCTCAATCTAAATATTACGCTCCTCCGCTGTCCTTTAGCAATGCCGAACTGACAAGACGCGATTTTTCCGGTCAAATGCTGCGGGCCGCTGAGTTTTCTAACGCTAATATGGACTTGACTAATTTTTCTAATGCCGATTTGCGGGGAGCAATTATGAGCGCTTCGGTGATGACTGAGGCGAATTTGCACGGAGCGAATTTAACTAATGCAATGATAGATCAAGTTAAATTTACTAATGCCGATTTAAGTGATGCAATTTTAGCGGAAACAATTTTGCTGCGTTCTACTTTTGAGGGTGTAGATATCACCGGCGCTGATTTTACTGACGCAATTATGGACGGATCACAAGTTAAAGAATTGTGTACAAAGGCAACCGGGATTAATTCTCAAACAGGGATTTCTACTCGCGATTCCTTGGGATGCCGCTGATTTATTTGAGCGTTCCATAATTTGAATTTCTGGAATATTGATGAGGGGCGGGCTAGAAGCCCACCCCACAAAATCAATACACAAAATAAATTTGTTTGTGGAACGGGCCGGAGATCCCGTTCCTGAAAGCTTAGCCTAAAACCAAATTTACTAAGGCTTTGCTTTTTTCTGAGCAGCCGCATAATGCTCGCTCATTAACTGATTAACTTCTGGATTGTAAATCCGCAGATAATTCCAGTAATTCTCAAACACCGATTTCACGTATCCTTTGGTTTCAGGAAACGGAATCTTTTCCGCAAAAGCATCCGGGTCACTAAAATCAAACCTCTTCAACCAATCTGATACTGCATTCGGCCCGGCATTGTAACTCGCCACAGCTAACATCGAGTTATTCTTGTATTCGTCGTGAGTGTGATCCAAATACCACGTACCGAGTTTAACGTTGTCGTCCACATTCTCCAATGAATACTTTTTGAGGCTGATTTTATCAGCAACCCAAGCTGCTGTTTCCGGCATTACTTGCATTAACCCGGTGGCACCAACAGATGATTTGATAGCGGGCATAAACCGCGATTCTTGCCGGATTAATGCGGTAACTAATACTGGATTTATTGTGCGTTCTTTTGACCACTTGACAATGGTTTCTAAGTAAGGAAAAGGATAAAGCGCTTGCCAATAAATCGGTTGCTGTCTGAGTTCGAGGTATTGGGTTCTATCATCGGGTTTTTCGCGCTGCCGCAAACTCCCAACCATCCACAAACCGTCTAAATTGTCTCCGACTGCTACTCGCATTAAACCGTCGGTAAACTGTTCCGCAATACTTGGTTCTACGCGGTTGATAAATTCTATTTGCCACAGCGTCCAAGCATCTCTATCTTGACCTAATTGATAGAGTTCTTTTAACGCAGGAGAACCGGCTGTTGGTTCGGGGCGCTGAGGGGGCCGCACTACATTAGGAGACAAATTTCGGACTGTGGTAAAGTCGCCTACGGGCCAGCCGAGAAGTACAGCCGATCGCCACGCAAAATATGATTCTGGATAGCGTAAGAGAGTGTACTCAAATGCAGTATTGGCGTCTTGTTGGCGGCCGAGTTGCTGTGCCCATTTTCCGACCCAAAATGCTGCTTCTGGAGCTTGTTCGCTGTCGGGATTGTGGGTGGTTAATTCTCTCGCCCACTGCCAAGCTGATTTTAAATCTCCGCCTTTGGCATACTGCTGCGCGATCGTCCACCGCAGTTCGCTTGCTTTATCAGAATTGTTGTATTTTGTCAATAGCAACTTGCGGGTATCTGAGGCGGATTGACCGCTGCCTAATTTGTCGAGAAGTTTGGATTTATCTAACAAAGCTTCGGCGGCATAATTGGGGAATTTGCTAATAACTCGATCGAGCAAAACGATCGCTTCTTTCGGTTCGTTCAACCGCGACAGCCGAATTAAACCCAAACCAGTATCTTCGGCATCGGGGAAATCCCGCACTAATTCTTGATAGGCAATTCTCGATTCCGGGATTTTTCCGTCGAGCCACAAACCGCGAGCTTTGCGGTAAAGATTTTTGGCGGTGCGGGGAGCTTTCCCGTAAGCAATAGCTCCTTTACCGTAATCCTGTTTTTCCCAATAGCCGAAGGCAATTTCTTCCCAATCTTCCGGTTTCAAAGCAGCGCTGTTTCGCTGCACGAGTTGTTCCAAAATTGTACCGTAATCTTTGACATAATGACCGTATTTTGCTACCAGCAGCATCAACTCCGGCTGATTGGGATTTTCTTTTAACTTGCTGAGGGCAATTTCCACGCTGCGAGGATGAGCGGGAAATTCAGTAATTGCCTGTTGCCAATATTCCGGTTTTGACTTGCCTAAAACATATAAAGCTTCCGCTGCTACGGGGTCGCTCGGATAGTTTTTGAGCAGTTCCTGCCAAGCTTTTTGGGCTTTGCCTTTGTCGCCGCTCAATTGGTAGGCTTCCGCCTTTTTTAGGGCAATGTGAGCAGCTAAAACCGGATATTCTTGCTCTAATTTGTCCAATAATTTTAATGCTTTGACGGCATTTCCTTGCTGGATTAAATCGCTGGCAAGCAGGTAACGGGCGCGGCTTTGAGGGGAGATTTGCTGCTGCGGGTTCGTATTTACCGACTCACTGGCTGCGAGTTCAACTAATTTTGCCGATCGCTCGATCGGTGACAGCGACACGAGCATCTTGACTTCCGATTCGGAATTCGCTCCCTCCAGGGGCTGCTGGGCCTTCTGGAACGAGCCCAAACCCGTCCATTTCGTCCCAGCAACCAAAGAGCCGATCGCAATAACGCAAACTGAAACGCTGATTAAAACAGAAACTTTGGCCCGGCGTCGTTTTACCATGGGAAAATTTAAGAGAATAAGAATAAAGAACCGATCGTTTGTCAAGAGCTATCACAGGCAGGATGCCTGTTCCACGCCATCACAGGCAGGATGCCTGTTCAACGAGAAATAAATGTTAAGAGTGGGGCCAAAACGGACAGCAGGCCCCCAAACAGATTATTGAGATTGGGGCGATATCCGATCGCAGGCGGACTTGGCTGATATAGTAGCAGAATTTATTTCGATGCGGAGCGGAGAATTTGTGCGATCGATCTATTTACCCGCACCTGCAAAAAAACCACAAACCACCAACTACAAAGTACAATCAAAAATCTCAAATCTAAAGTGTAAATCAAAACATGGAATTTCTAGTCACCGATACACCTCGCTCTGTTTGGACGGGAGACGCCCTGGCAATTGGTCTGTTTGAGGACGCCCTGGAACTCACCGGCGAATTGGCACAATTAGATGAAAAGCTTGCAGGTACTTTGAAAGAGCTGCTACTGGAAGTAGATTTTAAGGGTAAAGCGGGCACGAGTGCCATCACCCGCGTCGGCGGCAATAATCCCATCCGCAAAATTGCGATCGTCGGTTTGGGCAAAACAGAGGATTTAAAATTAGACACCGTGCGGCAAGCTGCGGGCGTTTGCGCCAAGTTAGCCAAAAAGGAGAAATGCAAAACCCTCGGAATTAGCTTTCCTGTGTGGAAAAGCGCGCCGGATTCTACAGCAAGCGCGATCGCCGAAGGTGTAGAACTCTCCTTGAATCAAGACAACCGTTTCAAATCGGAACATGAAGACAAAAGCCCGCAACTCGAACAAATTCATTTGCTCGGTTTTGCCGGTACCGAAAGTGCGATCGCCCGCGCCCGCCAAATCACTGCCGGAGTCATTTTAGCACGGGAATTAGTCGCAGCGCCGGCAAATTTTGTCACCCCGATTACCATGGCAGAAACCGCTCAAAGTCTGGCTGCAGAATGCGGTTTAGAATTAGAAATACTGGAGCGGGAAGACTGCGAAAAACTAGGCATGGGAGCCTTTCTAGGCGTGGCCCTAGCATCTGATTTACCGCCAAAATTCATCCACTTAACTTACAAACCCGAAGGCACGCCGCGCCGCAAAATAGCAATTGTCGGCAAAGGATTGACCTTTGATTCCGGCGGTTTGAACATCAAAGGAGCCGGCAGCGGCATTGAAATGATGAAAATAGATATGGGCGGCGCTGCGGCTACTTTGGGAGCGGCAAAGGCGATCGGACACATCAAACCAGATGTGGAAGTTCACTTTATCAGCGCCGTCACTGAAAACATGATCAGCGGCCGCGCCATGCGCCCGGGAGACATCCTTACAGCTTCCAACGGCAAAACAATTGAAGTCAACAATACCGACGCTGAAGGCCGTTTAACCCTGGCTGATGCTTTGGTATTTGCTGATAAATTGGGAGTTGACGCAATTGTCGATTTAGCAACTCTAACCGGGGCCTGCGTAATTGCTTTAGGCGACGAGATCGCGGGTTTGTGGAGTCCTCAAGATAGCGTCGCCGCCGAAATATTCGCCGCCTCAGAATTGGCAGGCGAAAAATTTTGGCGAATGCCGATGGAAGAGAAATATTTTGAGGGATTGAAAGCATTGCACGCCGACATGAAAAATACTGGCCCGCGTCCCGGCGGCTCGATTACGGCGGCGCTATTTTTGAAACAGTTTGTGAAGGATACTGCTTGGGCGCATTTAGATATTGCCGGCCCGGTTTGGACTGACAAAGAAAATGGCTACAATGGCCCTGGGGCTACCGGTTTTGGAGTTCGGACTTTGGTGCAGTGGGTGCTCGGCGGCGCTTAACTGTAGATTTCCAGCACAAACATTGAGATTTTCTCTGCTTTAAAAGTCCGCTAGTCCATCTGTGAGCCAGGGGTTAAAAACCCCTGGCTCACTGCTTAAGTAATCTCAAAGAAAATTTAATATAGCAATCCTTGCAGGAGTCGTAAATTTTTTACCCCACCCCGACCCCGAACCCGCTCGCTCGGGAGTAAGAAATTCACAAATGATTTACGATTGCTATGGGGATCATTAACAATTTAAATGATTCTGAAGCAATAAGTAGGCAAACCTATGTATTCCGTCACTGGGAGCAACCTAAGCGTTGTTCCCAGTGACGATCGCCATTCCTCATACTTGGGAAAAGCTTTGTTCCCGGGGCCCAACCTAGACAGTTTTGACATTCCCTGAAAAAATAGCTGTTTCATAAACAATGAAAAAAGTATATAATTATGTAAATATTTCACTAGCCGAAATCAAATAATTAGATTTGATCGGATTTGCATTGGTACAGATAATTTTTTTCTTGAACTTTATGCAAGAACAATTAACAATTTTTTTTTCAACACTTGCTGTATCTTCCGCACTCGGCTGCAACGCGGTACCGGAGTTGCGACTGTACGCTGTTTTTGACTCGCTGACGGCACTGGCTTATTGCTCGATCGCCCTATCTTTAGTTTATTTTACCCGCCAAGGTTCTCACCGCAAAATTTTCCGGCTGTTTGCTGTTGCTTTTTTTGCCTGCGGCGCTGCTAAATTGACGGAAGTTTGGACGCTTTGGCATTCTATATATTGGCTGTCGGTAACTCTCAAAGCTGCCAGTGCTTTGATTTGTTTGCTTTTAGCTGCATTCGCCCTCGCCGTCATGCCGAAAGCACTTGCCGAGTCTGGTTTAAATCCAAAAGCAAATCTTCCAAAACTGCCGTTAAAGCAGGTAGAAAAAAATCAGCACCAGCATGATATCCAAAAAGGAGAATTGGCAAAAGAATCGATCGAGCTTTCCGATCCAGACACTATTGTCGATCGCGCTTTAGATATCAATTCGCTTAACGAACAGTTAGAAAAAGAAATTGCCGACCGCCAGCGGGTTGAGGAAAAGTTGCAACTAACTCAATTTGCGATCGACCGATCGGCAGATGCGATATTCTGGATCGGGCCCGACGGTAAATTTTTGTACGTCAACGACGCCGCTTGCTCTTCATTGGGATATTCTACCGCTGAATTGCTGTCGATGACAGTGCACGACATCAATCCAGATTTTCCCCAAACTGCTTGGAGTTTGCACTGGAAAGTCTTAAAAAGGTGCGGTTCGGTTAATATTGAAGTTCACCATCTCACTAAGTACGGTCGAGTATTTCCGGTAGAAATTACGATCGACCATTTGGAATTTAACGGCAAAGAATATCAGTGCGCGTTTGCTCGCGACATTAGCGAGCGCAAGCGGATTGAGGCCGCTTTGCGGGAAAGAGAAGAAGAATTTAGATCGTTAGTTTCTAGCATTCCCGGTGCAGTTTACCGTTGCAGTGCTGCGGGGCGAGCGAGCTTAACTTTTATCAGCAGTGGCATCGAAGCTATTTCTGGCTATCCCGCAGCTAACTTTATGCAAAAACCGGTGCAGGCTTTTCCGAGTATAGTTCATCCCCAGGACGCTGAGTATATCGATAAAACTATCGATCGGGCTATTAAAACAAAACAACCTTACACGCTCGAATATCGCCTGATTCACTGCGACGGAAATGTGCGGTGGGTTGCAGAGAAAGGTCAAGCCATTTTCAACGCAGCAGGTCAAGTTTTATCCCTCAACGGTGCGATTTTTGACATGACAGAGCGCAAAGCAGCGGAGGATGCTTTGCGCCTCTCTGAGGCGATCGCCAACAACAGATCCCAGCAGCTAGAAATCGCCCTCAAAGAACTCCGAGAAACTCAAGCTCACCTAATTCATACCGAAAAAATGTCAAGTCTCGGTCAAATGGTAGCTGGAGTAGCTCACGAAATTAATAACCCTGTCAGTTTTATCTACGGCAATATTTCCTATGCCAGCCAATATATCAGAGACTTGTTGCAGCTCGTTGAACTTTACCAAAAACACTATCCTCAGCCAGCGGTAGAAATTAAACAATGTATTGATAATATCGATTTAGAATTTTTGACAGAAGATTTGCTAAAAATATTATCTTCCATGAAAATGGGAGCCGATCGCATTCGCGAAATAGTTCTGAGCTTGCGAAACTTCTCGCGTTTAGACGACTCGGTAAAGAAGCCGATCAACCTTCACGAAGGCATAGATAATACGCTCTTAATATTGCACAACAAACTGCGAGCCAGAGGCGACTATCCAGAAATAAAAGTAATCAAAGATTACGGTAAACTCCCCTTAATAGAATGTTATGCAGGTCAGCTAAATCAGGTATTTATGAATCTGCTTAGCAACAGTATTGACGCCTTGGAAGATGCTTGCAACCAAAAAAGGCGAGCGGCGGTCGGCAACGATTGGGAACCAACTATTAGCATTCGCACAGAAGCCCTGAACGAAAATAGTATTTGCATCCGCATTGCCGATAATGCGATCGGCATGACAGAAGACGTGCGGAGCCGATTGTTTGACCCATTTTTCACGACAAAACCGATCGGGAAAGGCACAGGTTTGGGGTTAGCCATCAGTTACCGAATAGTCGTGGAAAAACACGCCGGAGCCTTGAGCTGCCGTTCCGCCATAGGAGAAGGTACGGAATTTGCGATCGAAATTCCTTTATGAATTACTGCGGCGGAAGTATGAAGACTGTGGAAGAAGTTATTCGGTCACTATAAATTGTAAAGTGGGGTGTAAAAAACTTTCAATTTTCAATAAAAATCCCAAAATAGGTTATAAATTACCCAGCTAATGCTCAACATGGCAGTGAAATTGTAAATTGTGTACCGCGACCTAAAGTCGAGCTCACTTCTAGCACACCGCCGTGTTTCTCAACCACAATCGGCAGTGCGATCGCCAAACCCAATCCCGTACCTTTACCCAAACCTTTAGTTGTAAATAAATGAGCGGATATCTTTTGTTTGACCTCTCAACGGGCGTAGCAGTAAGATGCTTCTTTAGGCTCTAATATAGCTGATGGGAATTTCGATCGCTAACTCTGTACCATCTCCAACTCTAGAATTACAGGTTAATTTACCGCCATGTTTTTTGACAATACCATAGCTAACAGATAAACCCAAACCTGTACCGCTACCCACTGGTTTAGTTGTAAAAAATGGATCGAATATTCGGGATTGAATATTCGCCGGGATACCGGCACCATTATCAGTGATTTTAATTCTAACCCTGTCTTTTTCTATGACTTCAGTCTGAATCGTGATGACCGGATTTTTATCTGTTTTATTAATTGATTCAAGAGCATCAATAGCGTTACTGATAATACTCAGAAATACTTGATTTATCTCACTAGCATAACAAATGACGTTGGGCAGATTTCCATACTCTTTAATAACTTGTATTTCTGATTTGCCATCGCTCTGTCTTAAGCGAGTTTGCAAAATTAGCAAAGTGCTTTCAATTCCGGTATGTAAATCTACTGCTTTCATGTCGGCTTCATCTAAGCGGGAAAAGTTACGCAAACTCAAGATAATTTGGCTAATGCGATCGCTCCCTGCTTTCATAGATTCCAGAATTTTAATTAAATCTTCCCAGATAAATTCTAAATCCATTTCTTCTATTTTCGCTTGAATTACTCCACTGGGGTCGGGATACTCTTGTTGATAAATATTAAGTAAAATAAGCAAATCTTTGACATAATGCTCTGTATGTGCAAGATTACTGCGAATAAATGTTACTGGGTTGTTAATTTCGTGAGCAATCCCAGCTACCAGTTGACCGAGAGATGACATTTTTTCGCTCTGAATTAATTGTGCTTGGGTTTGTTGTAAGTTTTTAAATGCTTGCTCTAAATCAAAAGCTTTTTGGCTTAAATCTTCCGTTTTTTGCGCTACTTCTGCTTCTAAGCTTTGGGAATAGTTCTCTATTTGTTTATATAAACGAGCATTATCAATAGATATCGCCACTTGAGCTGCGAGTATCTGGATAATTTCTACTCGCTCATTAGTAAATGCTCCCAGTGTTAAGTTATTTTCTAAGTACACAATACCGACGAGTTTTCCTTGCCGAATAATTGGAGTACATAAAACTGATTTAGGTTGATGAGCGATAATATAGCGATCGCCTGAAAATTGGTCGGCTGTACTTAAGTTGTCAAAAACAGCCGTCGCTTGAGTTCGTGCCACCGCATAAATCAAACCCTGAGGAATTTCCTGATATTGTTCCAGAGGAATTTCTAATATTTTTGTCTGCTTTTGTGCGGCTTGAGCGACGACTAACCATTGTCGGTCTTGGCGAAGCACTAAACAACCGATTTGTGCTCCCCCATTCGCAAGCATAATCTGCATCAACGTCGCTAACAGTTTCTCTAATTCAATTTCTTGTGAAATGGCTTGTGCCGCCATCATTACTGCTGGAAAATCTAACCATAAATTCTCGGTACTACTGACGCTAGTTAGGCTTCCCATCCAGGTCGGGTTGATGGTTGTCCCAGATGTGATGACAAATTTAGCAGGTTGGAGAATAGCTTTCAGTAGTTGTGGATAGTGTTGTTCTAAATAAGCTACTTTAGCCTTTGCATCCCAACGGGAATAACAGTAATAGGCCTCAATCATGTAAGATTGTGCAACTTTTTCTTTCCCCCAATCTAAGTAGAATTTGGCAGCTAGTTCGTTGGCTAAACCTTCTTCTTGGATATAACCATTTTCTTTGGCTTCTGAAATGGCGCGATCGTACCAATCTCCAGCTTCATAATTCTTGCCTAAAACCCGGCATTTTTCTGCTTCTACTAAGTCAACTTTATGTTGGTGATTCATCGGGGCCTGGTGTGCCCATTCAGCCAGAGTGGTTTGATGGGTTTCTGCCAAAGCGAGAGTGTTCCCTTGCTCAATTTCTGACTGCGTAGAGCAGAGTGCCAAGTAGGTTAACCCGGCATAGAAATGGAAAACCGGAGTATGAATCATTGCTGCCGCCACCCTCAAATAGAGGCTTGCTTGGGCAATGTAGTCTAGGGCGTTGGTGTAGTTGCCAAAGAGATAGGCAAGCATTAGTTTGTAGTTATAGGCAAGAGCGAGTGCAGTAAGCTCTCTATTCTGATTGTGCTGAGGAAACATCACGGTTTCATCATAAGCCTGACCGATTAACAAATCCGGTTGATTGACAATTTCCCTCAAGTTCTGCACCGTCTGTTGTGTCATCTTCACGTAATACATAGGAGAATATTGCTTCACAGTCGTTAAGACAACACAGTAATTTTCTATTTCTGCGTGCCAATCATCAAGCTCTACTCCCGAAAAAAAGTTATTATATAAATAACTACTGACGCAGTAGCCAGCATTGAGAAAATCACCTGTTTCCATTCCGACTAAATAGCCTTTTTTCGCCGTTGGGATTGCTGCCCTCAGTGGTTCTTGACGATGCTGAATAAAACAGCCAAACCACAGTAAAGTGATACATTTAAATTCTGGCCAATTCAACTGATTGAGTAAGCTCAGTGCTACTCGCCCAAAGCTATAACCTTTTTCTACTTCTGAGAAAAAACCAGACAGCACAATGCCATAACCCACATACCCGATTGTTGATGCTGGCGCATTGCCAAATTGAAGTGATATACTGACCATTGTGGCACAAAGCAGAGGCTGCAAGGCAGGATTTCCCATAAAAATAGCCGGAAACAAGATGCCTAACAATTGCATCGCCGCGATTGTCCGAGGATCGCTCATCACGGGAAGGTTAACCAGTTCCTCAATCTGTTTGCCCTCCAGTTGGTTGGCAAGGTTTTGTAATGCAATGCGTGTCAAGGCTTCGTCAGTTTCATAGGGGAGTTCAATCCCCAATTGTGCTAGGGCATTGGTGCCGATAGCGATCGCTTCTAACATCTGACTCTGAGTTGTCAGTGCGTTGATTTGAATCTCAAATATTTTGACTTTATCTAGTATTGTTTTGGCCGATCGCAAAACCTGGGCTGCCATTTCTTCCATGCCATTAAAATCGGCATTTAAGTAGGCCGTTTCAGCCGCAGCCACATAAAGATTCAGGGTTAATTCATACTGAGTTTGCCAACAGTTTTCTGTGAGTAACTCCAGCCCTGTTTTCACAAAACTTCTGGCGCCTGCATAGGCTGTAGAATTTCTGGCTTTCTGTCCGGCTGCTAAGTTCAATCTGGCTAAGGCTTCCCGTTCCTCTGCTTGAGTCATGAACTCAATTCCTAAATTCAAATGCCCGACAATATCAAACAGCTTTTCCTCTTTTTCTATCTCTGATAAGTTTTGTTGGAGTAGTTGCCCAATATGGTAATGGGTCTGCTGTTTTTGCTCGTCAGGAATCAATGAATAAGCCGCTTGTTGGACGCGATCGTGTAAAAATCGATAAGTCGGATTAGCGGAATTATTGAAAACTTCCTCGCTATCAGATTGGGTAAAAAACTTATAGATTTCGGTAGTAGGAATTACCAAACCTTCCTGCAAGGCTTTCCATAAAGCTGTGGCGCTACTGTCTGGTGATTTCTCACTGACAATTGCTAAGGTATTCAAATCAAACTGCGCCCCAATACAAGCCGCTAGTTTGAGACTATCCTGAGTTTCTCTGGGCAATTTCTGTAATTGCAATGCCATGAATTCAACGACATCCTCAGTAATTGCTAAGGCCTTCACTTGGGCAATATCGCATTGCCAATATTGAATTTCGCAATCAAAGCTAATTAATTTGTCATCATGTAATGCTTTGAGAAACTGGGTCGCAAAAAAAGGATTACCTTGAGTTTTTTGATAGACCAATTTTGTTAAAGGCTGGGCTAGGGATGATTCACAATTCAGTGTATCTGCCACTAACTGATTCATATCGGGTTCCCTTAACGGTGGTAAAGTAATTGTATTCACCGTTGCCCCAGTTTTGACAATTTCATCCACTGTTAAAATGAATGGATGTACGGGGGAGACTTCATTATCTCGATACGCACCTAATATTAATAGATACCCCACATCTTGCATCAATAATTTAAGCAAGTTCAGTGATGCGGAATCTGCCCATTGCAAGTCATCTAAAAACATGACTAACGGATGTTCTTTACTGGTAAAGACTTGCACAAATTTTTGAAACAGGAGATTAAAGCGATTTTGGGCTGCTGTTCCTGATAATTCAAGGGCGGCTGGCTGTTTACCGATAATATTTTCTAACTCAGGAATTACGTCTATTAAGACTTGTCCGTTGTCTCCTACTGCGGTTAATATCTCGCTTTTCCATGTTTCTAATTGCCAATCTGATTCGGATAGCAATTGCCCCATTAAATCGCGGAATGCTTGCACAAAGGCGCTGAAGGGAATGTTGCGCTGAAATTGGTCATATTTCCCTTTAATAAAATAACCCCGTTGCCGCACAATGGGTTTATGAACTTCGTTGACCACTGCTGTTTTTCCAATTCCTGAAAAACCCGCAACTAGCATCATTTCTGTTGCACCTTCGCTGACTCTTTCAAAGGCTTGTATGAGCGTTTCTACTTCGGTTTCTCGTCCATAGAGTTTGTCGGGGATGAGGAAGCGATCGCTCACATCCCTACACCCAATTTCAAATGATTCAATCCGACCGTTTTCTTGAAGTTGAGTTAAACATTTTTCTAAATCAAATTTCATTCCGACTGCACTTTGATAGCGGTCTTCTGCATTTTTTGCCATCAATTTATTGACAATTTCTGAGAGAACCGAGGGAATTTCTAAATTAATTTCATGGACTAAGGGTGATGCTTTAGCAATATGAGAATGGACTATTCCTATTGGATCGTTGGATTGAAATGGTACTTCTCCTGTCAGTAATTCATAGAAAGTGACTCCTAAAGAATAAAAGTCAGTCCGATAGTCAATTCCCCGATTCATTCGGCCTGTTTGTTCTGGAGAAATGTACGCAAGCGTCCCTTCTAAGACATTGGGATTCATCAAAGTTTGTGTTTCCCGTGGGAGGAGAGAGGCAATACTAAAGTCGATTAATTTGACTTCTTTGGTTTCGGGATTAATTAAGATATTACTGGGTTTGATGTCTTTATGAATAATGCGCTCGCAATACAATATATCTAAGGTATTGCACAGCGCGATCGCTATCTGTAAAAATTCCCTCAAAGACAGTGCGTTTTTCCCTTTCAGTGCCCATTCCTGAAGAGAAATACCCCCAAAGTCTTCCATGACTAACGCATAACCATTTCGATAGGGTTCGAGACTATATGTTTGGATGATTCCAGGATGATGAAGGTTTTTAGCAATGGTGTACTGATTGCGAAACTGCACCAGTTCGCTGAAGCTCGGATAGTCACTTTTGAGCAGTTTGATAACAACAGGTAGTTGGTCATTGGTACGGATGGATCGAGATACTAAAGTGCGACTTCCTGAATAAACTGTTTCGAGAATTTGATAGTTGGGGATTTTAAAATTTGGGTTATATTTGCTTTTTAAAGTGGGATTATTCATGGCTATTTTTGTTTGATAATTGAGCCGGAGTAATTAATTAACTGAGTCTGAATGCTAGGGTAAATTAACTTGTTTATTCTGCCCTGATGGATAAGATGATAATAAATTCTGTTCCTTGACCTAGTGTTGAGTTGACGTTCAGGGAACCGCTATGTTTTTCGACGATAATTTGACGCGCGATCGCCAATCCCAACCCTGTGCCTTTACCGACTTCCTTCGTCGTAAATAAATCCTCAAAAATCTTCTCTCGCACCGCCTCATTAATGCCCACCCCATTGTCTTTGATGCGAATCACAACTTGCTGCCGATCGCCCGATAATTCTGTCTCGATAATAATTTTATTAGGAGTCGCTTTAATCTCTGCAAAGCTCCGTCCAGTATTTGATTCATCCAGGGCATCGATCGCATTCGCCAACAGATTCATAAAAACTTGATTGAGCTGGCCGGCATAACACTCAACTAAAGGCAAATCCCCGTATGTCTTAATAACTTGAATCTCCGGGCGAGTGTCTGAAGCTTTGAGACGGTGTTTGAGGATCATCAAGGTACTGTTGATGCCATCATGGATATTACAAGCAACAGGGCGATCGCTATCGGCACGGGAAAAAGTTCTGAGGCTAGTGCTAATATCTTTAATCCGCTTCACACCTTCACGCATCGAGCTCACCAACTTCGGTAAATCTTCCCGAATATAGTCGAGATCGATTGTTTTAATTTCCTCTTGAATATCTGCATCGGGTTGAGGGTACTTTTGTTGATACAAATCGAGCAAGCCAAACAAATCCTGAACATAATCCAATGCCGGTTGAATATTGCCATTTAAGAAACCAACCGGATTGTTGATTTCGTGAGCCACACCAGCGACTAGATTTCCCAGCGCCGACATCTTTTCACTTTGGACAATTTGCAACTGAGCTTGTTTTAGGTTATCAAAAGCTTGTTGCGCCTGTTGATAGAGGCAGGCATTTTGCAGGGAGATAGCGGCTTGAGAGCAAAGCAAATTCAGCACCTCAACCCGATCGCTCGTAAATGCGCCAACCGTCAGGTTATTTTCCAGATACAGAATTCCAATCAACTTACCTTGATTAACAATTGGACTGCAAAGCACACTTTTAGGCTGGTGCTGTTCAATATAAATATCTCCAGCAAACTGAGGATTTACCCTCGCATCGGCAAGTACCAGCGGTTTCAAACTCCGCTTGACAGTATTGACCAAACTAATCGCTACATCCTGACTAGATTCTAGCGGTATTGATGGTAATAGTTGCGGTTCCTGCCCCTCTACGACAAGGGCTACTACCTGTAACTCAATATCTTGTTTAAGCAATAACACACACCGGGTTGCCCCAGCATTTGTCATCACTATTTTTAAGAGAGTAGCCAAGAGTTTATCTAGTTCAATCTCCCCTGAAATAGCTTGAGAGGCTTGGATCAGAGTAGGCAAATCTAGAAATTCAGAGTTGCTGCTGGAAGAGTGAGTAGAAGTAATCGTTCCTAATGTGATACTTTCTTTGAGGGAAGCAAAGGATCGATCTGACTGAAGGATGGGTGCGAGGAGTTGGGAATAACGTTTTTCCAGATCGTCTACTTTAGCCTTAGCTCCCCAACGACTGTAGATATAGTAAGCCTCGATCATATAGTTACGGGCGAGGCGTTCTTTCCCCCATTCCAGAAAAAACTTTGCCGCCAGTTCATTGGCAAGTGCTTCTTCTTGGATGTAGCCTTGTTGTTTTGCTGCAATGATGGCGCGATCGTATAACTCTGCTGCTTGCCAGTTAATCGCTAATACTCGCGCTTTTTCGGCTTCAATTAATTCATATTTATGCTGATTTCCTTCTGACGCATTCTCCACCCAAAATTTCATTTTTTCCTGATTAATATTGACTTGATATAAATATGTTTCTTGTTCATTCACCGTGACTTCAGTATAGCGATTTAACAATGTTAGCGAATGGTAAAAATTGAGAACTATGACTTGCATAAAACCAAAAGCTGATCCGGATTGCTCCTGTGCTAGTCCCACATTTTTTAAGGCTTGACTACTATCGCCCAACAAGTAACATAGAATAGTTTTGGCCAGATAAAACATAAATAAAACTATTCCCGATTTAGCGGCAATAATGCGGGGCAAAGTTTTCTCTTCATCAAAGCTTTTACCGCTCAATAATAGGGCATCTGCGGCTTGACCCTGTAAATTTAAACCTAATTGTCGCCATACTTGCGAGAAATGGGTAGAACTTTCTTGTTTAAAGTTAATACAAAAATCACCATAAAATTCTTGTTGCTGGACTGCAGATCCTAAGTGGTCTTCCGTAAAAAATAAGTAACTACACAAATTTGCAGCACAATATCCACCCCATTCAAAGTCACCTACTTCTAGCCCTGCTTGTAGGCCTTCTCGCAAAGGCTCGACACTGTTTTTTGCGGGTTCTTTCCAAGTGCGAATATTGGCATTAAACAAGTTATAAACTTTGGCTTTTAGTTCTTTAGCGTTAAACTTATCTAATAATTTTAACGCAATTAAACCTGCATGATAACCTCTATCTAATTGACCTAAACCTACTAATAATAACCCGTAAAAACCGTAGGCAAAAGATGATAGTGCTGAATCTCCATATTTAAGACACAAATTAATCATGGTGATGATTAATTGCGGAAAAATCTCTGGTCTTGCTACAAATACAGGAGTACAAAGGGTTCTTAAAATTTGCATGGCTGCGATCTTATATGGATCTGTCATCAGTGGCAAATTATCTAAATCGTCAAGATTTGGTAAATCAATTATCAACTCATTGTCCAAGTCTATTGTTAGTAAAGAAATTGATAGTTTTTCTAACACTTCTAACCCAATATCTACTGCCGCGATCATTTCTATTTGCTGAGCTATATGAATTTGCATTTTTAATTCATAAACTTTCACCTGTTCGAGTAGATTATTTGCGGCGGTCAGCGCCAATTCAGCTAATTTTAATGACCCCTCAAAGTTCAGGTTTAAATATTCAGCTTCGGCAGTATCGATGTAAATATTGAGAGTCAATTCATACTGATTTTGCCAACACTCTGTCGTCAGTAACCCCATCGCCGTTTGTAAATAGACAGTTGCGGCAGCATAAGCGTTAGAAGTTTTGGCTTTCCGCCCTGTCACTAGGTTTAATTCGGCTAATTTTTGGCGCTCGCTTGGTTCAGTGATTAAATCTTTACCCTGATTTAAGTGCCTGACAATCTCAAATAGTTTTTCATCTTGCTCTATGTCTGAGGAATTTTGTAGTAACAATTGTCCGATTTGGAGATGAGTTGCTTGCTTTTTATCATCAGGAATGAGGAAATAAGCAGATTGTTGGACGCGATCGTGTAAAAATCGATAAGTTGGATTAGCTGAAGCCTTGAAAACTTCATCACTCTCCGATTCTGTAAAGAACTTATAGATTTTGCTCGTGGGAATTACCAAACCTTCCTGCAATGCTTTCCATAAAGCCGTAGCCGTCATTCCAGCAGATTTCTCACTGACAATTACTAAGGTATTCAAATCAAACTGCGATCCTATACAAGCAGCTAATGTGAGAACATCCTGAGTTTCTCTGGGCAACTTCTGCAATTGCAATGCCATGAATTCAACGACATCATCAGTGATAGCTAAGGCTTTGACTTGGGCAATGTCACACTGCCAATGCCGAATATCCCAATTAAAGCTAATTAGCTGATCGTCATGTAAGACCTTGAGAAACTGAGTGGCAAAAAAAGGATTTCCCTGAGTTTTTTGATAGACTAATGTTGTCAAAGGTTGGGCAAGGGATGATTCGCTATTCAGCGTATCCGCCACCAACAAATTCATATCTGCTTCGCTTAACGCTTCCAAAGTAATCGTATTCACTGTGGCCCCAGTTTTAACTATATCATCCACTGTTAAGATAAATGGATGCACTGGGGAAACTTCATTATCTCGATATGCCCCCAATACTAATAAATACCCTGTATCCATCATCAATAACTGTAGCAAATTTAGGGAGGCTGAATCCGCCCATTGCAAGTCATCCAAAAATATCACTAAAGGATGTTCTTTGCTCGTAAAAACTTGCACAAATTTCTGCATGAGCAGATTAAAGCGATTTTGGGCGGCACTTCCTGACAATTCAGTTGCAGGAAGTTGAACGCCAATTATGCCTTCTAACTCAGGAATCACGTCAATCAATACTTGTCCGCTGTCTCCCACTGCTGCTAAAATCTGGGTTTTCCATGTTTGCAGTTGGGTATCCGATTCTGATAGCAATTGACCCATTAAGTCGCGAAAGGCTTGCACAAAGGCACTGAAGGGAATGTTGCGCTGAAATTGATCGTATTTGCCTTTGATAAAATAACCGCGCTGACGGACAATGGGTTTATGAACTTCATTGACAACGGCGGTTTTCCCAATTCCCGAAAAACCTGCTACTAGCATCATTTCCGTTGTTCCCAGGCTGACTCGCTCAAAGGCAGCTAATAGTCGATCGACTTCTTTTTCTCTACCGTAGAGCTTTTCGGGGATAGTAAAGCGATCGCTAATATCTCGCTTTCCGAGTTCAAAAGATTCTATCTTGGCTGTTTTTTGTAACTGAAGTAAACAAATCTCTAAATCGTGCTTGAGTCCTAATGCACTTTGATAGCGTTTTTCGGCATTTTTCGCCATCAGCTTACTGACAATTTTCGCTAAAATTAGGGGTATCTGTGGATTAATTTGATGGATCGGTATCGACTCTTTGGCGAGATGACAGTGCACCAATTTCATCGGGTCATCAGAGATAAATGGCAACTGTCCTGTTAACAATTCATAAAAGGTCACACCCAGGGAATAAAAGTCACTGCGATAGTCAATGCCTCGATTCATCCGTCCTGTTTGTTCGGGGGAGAGATAGGCTAATGTTCCTTCTAAGATATTAGGGTTCTGGATTTCTTGGGTTTCTCTCGGCAGTAGGGAAGCGATGCTAAAGTCAATTAGTTGAATTTCTTGGGTGTCTGGATTAATGAGAATATTAGCGGGTTTAATATCTTTGTGAATGACTCGGTTTTGGTATAGATAGTGAATAATGTCTGTTAGTTGTATGGCGAGTTGGAGAAATTCTGCTAAAGGTAAAGCTTGAGATGGTTGGGTGTGATTTGTTGCTGTTTTGAGATAAGTAGATAGCGAGACTCCGCCAAAGTCCTCCATTACTAGGGCATAGCTATTGTGGTAGACTTCCAGCGTCAGGGGTTTGACGATGTGAGGGAAGTCGAGATTTTTGGCAATGGTATATTGGTTGCGAAACTGGACGAGCTCGTTGAAGGTGGGGTATTCGTTTCGCAGCAGTTTGACGACGACTGGGTATTGGTCACGGGTACGGATGCCTCGATAGACTAGGGTACGTGTACCTGCATAAAGTTGCTCTGTAACCTGATAACCTGACAAATTTGCGATCGCATCCATAACTGGTTGACCCTATATTATACAACAGTTAAATTAAAACATTCTATTCCATTGTATTTTATTATTGGACAAAGATACCGATCGCAAACTCTGCACCCTCGCTAGGGACAGAATTAACTGTAATTTTTTCCCAAAGTTTATCAACTATTATTTGAGCGAAAGCAATTTGCTCACAAGCATCCGGATTCATCCGTGTACCTGTGAAAAAAGCTGCGCCTCCCGATCGCAAGCCCCGGACTCATCCGTGGGATAGATCTCAAATCTCAAATCTCAAATTTCAAATCGCATGACGTGCGATCGCTAATCCTAAACGAGTCCTTTGTCTACTCCGCACTATTTGCGCTATGTATAGTATAGTTGTCTAATGTGGTGATGGTATCAGAAAACAATTATTTGTATTTTTTAAGCGCAAATATACGCAGATAAACCCGAATAGAGAGTTGATATTATCTGCGTATATTGGCTGACATCTGCGGTTTGATTATGCTTTATTCCCCGTAGTGCCCGCCGACAACTTTACCCCGAAAAACAACATAATTGTAGATGTTGTAAAAAATCATAATCGGGATCAGAAAGCCGATGAACACAATCATAAACACCAGCGCGCTGGGAGAAGCTGCGGCTTGGTAAATCGTGATTTGCGTCGGGATAATGTAGGGGAAAACAATCAATCCTAAGCCGATAAAACTGAGCAAGAAAATCAAAATTGTCCAGATAAACGGCGTCCGTTCTTCTTTGCTTGCGAGACTTTTAAGCAGCAGTCCCACCAACAGCACTCCCAACAAAGGAATCGCGACAAAGATATAAACTAGCGGTTTCTCGAACAACCTCGCTCTCGTACTTTCATAAAAAACCGGAGTGGCGATCGTAATTAAAATCGCTCCGATTAAAGTCGTCACCGCCGCAATTTTAGCCGTGCGATAGTGATTTGTTTGCAGTTCGCCCTCCGTTTTCATAATTAGATAGGTTGAACCGATCAAAACATAGCCTTGAATCAGCGTCAAAGCAACCAAGATCGATCGCCAATCCAGCCAGTCCCAAGTAGTCCCGACAAAGTGACCCGCTTCGTCAACCGCAATGCCTTCGAGAACCGCACCGAGGGCAAATCCTTGAGCTAAAGCTGCTAAAAAACTGCCCGCACCAAAGGCATAATTCCAGAATAATTTCCGATTAGAATGCTCGCGAAACTCAAAGGCTACAGCCCGAAATATCAAACCAAAAAGCATCATGCAAATCGGTATGTACAGCGCCGTTAAAATCGTGCCGTAAGCGAGGGGAAATGCGCCAAACAGAGCGCCTCCCATCAACACCAGCCAAGTTTCGTTAGCGTCCCAAACATTACCCAGACTTGTCATTAAAATGCCCCTGCGTTCCTCGTCGTCAGCAGTCAGAGACAAGATTCCGACTCCCAAGTCAAAACCGTCTAGCATGACGTAAAGCAAGAGAAAAATACCTAAAATTACGAACCAAACTTGCGGGAGAAAATGCTCCAAAGCTTGCATAAAATCTCCTATTGTTGTGCTTCTACTGGACGTTGATCGGGAATGTGTTCTGCAGGTTGAGTTTCGATTGCAGGTTCATTGTCTAATCCCGGTACCGGCAGAGTTAAATTAGGCCCTTGGCGGATAATTCTGCTGCCAAAATACAAGGCACAAACAAACAAAAAGCTGTAAACAACGGCAAAGAAACTCAGAGAAGTTAAAACATTGCTGGCGGGGATGTTTGACACCGCGTCTGCAGTCCGCATTTGCCCGTATAAAGCCCAAGGTTGTCTGCCGACACAGCGGACAATCCAACCCGATTCTACAGCAATATATCCTAGGGGAGCAGCTAATACCCAAGCGCGCATCAGCCAAGGTTGACTGCTAATATTTTCAGCAGCAAGTTTGCCCCGCATCCACTGAATTATACTCAACAGCATCAATCCTACAAAAAAGAATCCAATGCCGGACATGATGCGGAAACAATAATAGATTAAACCCACCATCCTCGGTCTATCTTCTGGCTTCCATTCCTTCAATCCGAGTACGGGTTCGGAGAGTTTTTGTTTGAATTCCAGAATGTATCCTAAGCCATTGGGAATGCTAATTTCCCAGTCATTTTTTTGGGCTTTTTCATTAGGAAAAGCTAGTAAAGTCCAATCGGCTGACTCTCCCGCTGGTGAAGTTTCCCACTTAGCTTCGATTGCTGCTAATTTAGTGGGTTGATAGTGATAAACTTGTTCGGCGCTCAAATGTCCGATGTATATCTGCAAAGGTGCAACGGCGATTGCTGTTGCTATGGCAATTTTTAAAGACTTGGAAAAAAAGGCTTGGTTGCGCTTATTGAGAATGTACCAAGCACTAATGCCGCCAATGACAAACAGCGAAGTTTCTAACGTCGCAAAAAACATATGGAGAATGCTGTTTAATGCGAACGGGTTCATAATTGCTTGAAAGTAATCGCTGACAATAAACTTGCCATTGACCATTTCTCCGCCCGCAGGAGTTTGCAGCCAAGAGTTAGCGACTAAAATCCAGACGGTTGATAGGTTAGCGCCGAAGGCTACCATGATTGTAGCGAAATAATGGACGATCGGGTGAACGCGCTCCCAACCAAACAGCATAATTCCCAAAAAGCCGGCTTCTAACATAAATGCCATTGAAGCTTCAAAGCCTAAAATGCTGCCAAAAAAGTCACCAACAGCTTCAGAAAATGGTGCCCAGTTTGTGCCAAACTGAAATTCCATTGGAATTCCAGAAGCTACTCCTATTCCGAAGTTAAGGACGTAAAGTTTAGACCAAAAACGAGCGTGATGGTAGTAGTCGGGATTGCGAGTTTTCAGCCACATTCCTTCAACAATTACCAGATAAATCCCCATTCCCGTAGTCAGAACTGGCCACAGCATATGGAATATGGCGGTTAGCGCAAATTGCATCCGCGATAGCGCCACGGTGTTAGATAAGATATCCATCGTTATATCCTTTGGTCAGTTCAAGAGACGTTAGCTTGCACAAATTCCATAATGGACACTGGTTATAATGTAGTGTAAAAATTTGTGACATTTTGTAGAGTTGGCAATTTTTAAGGTTTTATACAGATTTCGGTTGTATTTTCTTGTATGTTAAAATAGGTAGATTATGATTGGCCGTTGGGTGGGGGCGGGTTTATGAGATTGTGGGTTTGAGGCATTTATTGTTGGTGAACCCGCCCCTACAAGATTTATGTTCGGTGATGGAAAGATTATCTTAGCGAACCGTGACTGTATAATTCAGTTTAAAGGGTTTAAAATTAGCTTTGTTTTTGGCGGTTCCGCTCAATTCAAGTTCGTAAATCCCCGCCTTGGGAAACACGATATCTGCTCCTGGTATTCCTTGATATTTCTCCGCATAGACGGCTTTTAAAGGCGGCTGCATCAGCGGCTTATCCCCATCTTTACGACTTTTCAGATAAACAGAAAATTTGCAATTACACTGCTCTAGCGGGATAATTTTACCGCCCCTGCTAGTCAGCGCAAACCACACTTTCGCAGGCTGTCCGGCGCGGGGATTGTGGTTGGGTTCGAGGTGAAAGGTAGCTGCTACATCTCCCGAAACTTCGACTTGGTGCGCCAAAACTGAAATCGAGTTTAACTGTGGGACACTGGGAATTGCTGCTTCAATTAGCAATCCCAAAAAAACTAAAAATCCTAAACTTTTACTTTTGTTTGACAGGCGAAACATAGAAATTTTCTAGTGATAAAAGTGACCAAAACAAGCGCGATCGCACCAGCAAGACTCCCAGGGCAATTATTCCCAAAAGCAGCGCCCGCAATTGATTAACCGCCGTCGATTCAAAGCCGCCTAGATAGTGGGAACCGATGAGTGCAGCATGAATGGCGCACAGCAAAAAAGCTGGAAGGCTTAACAGGTGAAGCATTCGCCACAGTTGGCCTAAAAAATTTTGAATGCGATCGCAACTTGTAACCGCCGCCGGCAACATCAACAGCAGCGCCATCATCCCAGCCGCCATTCCCAACTGATGCTGCGGCAACATGAAGGACACAGCATCAAAATTCCATCGCAGCGTATGATCCAGCATATGAAACGTGTGGGCGACTGCTAGGACAAACGCGCCCACACCCAAAGCGCGGCGGTAGCGCAGCAGTTGCGGCAAAAACTTGCTCACCGGACGCGCCAACAGTGCTAGCGTCAAGCACAGCAGCGCTGCGTGGCCGGTAAAATCGACCATTTCATCGGTTCGCAGCAAGGTAAGAATCCCGATCGCCACCGTCACCCAACCACCCGCACGAAACAGTTGACTGCGCTTGTCGGCGCTCAATCTGCCAGCAAAAAAACTCAATCCCAGCATAGTTGGCAAGGTGCCGAGTCCAAAAGCCAGCATCGTCGCCGCACCCAAAACCGGGTTTCCGGTTTCCGCCGCCTTAATCTGCGCCGCGTAGAGGAAACCGCAGGGAATCAAACCCCAAAGCAAACCCAAAGCAATCGGCACCCACCAGTTTTTTTGCGCCGAAAGCTTGCTCATTGCTTGTCCGACTCGATCGTGCGACATTGGGTGCAGCAGCGGCAATCTGGGCAGCAAGTTCGGTTTAATTTGCACTACTCCGAACCAAATCAGCATCGTGCCCGTCAGAAGTGCGATCGCCCGCCGCAATTCGCTACCCGTACCTGCCAAAAGTCCGCCAGCAATTAACACCGAACCCAGTCCCCCAATTGCAGCACCAACCAAAGCGTAAGCAGCAATTCTCCCCAAATTTAGCAGCAAATGAAAACGAAAAGCAGCTAATTTATCGTTGCGGGAATTTGAGATAGAAAATGCCACTGTCAGCGGGCCGCACATCCCCGCGCAGTGACCGAAACTGCCGAGAAATCCCAAAGTGCTAATTAGCAGCAGGTCTAGCATTTTGCTATTTTTTTCCCTAACAACGCCATCAAGATATTGATAAAATTTGCTTTTGCGATTGCCCGTTTTTTTCTTGACTTTGTACAAATATTTATCTCAATCGATCGCTTTTGTCAAGATACGACTTATTAAACTTTTTCGACATCTCATCCATATCAAAAATGACCGATGACTGATGGTTACTTTTGTTCTGGATGCGCCGCCGCCGGCGAGGCTGCACCCATTTGATTTATAGCAGCAATTAGCTGGTAAAGCCGCCCCAAATCCCGCTGGTTGAAATGCAAAACTAGGCGCGGCAGCTCGAAAGTTGCATCTCCTATTTCCGGTTCCAAAGCTTGACTTTTTTCAATTTTTCCGGTGACAACAATATCGCTAAAATCAGCATTTAGCCGATCGACATTCTCCTCAGAAAGCTCTGTTTTCAAGCGAATTACCAATTTTTCGCGCACGTAGCGGCAGGAATGATAAACGAGATAAAAACTACCGATCGCCTCGCAAGCGACATTTACATCGTCAGTAATCGTATACAGGCTGCGATCGTCGGCTGAAATAAAACCCCGGCCCCGCAATTGTTTTTGCACAAAAATATTCCAATCGTGCCAATAATCTCCTCCCGGTCGATCGAGCAATACCACAGGAGCCGGCCCGAACTTGCCAGTTTGAGTCAAAGTCAGACACTCAAAAGCCTCGTCCAGAGTGCCGAAACCGCCCGGAAACAGAGCCAAAGCATCGCTCTCCCGGAGAAAAAATAACTTGCGAGTGAAAAAATATTTAAAATTGAGCAATTTGCGATCGCCGGCAATAAAAGGATTAGAACTCTGCTCGAAAGGTAACTGAATGTTTAGCCCAAAAGAACGTTCAGCCGTCGCCCCCTCGTTCCCCGCCTGCATAATTCCGCCGCCGCCGCCAGTAATCACCATAAACCCCTGCTGGGCGATCGCGCGCGCAAAGTCTCTGGCCATCAAATATTCCGCCGATGGCGGCGACACCCTCGCCGAACCAAAAATCACAATTTTGCGAACGTGGCGGTAAGGATAAAACAGCTCAAAAGCGCTCTCCATATCTCGGAGCGACGCAGCAATAATTTTCCAGTCTAGGCGATCGAGATCCTCTCCGGCCATTTGCACTATAGTAGAGAGCGATCGTTCGATCCACTCAGAGTGCTTCAACATGGGCAAGCGATCGAGCAAATCGATCAATTCAGCTTGGAGGGACTCAAAACCTTGACCAGACCCAGAACGTATCATGAATTTTTCCGAAACGGTAACAATTTGTCGCTACTAAAAATTAAGGGGCAAGCCAAATTTAGAAGCTCATAGCAACCAGCAAATTGCCCTGCTGGGAACTAATAACTTTTCCAGTAGCTTTGCCCCGGTTCTGAAGCGAGTTAGCTTTCGCGGCCCAAAAAGAACAGCGCGAAACCGCTCGCAGTTGGGTTAAATGTACTTTTCCAGAGTGTTTGCCAGAGTAGTTTTCGGAACTGCCCCAACCACCATATCCACCCGTGCACCGCCCTTAAATATCATCAGCGTCGGAATGCTGCGGATACCGTATTGGCTGGCAACCTGAGGATTCTCGTCGGTATTAACTTTTACTACCTTGACCTGCCCTTCATATTGCTGGGCAATTTCGTCTACGACGGGCGCCACCATCCGACAGGGCCCGCACCAGGGAGCCCAAAAATCCACTAGAACTGGAACTTCGCTCTCGAGCACTTCCTGCTTAAAGGAAGAGTCGGTTACTTGCGCGGCTGTTGACATCCCTAGCCATCCTTGTAAATACTATTTCTCGGATAACAAGTCTAGCAAAAAATGTAACCACTTGCGTCAAGGATTTTAAGAGAAGGCTTTTGAAGCAAGAATGCCCTTCGACTTCGCGATCGGGTAAAAAGAAGGAAAAAGGAAGAGGGTAGAAGGAACAACCAAGAGGGTAGAAGGAAGAAGGCACAAGGTTTCTGAAGGAACGAGGCACTGATGTTTCCGAAGGCAGAATGCACGAGGAAGAAGAAAAATTCTGAATTATCTCCCACTCCCGCACTCTCCCATTCTCCCACTCTCCCCCTCTCCGGAGCTAACAGCCTCAGTCCTGTCTGTAGTAACCAAGAGCTAAGATTTCTGCTACAAAAGGAACCGCCCGAACAGTAGTCCGGGCGGAGTGTGGTGTGAGGAGTGAACGGAAACATGCGTCTCCGCTTCTTCTATTGTGACATCTCCTTTTGGATAATTCCACAATATTCTGTAAATTTCGAGACTCTTGAACAAATTTTGTCAAGGTATGCTGGTATTGGGTCAGTAAATCTACTTACCCATGCCCAACTGCTGAGCTTTTTGATAGACTTTACCCTCAGTCAGCAGAGAAGGAGCAATTACCACTTCCACTTGCTGCATCTCCTTAATATCCTTAGCGCCCAAGGTACCCATGCTAGTTTTCAGAGCCCCGAGCAAGTTGTGCGTACCGTCATCGAGCACCGCAGGCCCGCGCAAAATTTGCTCCACAGTACCCGTAGTCCCGACGCGAATGCGAGTGCCGCGTGGCAAAACCGGGCTGGGAGTCGCCATCCCCCAGTGAAAGCCTCGCCCGGGAGCTTCGGCTGCCCTGGCAAAGGGCGAACCAATCATCACTCCATCTGCGCCGCAGGCAATGCACTTGCAGATATCGCCGCCAGTAATTAAACCGCCGTCAGCTATCACCGACACATATTTGCCAGTTTCGCGATAGTAGTCGTCCCGCGCGGCGGCGCAGTCTGCTACCGCTGTGGCTTGGGGAACGCCGACACCCAATACTCCCCTAGATGTGCAAGCAGCCCCCGGCCCAATGCCCACGAGAATTCCCGCAGCGCCAGCTTTCATTAAATTCAGGGCGACTTCGTAGGTCACGCAGTTGCCCAAAATTACTGGTATCGGCATCTCTTGACAGAATTGAGGCAAATCTAAAGATGAGATCGATTCCGGGGAAAGGAAAGCAGTCGAGACTACAGTTGCTTGCACAAAAAATATATCGGCTCCAGATTCAGCAACCGCCCGGCCGTATTTGCTCGCACCGGCGGGGGTACCGCTGACGGCGGCAATCCCTCCTCCAGCTTTAATTTCTTTAATTCTCAGGTCGATTAATTCTGGCTTGATGGGTTCGGCATAGAGTTGCTGCATCAGGGAAACAAATTCGTGGTTCCCGACACTGGCGATGCGCTCTAATATTGGCTGGGGGTCGGCATAGCGGGTTTGAATTCCTTCTAGGTTGAGCACGCCCATTGCTCCCAATTCCGACAGCAAAATGGCCATGCGGACATCGACTACTCCATCCATGGCGCTGGCGATGATCGGGATTTCTCGATCGATCCCGCCAATCTGCCACTTGGTATCTGCCAAACTCGGATCGAGGGTGCGCTGTCCGGGTACAAGCGCGATTTCATCTATGCCGTAAGCTCTGCGAGCGCTTTTGCCCCGCCCAATTTCAATATTCACGCTGTTTCACTTCCACAATGTATTTAAATTAGACTAACAAAAAGTTAGCCGGCCCGAGTGTAGCTATCGCACGGCTGTCTTTAAAAAAAGCTCGGCACTGATTCTGATTGTATTCTGATTATATGAAATCGAAGGGGGTGCTTTTCCTCAGCAACGGCCACGGGGAAGACGCAATTAACTGTCAAATTCTCAAAGCTTTGAGAGTATCTGGCGCGGATATTGATGTTTCGGCAATGCCGATTGTAGGTGACGGGGCTGCTTACCGCCGATCGACCGTGCCCATTATTGGGCCCACCAGTCAAATGCCGTCTGGGGGAGTTTTTTACATGAATCCCCTGTTTTTCCTCAAAGATATTGGGGCGGGCCTAATTGCTTTGACTTGGCAGCAATTGCAGGCTGTTTGGACGCATTCGCGCCGCTGCGATTTGGTGGTGGCGACTGGGGATATTGTCGCCGCGGCGATCGCCCGATCGACCGACCGCCCTTATATAATTTTTCTGTCGGCTCATTCTAGTTATTACGAAGGGCGAGTCGATTTGGGTTTAATCTTGTGGCAGTTGCTTTCCTCCGAGAAATGTCTGGCGGTTTTTACTAGAGATGCTTTGACTGCTGCTGACTTAAACCGACAGGGTTTAAAGAAAGCTCAGTTTGTCGGCAATCCCGTCATGGACAACCTCAATTCTACGGGCAAAGATTTGCAGTTAATAGCCGGAGTTAGGACGATCGCCCTCCTCCCCGGTTCTCGCCTCCCGGAAGCCACCTACAACCTCGTTTTGCTACTGGAACTGGTTAAAGAAATTGCTAGTAACTCTACTGTACCAGTGCAGTTTCGGGCAGCTTTAGTTCCAGCTTTGATGCCTCAATTAGATGATATTGCGGCGCGTTCTGGATGGCAACACCGATCGGGAAAGTTAATTTTTCAACACCTAAAATCACCGGAAAGCCACCAAAATTTAGGAGTTGAAGTGCTTTGTTATGCAGATGCTTTTGCCGATATTTTACAGCAGTCTAGTTTAGTCATTGGGATGACAGGAAGTGCGATCGAACAAGCGGTGGGATTGGGCCAACCAGTCATCGCAGTACCGGGAAACGGCCCTGCATTTACCTATAGATTTGCGGAGGCTCAACACCGACTTTTAGGTGATTCCGTGCAGGTTATTGGCACACAACCGGCGAATTCTGATATTATCAAGGAAGCTGCTTTGGCAGTCGATCGAACTTTGCAAGACGATTGTTATTTGGAAAGTTGCGTTAAAAATGGTTTAGAGAGAATGGGGCAAGCTGGTGGCAGCATAAAAATTGCTAATTACGCGGCAAACTATCTTGGTTATTGATTCTGGTATGGTGCGTCAGGTTTTAATTTTTCAATCTGCACGAAAAGTCTAATTATGACCCACCATTTATTTCCTGGTGCGTCAGCATGAGATTGTTGATTTGTCGCGAAAATAATTGTGGCTGACTAACCCTACTGCTATTTCAACAACTCAGAAACAGTTTTAAATTCGTAACCTTTTGACTGCAAATCCTTGACAATCATCTCAGTTGCTGCTACGGTTTTCGAGCGATCGCCCCCGCCGTCGTGCATCACCACAATCGAACCCGATCGCACATTTTCAATCACCCGCTTTGCGATATCTTCTACCGTGTGTGTTTTTTCATAATCTTGGGAATCCACATCCCACATAATCAGTTTTTTGTGCATTTGCGATAGCAAATAAGACAAAACTACAAATCGCCTACCCCAAGGTGGCCGAAAACTGATACTGTCTTGCTTAACCCCCACTTCCTGCAAAAGTTTGTCCGTTTTTTCAATCTCAGACAGCAAAACTTCCTGGGGTTTAAACATCATATCTTTGTGAGAGTAGGAATGGTTTGCCAACTCATCTCCCCTCCCGATAATCATTTTCACGATTTCTGGATGTTTTTCAATATTGCGGCCGATTTCAAAAAAAGTTGCTTTAACTTGATAGCGGTCTAAGATATCTAAAAGCTGATTTGTATAGGGAGGATAGGGGCCGTCGTCGTAGGTGAGGGCAACAACTTTCACTTCGGTATCGGCGCGGTTAATGCCGAAATAATTGTGAAATTTAGTAACTTTAATTAACAGCGATACTGCGAAAAAGAACGCTATTGTGAAAAGCAGAAACTTTTGTAAATTTTTACCGATTCGCATAGCTGCACGCACTCGATCGAGAATGAAAGTGGATTGTTTTCAGATTACCACAATTGGGGAACTCAATCCTTAAGCTATTTTATCATTAATTATTCTGTGTTCCGGAATTTTTCAGTTTTGGCGATCGCACAGTAGCTAGAGCCTGCGCCAGTGAGGTTGTACGCTACATATAGCGTAAGTAAGTCCAGAGCAAAAAAGCAATAATAAAAGATCGGGAGTTGTCGGGGGTGTAAGGCAAGGATTTATATTCGCAGCGAGTGTACTGCTGCTCTCACCCGCTCCTCCCCATGTTATATTTATTTATATACTTAACTTTTTTAGGCAGCAATAATTCCCAACATGATTTCACTGCCAGATATCACAATTGTCAGCCAGATTTACGAAAGTGCTAATTCCCTCGTATACCGAGGCATCCTCAAATCAAATCAGCAACCTTTAATTTTGAAACTCCTCAAAGAGGATTACCCCACACCAGCCGAACTCTACCGCTATCAGCAGGAATACGAAATCACTCGCCGTCTCAACCTAGAGGAAACGATTAAAGCCTACGAACTGCGAAAATACGAAAACACACAAGTCATGTTGTTAGAGGATTTTGGAGGAGAGTCCTTAAAAATCCTGCTGGATGACCGTCCCTTGGCTTTACCAGAGTTTCTCCACCTAGCCATCCAAATCACAGATGCGTTAGGCAAAGTTCATCAAAAAAAGGTCATTCACAAAGATATCAATCCATCTAATATTGTCTTAAATCCTCAAACCGGACAATTAAAAATTATTGACTTTGGCTTATCTACCATCCTATCCCAAGAGAATCCCACCCTCAAAAGTCCTCATCTTCTAGAAGGGACATTAGCTTATATTTCCCCCGAACAAACAGGCAGGATGAATCGAGCGATAGACTACCGCACCGACTTTTATTCTCTTGGCGTTACTTTCTATGAACTGCTAACCAACCAGTTTCCTTTTGAATCCGTCGATGCACTTGAGTTAGTCCATTGTCATATTGCAAAACAACCGACTCCACCTCATGAAATCAATCCAGAAATTCCCTTGATAGCCTCAGAAATTGTCATGAAATTAATGGCAAAGACGGCGGAATATAGATATCAAAGTGCTTGGGGAATCAAGACCGATTTAAAACAATGTCTCGCTCAATCTAGAAATGGCAAAATTAAAGCTTTTTCCTTGGGATACCAAGACATTTCTCCTCAATTACAACTCCCTCAAAAACTGTACGGGAGAGAATCACAGATAAAGTCCTTATTGACTGCATTTGAGCGTGTAGCGTCGGCACAAGAAAAACAAGTAGGGGCTGGTTTAGCAAATAACCTGAGTAACCCAACGACAACTCAGTCACAAAATCTGCCCGTACAAAGAAAAACTGAGATCATGCTAATTTCTGGATACTCTGGTATTGGGAAATCAGCTTTAGTTCAGGAATTGTATAAGCTCATCACTCAAAAAAGCGGCTACTTTATTGCAGGTAAATTTGACCAGTTGCAACGCGATATTCCCTATCAAGCTTTAGTCGCTGCCTTCCAAAAATTGGTGCGACAATTACTCACAGAAACTCAAGCGCAATTACAACAGTGGCAAGAGAAGATTCGACGGGCATTAGGAATCAACGGACAAATTATTATTGATGTCATTCCCGAAGTTGAACTGATTATTGGCAAACAGAATCCCGTCCCCGAATTACCTGCAACAGAAGCACGAAATCGGTTTAATTTAGCTTTTCAAAAATTTATTCAGGTTTTTTGCCAAAAAGAACATCCCCTCGTCCTATTTCTAGACGACCTTCAGTGGACAGACAGCGCTACGTTGCAATTTCTCCAGTTGATAATGACCGATTTTACTACTCAATATCTGTTTGTAATCGGAGCTTATCGAGATAACGAAGTCAGTGCAACTCATCCTACTATGCTGACTTTATCTGAGATAAAAAAACAGGGAGTAGTAATTAATCATCTCTCTCTTTCACCCTTAAATTTAAACCAGGTTAATGAATTCATTGCGGATACCCTGAAAACAGAGTGCCTCCCTACGCAAAAATTAGCAGAGTTGGTTTGGCAAAAAACACAAGGAAATCCCTTTTTTATCAAAGAGTTTATCAAGTCACTTTATACAGAGCAATTGCTAAATTTTGATCCGAATTCTGGGGCTTGGTCTTGGGATTTAGATCCAATTATAACTAGGAATATTACTGATAACGTTGTTGAGTTCATGGCAGATAAAATTAAAACTTTATCAGAGTCTGCACAAAAAGTTTTACGATTAGCCGCTTGTATTGGCAACCAATTTGATTTAGAAACGCTTTCAATTATTAATGAAACTTCTCAAAAAGCAGCGGCTAATGAATTGTGGGATGCCATTCAAGCGGGATTGATATTACCCATTGGGGATGATTACAAATTCCTGAAAACCAATCGAGATGCGAAGGACTTAAAAATTACTTATAAATTTGCTCACGATCGCATCCAGCAAGCCGCCTATTCTCTAATTCCCCCAGACGACAAGCAAGCGGTTCACTGGAAAATCGGGCAACTGTTGTTACAAAATACACCGCAACCGATACTCCAACAAAATATTTTTGATATTGTCAATCAACTCAACTTCAGTATTGAAGCAATAGACGTTCAGTTAGAAAGAGATAAACTTGCTCAATTAAATCTGATTGCTGGCAAAAAAGCGAAGGCATCAGCAGCTTGGAAACCAGCCTGGAATTACTTAAGAATTGGTATAAATTGCCTGACTGCAGATAGTTGGTTTCGTCTGTATGACCTAACTCTGGCACTTTATGTGGAAACAGTAGAAGCTGCTATCTTGAGTGGCCACCTTGAGGAAATGGAAAAATTGGCTGACATTGTGCTTCAACAAGCTACTTCCTTGCTGGACAAAGTGAAAGTCTATGAAGTCAAGATTCAAGCCTATACAGCACAAAACCAACCGTTAGAAGCGATAGATACGGCCCTTTCAGTATTAAAGCTGTTGGGGATTCGCTTTCCCAAAAAACCAACACAATTAAATATTTTCCTGGAACTGGTGAAGACTCAGTTAAGTTTAGCAGGGAAGCGAATCGAGGACTTAATCGACTTACCAGTGATGACTAATCCTGATAAGCAGGCAGCAATGCGTATCCTCTCAAGTGTAGTTTCGGCTGCCCATTTTGCAACACCTGAACTGCTGCCACTGATGGTTTTTAAACAGGTCAATTTATCCATCAAATACGGGAATACTTCTGTGTCTTCTTGTGCCTATGCTACTTACGGACTGATTCTGTCTGGAGAAACCGTAGGAGACATTGAGACTGGCTATCAATTTGGACAACTTGCTCTCTTGTTACTCGATAAGTTTAATGCTAAAGAACTCAAAGCCAGAACCATATTTATTGTAAATTACTTTGTCAAACATTGGAAAGAGCATCTTAGGGAAACTTTAAACCCTTTGCAGAATGCTTACTCGATCGCCCTAGAAACTGGAGATTTAGAATATGCAGCTTATTCTGCCTGCGTATACTGCTACCATTCCTATGTATTGGGGAAGGAATTGGCAACAGTCGAGGCAGAGATGGCAATGTACAGTAATACCCTCAGCCAACTGAAGCAAGAAACATCATATTACTATAACCAACTCAATCGACAGGTTTTATTGAACTTGAGGGGACAGGCTGAAGATAAATGCCGTTTAATCGGTGAAAGTTATGACGAAACAAAAATGTTACCCCTGCATCTAGAGGCGAATGCTCAAAATCTTTGTCGATCGGTCTATTTTTACAAGCTATTTCTCTGCTATCTTTTTCAAGACTATCAGCAAGCTATAGAAAATGCTAAATTAGCAGAAAAATATAGCGATAGCGCTGTAGGTACTATTCCTCTCTACCATTTCTACAATTCTTTACTTGCTCTGGCTATCTATTCTGACGCACCAAAATCCGAGCAAAAACTCATCCTCCAGAAGGTTAAAGCCAACCAGAAAAAACTCAAAAAATGGGCTCATTTTGCTCCAATGACTCACCTCCATAAATTCTATCTAGTGGAGGCAGAGCGGTATCGAGTTTTGGGTGAAAAGGCTAGGGCGATCGACTACTACGATCGCGCCATTGCCTTAGCCAAAGAACATGAGTACATCAACGAAGAGGCTTTGGCTAATGAACTAGCTGCCAAATTCTACATCGCTTGGGGAAAAGAGCAAGTTGCCCAAGCCTATATGACAAATGCTTACTACTGCTATTTACGTTGGGGTGCAACAGCTAAATTGACTGATTTAAAAGGACAGTATCCAGAACTTTTAAAGCGTTTTACCACAGCCGATTTCTCCGATCGATCGCGCCGCAACCTGTCTGATACATCTAACAGCACTTCAGGTGAACTCCTGGATTTGGCAGCCTTGATGAAAGCATCTGGGGCGATCGCCAGTGAAATTGAGTTAGATAAACTTCTCACGACTTTGATGAGAATCCTCCTGGAAAGCTGCGGGGCACAAACTGGCTATCTAATTTTAGAGTCTCAAGGACAACTAAGAGTCGAAGCGTCAGGCGAGGCTAACTCAAATCAGGTGATGGTATTGCAATCTACTCCTATAGAAAGCTGTCTTCCTTTGTCGATTATTCACTATGTTGAGAGGACTAAACAAGGACTGATTGAAACCAATGTTGCCCGTGAAGGGAGATTTACTCAAGATGCTTATATCAAAACACAGCAGCCCAAGTCTATCCTTTGCGCCCCTCTGCTCAATCAAGGGCAATTAATTGGCATTGTTTACTTGGAAAATAATTTAGCAGATGGGGTTTTTACACCCGATCGCCTGGAAGTGATTCAATTGCTTTCAACTCAGGCGGCGATCGCACTTACCAACGCCAGACTCTACACTCAGGTACAATCGACGCAAAATCGCCAGAATAAATTCCTTAATGCCATTCCTTTTGGCATATCCGTTCACGACGCCAAAGGACAACTGGTTTTCGCCAATCCAGTTTCACAGCAGTTACTGAATATTCAAGATTTACCCAAAGCCGAAATCGAGCAACTCTCAAAAACCTATCACGTTTATCGGGCAGGCACAGGCCAGATTTATCCAGTGGAACAGCTACCCTTGGTGCGATCGCTTCGCGGTGAAAAAACATGGGCGGATGATTTGGAACTGCACTACAGTGAGCGAATCGTTCCCTTAGAAGTAACTAGCACGCCAATTTTTGATGAGACGGGTAATGTAGAATATGCGATCGCAGCTTTTCAAGATATTAGCGAACGCAAGCAGGCACAGATTACGCTCATCGAAAATGTCCGCTTAGAACAGGAAATTCGCGAGCGCCAAAAAACACAAGAGGCTCTGCGGCAGAGCGAGGCACGCTACCTTGGTATTCTGGAAGACCAGACAGAACTGATTGCCCGGTATCTGCCAGATGGTACCGTTACCTTTGTCAATGAAGGCTTCTGTCGATTTTTTGGACTGACAAGGGAACAACTCATCGGGCATCACTACGAACCTGTCGTGTTTGAGGAAGACCGCGAATATGTAACCCGAGTCGTCAATTCCATTAGCAAAGAAAATCCCGTTGTCACAATTGAAAATCGGGTGATTGTTAGCTCCCAGGTGCGTTGGACGCAGTGGGTTAACCGAGGGATATTTGATCGTTCCGGTTGCATTGTTGAATTCCAGGCGGTAGGACGAGATATCAGCGATCGCAAAAAAGCCGAAGCAGAACTCGAACGGGCAAAAGAAGCAGCCGTTGCCGCCAACCTCGCCAAAAGCACTTTCCTTGCCAACATGAGCCACGAATTGCGAACTCCCCTGAACGCCATTCTCGGTTTTTCTCAACTGATGAATCAGGATACCAATCTGTTAACTGAACAAAAAGAGAACCTCAACATCATTCAGCGCAGTGGAGAGCATTTATTATCTCTAATTAATCAGGTGCTTGACCTTGCCAAAGTTGAAGCTGGAGGCATGACGCTATCTAAAAATAATTTTCACATTCATCACTTTTTAGCGGAAATCGAGGAGATGTTTGCGTTGAAAGCCAACACTCAAAGCTTACACTTACGATTTGAATGTGCTGCCGATGTTCCTAAATATATCTGCGCTGATGAAGTTAAGTTGCGGCAAGTGCTGATTAATTTTGTCAGTAATGCCGTTAAGTTTACCTCTTCGGGAAGCGTGTCTTTAGAAGTAAAAAATAAACAGGTAAAAACCCAAAGTGAAGCCGAAATACCAACAACCAACAACCCACAATCAACAACCATTACCTTTGAAGTAAAAGATACGGGAGTTGGTATTGCGGCAGAGGAACTGGAGAATTTATTCAAACCCTTCGTGCAAACAGCATCCGGTCAAAAAGTACAGCAAGGAACCGGATTAGGACTGACGATTAGCCGTCAATTTGTCCGCTTGATGGGAGGTGAAATAACAGTCATTAGTCACGGTAAAGCTTTCACCCCTGGAATGCCTCTCAAGGAATTTTTAGAAGACACAACGGGCACAACATTTAAATTTGACATTCCTGTGGGCATCGCTGATGCCAGCGCCATTCAAAATCAACCCCACAGTCGTCGCGTCGTTGCCCTAGCGCCTAACCAACCCCAATATCGCATCCTAGTAGTGGACGATCGAGATTACAATCGGCAACTGTTAGTTAAACTCCTCCAACCTGTTGGTTTTGAAGTGCAAGAAGCGACTAACGGTATTGAAGCGCTTGAAATTTGGGATTCATACTCACCCCATCTGATCTGGATGGACATGAGAATGCCAGTTATGGATGGGTATGAAGCCACGAAACGCATTAAAGGCACCCTTAAAGGTCAAGCTACTGCTGTTATTGCTATTACTGCTAGCGTGTGGGAAGAAGAAAAGGCAGTTATTTTATCCGCTGGTTGTGATGATTTTGTGCGAAAACCGTTCCACACAGAAGCCATCTTTGACATCATGGCTAAACATTTGGGAGTCGGTTATATTTATCAGGATCAAGAGCTACCGTCTTCCCCTTCTAATGTGACTGGAGAACCGTTAAATTTCACTGATTTATTAGCAGGGATGTCAAAAGAATGGATAGTAAAATTATATGAAGCAGCTATTGACGCTGATTCGGAATTAGTTTTTCAACTCCTTGAGGAGATTCCTGAATCTCAAGCTTTCGAGCTTCAAACTCTCAGGGGTTGGGTGACGGAGTTTCAGTTTGAGAAGATTCTCGATTTAACTGAACCCTGGATTGGTGAATCTTGAGACAGCAGATTGCAGGTTTATGAAGTAAACTCCCGATCGATCCCCCCTAGAGCGTCGGTACAGTATTAGAAGTTGACAAAAAAAGAGATATATGAATTTACCCGGTCAAGGAATCCAACTCTATGCCCGGTTGAATTGGCGCAACCTTAGAGATTCGAGCAATG
>NZ_JAUBTQ010000010.1:0-47816 GCF_036702515.1 Microcoleus sp. BROC3
CCCCACTGCTGCCTCCCGTAGGAGTCTGGGCCGTGTCTCAGTCCCAGTGTGGCTGATCGTCCTCTCAGACCAGCTACCGATCGTCGCCTTGGTGGGCTTTTACTCCGCCAACTAGCTAATCGGACGCGAGCTCATCTTCAGGCTATAAATATTTTCCCTTTCGGTTCATCGGGGCTTAGCAGTCGTTTCCAACTGTTGTCTCCGTCCTGAAGGCAGATTCTCACGCGTTACTCACCCGTCCGCCACTAAGTATTTCTACTCCGTTCGACTTGCATGTGTTAAGCAGACCGCCAGCGTTCATCCTGAGCCAGGATCAAACTCTCCGTGTTGGATTGTTTTTTTGGCTTTAGTCAAGTTCTTTCCACTCAGCATGAAGGCTGGTTTTTTCCCCTTGACTTTTTTCTCGTTGTTTGTGATATTGAGTATTAGCTCTCGCTCTCACTCTCTACCTTGATTTTTTTGACGAGGTTAATAGTGCTTTAAGCTTTCAAACTATTCTTTTTTCTAGGTTCAGTTTTTTACCTTCCGGTTGTGGTTCAGTGAACCGCTTCCCTTCTGGCGCTTTATTAATATACTGATTCCGCAAGATGTTGTCAAGCGTTTTGTGAAAGTATTTTTGATTATTTTTTGAAGCCATACACCGTCAGGGTTTGAGCTGTTTATTTCCGCTACTGCTTCCGCTGGCTGACTCCTCTTTTCGGGAAGGGGTCTTTTTTTTTGCAAGATGGGGCTTTTGGGGGGAGTATCTACCGCGCATGGGTAGAATATCTCTACGTGTAGATGTTCTATATATAGATGTTCGATCGCCCGCTCATGAAAAACCCTACTGCTCGCCCTAGCGCCTTGTTCGTTACCTGCGCTTCACTGCTGATCGCTTGCAGTCAGACGAACACTCCCCAAACCTCTACTACAGCATCTCCGGCGACTTCGCCCTCTCCCGGTGCTTTGCCAGAGGGTTCGCCTAGTGGGGGTAGTTCCAACACTATATCTATAGGTATTGGGGTGGCCCAAACTAGCAATGTGGCTTTACTGGGTCAGGAACAGGTGGCTGGGGCAAAAATAGCTGAGAAATATTTCAACGATAAGGGCGGTGTGGATGGGACGCGGATTAAACTGGTATTCCAAGATACCGGTGGAGACGAACAAGGGACGATCAATGCTTTTAATACTCTGATCAATCAGGATAAGGTCGTGGGTATTGTGGGGCCAACCCTGTCACAACAAGCTTTTAGTGCCGATCCGATCGCCGATCGCGCAAAAATTCCCGTACTCGGACCATCCAACACCGCTAAAGGCATTCCCCAGATTGGCGATTATGTGGCCAGAGTCTCCGCCCCTGTCGCCGTGGTAGCACCTAATGCGGTTAAGGCGGCCCTGAAGCAAAATCCCAATATTAAGAAAGTAGCCGTGTTTTTTGCTCAGAATGATGCTTTTAGCAAATCTGAGACTGAAACTTTTCAGACAACGGTTAAAGATATGGGACTGGAATTGGCAACAGTCCAAAAATTCTTGACTACTGATACAGATTTCCAATCTCAAGCCACTAATGGGATAAATGTCAAGCCCGATTTGATAATTATTTCTGGGTTGGCGGCAGATGGAGGCAATTTAATTAAGCAGTTGCGGGAGTTGGGCTACAAAGGCGTTATCATTGGGGGCAACGGTCTGAATACTTCCAATGTATTTTCGGTTTGCAAGGCTCTTTGCGAGGGGGTTTTAATTGCCCAAGCATACAGCCCAGAGTATCAGAATGAGATTAATAAGGCTTTTCGTGATGCTTATCGCGCTCAATTTAAGAAGGAACCGCCTCAGTTTAGCGCTCAAGCTTTTACTGGCGTACAAGTTTTTGTTGAGTCATTAAAAGAAATTAATGCTAAGTCGAAGGTTAGCCAAAAGCCTTTGGCAGAATTGCGTACAAATTTGAATCAGCAGTTGTTGAGTGGAAAGTACGATACGCCTCTGGGGGAAATTTCTTTTACGCCGGAAGGTGAAATCAATCAGAAAGAGTTTTATGTGGCACAGATAAAAATGGATGCTGATGGAAATAACGGTAAATTTGAGTTTTTGAAATGAAGTCAGGCACGACAATGATTTTGACACGGATACACGGATGAGTTATTGAGTGTGATTCTGAAGTCACCCCCCGGCCCCCCAAGGGGGGAAGTCAGAAGTCAGAGTAAAAATTGTATGTTTTTTGTTGTTGAATAATTTCGGTGTGAGGCTCGATTCTTAACTGGTGATGGATTTAACTCTGTTTCTGCAACAATTTTTGAATGGTTTGTCGATCGGCAGCGTGTATGCTATTTTTGCCCTGGGATACACCCTAGTGTTTTCTATTCTCGGAATTATTAATTTTGCTCACGGTGCAGTGTTTACTTTGGGTGCTTATTTCACTTATGCACTGATGGGCGGTGCTTTCGGTTTTAACGGGTTGTTGGCTAATGCGAGAATTCCCGTGCAGTTTCCTTTTGCTGTGGCACTAATTTTGGGCAGTACGCTGGCTGGTTTGGTGGGAGTAATTGTTGAAAGAGTTGCTTTTTTGCCTTTGCGCCGCAGAAACTCCGATCCACTGCTGACGGTGGTTTCGAGTTTGGGGGCGGCGGTGGCGATCGCCAATATCATCCAGTATCTTGTCGGTGCAGAAATTTACACTTTTCCTACTAATACTTACGGCAATTTGCCGGTAGCTATTAACTTTGGTACGGCGGATAAACAGATTCCTATTCGCACTGTTCAAATAGTGATTTTTGGCGTAGCTATTGCGATTGTTAGTCTTCTAACTTACTTAATAAATTTCACTAAATTTGGCAAAGCAATGCAGGCGGTGGCTGAAGATGCTACTACTTCTAGTCTGTTGGGTATTGATACTGACAGATATATTGTTTTGACGTTTTTTGTGAGCAGTTTTCTGGCTGGTTTGGCGGGTAGTTTGGTGGGTTCAAGTGTGAGTATTGCTGGGCCGTATTTTGGTATTGCTTTTGGTTTGAAGGGTTTGGCGGTGATTGTGCTTGGTGGGTTGGGGAGTATTCCTGGGGCAGTTTTGGGAGGTTTTATAATTGGTTTGGTGGAGGCTTTTGTACCGGGAGATTTTTCGGCTTATAAGGATGCGGTTGCTTTTGCCATATTGTTTATTATGCTCTTGGTTAGACCCCAGGGTTTGTTTGGACGGCGTTTGATTCAAAAGGTATAGTATTATTTGCAAGACATCTAATAAGGCAGGGCGGTTTTAAGAAGGGAAAACTGGTTTCCAGCAAAGACTGTACCTAAACCAGCCCGTATAAACTCTTGTGGAGTTTTATAGACGTACCTAGAAAACTTATTCATACCTCTGAGGCAGTTTGATGAATTCGGAAGTTCCATTAATGGTCAGCGAGCGTCTTTTTTTGCGATTAGCAAATCAAGACGATATCTGCGAAATCATTAAATTTTACAGTGACAATCAAAAGTTTTTTGCTCCCTGGCATCGATATTGGGCGGAGGATTTTTTAACGGAAAGTTATTGGGAAAAACAAGTAGAGAAAGATTTCCAAGGCTTTAAGTCTGACAAATCTTTAAAGATGTGGATTTTTGAGAAGGCTAATCCTGAGTATATTGTCGGTAACGTTAATTTTGATAATTTTGTACGAGGTGCCGGTCAGTTTTGCTTTTTGGGATATAATCTGGCAGAAGCGCAACAAGGTAAAGGTTACATGACGGAAGCTGTGAGAGTTGCAATTCAATATGTTTTTGGAGAGTTAAATTTACATCGCATAATAGCAAATTATATACCTCACAATCAGCGTAGCGGTAATCTACTTAAAAAATTGGGATTTGTGGTAGAAGGTTACTCTAGAGACTATTTGTTGATAAATGGTCGGTGGGAAGACCATATTCAGACTAGCTTAATCAATCCAAATTGGAAACCAAGCTAACCCGATTTTCCTTAATAACTTCTAATCTAAAATAGCTAAAATCAAATGGCTACATTTTTGACTACTTATGGGTTTCTGATTGTCTCGATGTTGCTGGGTGCAATGTTGGGAATGTCGCTGTATTTGCCTTTAATGACTGGACAGTTGTCTCTGGCTAGCCCTGGTTTTTATGCTTTGGGTGGGTATATTGCGGCGATTTTATCTACGACGGTTTTTCAACAGACAGGGGGTTTATTTCCACTGCCGTTGTTGTTATTAGAGATGATAATTGCAGGGGCTGTTTCGGGGTTGCTGGGGATTTTAGTGGGAATTCCGGCGCTGCGGTTAAGCGGGATTTATTTGGCGATCGCAACTATTGCTTTTGTGGAAATTTTGCGGGTTTTATCGCTAAATTTAGATATCACGGGCGGGGCTGTGGGCATTTTTGGGATTCCACAACCGTTTGCGACGCCGATCGAGTATTTGTGGATTGTAGTACCTTTACTATTGGTAAGTATGGCGATTGTGTATCGGCTGGAACGGATTCGGGTGGGGCGCGCTTTTGCTGCAATCCGCGCTGATGAGTTGGCGGCTGATGCGATCGGGATTAACCCAACTTTTTATAAGGTTCTGGCTTTCACGTTAGGTGCTGTTTTAGCTGGGGTTGTGGGTGCTGTTAGCGCTCATTTCCTCAATACTTGGAACGCCCGTCAAGGTACTTTTGATGCTAGTATTATTTACTTGACTTCTGTGTTAATTGGTGGTAGCAGAAGTTTCTTGGGGGCAGTTTTGGGTGGGATGGTGTTTACTGCTTTGCCGGAAGTTTTGAGGGGAATGGCGACTATTCAGGGATTACCGATTTGGTTGGCGCAATTCCTGCGGGATGGGCGGTTAATTATTTTTGGGTTGCTGATTGTTTTGGGGACGATATTTTTTCCGCAAGGGTTGGTGACGCCGGAGTTGTTGAAGAGGTTTAAAAAGGGCGATCGTACTTCTGTTTAAAAACAGATAGCGTTACGATTTATGCCCATCCGCGTCGCGATCGACTGTTATATTAAACCCCATCTTTTTTAGCAAAAATGAACTGTTTTTGTTGTAGTATACAGCCATTTACTATTATCAGCTATAGGCGATCGCATCCACACCCTTTATCGATCGCCTATCCATCAAAAAAGTCAGGGGCGATCGCATCCACACTCCTCATCAATCGCCCTGTCAACGATTGTAGGCTTTGCGATCGCGATCGACGGGCCCAACAAGTTTGAACTTATCGCATAAGTCTTGTGCAATAAGTTTACCAACTTGCTCATGGCCTTGACTATTCCAATGACCGTCACACTGCATAGCATTGGGAAAGCCATGTACGCAAGTTTTATTTTTTTCTGCATACTCTTGCAATCGCGGGACTGTATCCAATGTTGTAATATTGAGGCGATCGCCAAAGGCTTTGATTCTCCAATTAGGATAATACAAGTCCTTAATGCCAAATTTTTTCATATACTTTTGACGAAGTATAGGCTCGGGATTGACTTGAACTCCCGTACTGACAATCAAAACCATAAAATCTGCCTTTTTTGCCTTGACTTCCTGACTCATTAGTGTAATTAATCCTTCTGTCACTTGCCAAGCCTCTTTCCATACTGGATCGATAGGTTCTTTAAAGTTATTAGCGGCTCGTTTTTTGTCTACGGCATCGACTAGACGTTTCTTATTATTTAAATCAACTTGTCTGACTACCCGCAAAATGCGTGAATTATTGACCAACCAAGTCGGAAGATAATCAACAGATGAAAACTCCAAATAGTTATGTTCTCTTGGTGACAGTTTCAGCCCTGACATATCTGGAACTAATTCCCCCTTTTTATAGACAAAAAATGGCTTACGTTTAGAAAATTCAAGTTTTTTTGAATTATTAATAATATCGTTTCCAGGAAGAAAAGCTAATATCACTAAATCTGGAGAATATTGCCAGACTTTATGGCGCAGAGTAATTAGTTCTTGATCCGTCCCATAGCCCTGAACCCCAAAATTAATTACCTCAACTTTGCGATCGCCTAAAGCAGTACATTGTTTATTGAGTTGCTTTCTCATTTTCCACCAAAAAGTATTTTCCATCGGCACTTGTAAAGATTCGGCAAAGGAATCTCCCAACACTGCGATCCGAAAAGTTTTTGGTGGTTTCTCCTTGGTATGTTCGCGATCGCGTAAACCATCTTTATTGGCGCGAATGAAGGAGCGATCGCCTTCACCCTGCCACTCGAAATACGCGCCCGGTTTCAATGACCAACCAGCGGGGTCGTCTAATCTGTAACTATCAAAAGAAACAAGATCGCTGGGCTTTTTTATACCTTGAATTCCCGCCTGATGAAGAGCTAATTCTCCCAGAAAAACACCCGCCATAATTCCCCCAAAAATTAGGGTGAGTTTTTCCGCCCATAAACTTAGTTTTTTCATCTTAGTTTGCTTTAAAATAAAAATCCTGTCTAAATCCGCGACTATCTCAAAAAGACAATCACTACAGACAATTAATGTTTTTCTTACGAAGCTAATTTTATGCTTTTGAGCATCATAGACCGATCGCCCAAAACTGAAAAGGGAAAAAAGACGGAAAAAGACGGGTATTTCTAAAAGAGGGGTGCAAGGCGGAAAAAGACGGAAAAAGACGGAAAAAGACGGAAAAAGTCGGTTATACTAACTCTAGTTCTCTAAAACCCCTACTGATGGACACTGCCCATATTTTGCAATTTGTAGATGAAGTAGTCTGCGCGAAGACAGACAAACGCCTCAATGACTTGGAGCGTAAAATTATCGAGGGAATACTTAAGCGACAAAAGTATTCTGATATTGCAGATACTTACGGTTGTACGGCTGGTCATGCTAAGGATGTAGGTTACGAGCTTTTGCAAATGTTATCTGATGTTTTTGGCGAATCAGTTGATAAAGGTAATCTGGAATCTGTTCTAGAACGGCAATTAAATCTGAATCTAAATGTTGGCGACCGCAACACTACTAATTTTTGGGATAGCAACACAATTAAATATATCAATAGTTGCTCAGAATTACCCACTCCTACCCTAGATAAAAGTCAGCCTGCGACTCCTGACTACCAGGCCAGCACAAATCAAGTTAAAATTGAAATGGTTGGTAAATTACGACAGTTGGGATTGAAGGATGAGCAAATTGCAGAGGTGTTAGGACTAGCCTTGGAGATGGTGAAGCAGATGGATTGAAAAAAATGAGTTTATTAAAAGTGTAGTAAGGGTTCATCAACTCAATTGTTTTACGAGAACCGCTGTTGAGGAAGCCGATTACGGATTTTACTTTTCTGCTTCTTCCTGTTTGAATTCCTGATACTGTTGAAAGAAAAGCTACCTAGTTCTGTACCCACTTGTTTTAACATTTTTTGACGTAGAGATTTCTCGATACTTTCAAAAGTTGAGAGAGCGGCTGAATCTGTATTTCTGTAAAGAATTTATGCTGCCCCTTTTAAGTATGCTTTGAGCTGCTGTTTATCTGAGAGTGTCATTTTCTTTATCTCATCCTTTTTTTACAGTTTTACTAGATTTTTTATTTTAGCCATTTTTTCAGGGATTTGCCAAACTGAGATGCACCCTTTTTGGATTTTTGGATATTCGATAGCTCTTCTCAATGCAATCACTAACTTGGATCAATTGAGAAGAGCTTTGTATTGTTTTCAGGAAGCAGATAGAAAATGCCTAACCTTGATTGACTGCGCTGGGTTCCATGAACACAGTTTCCCAAATGTGGCCATCTAAATCCTGAAAGCCATGACTATACATAAATCCGTAGTCTTGCGGTTCATTGTAGGTCGTTCCGCCAGCAGCAACTGCCTTGCTAATCATTTTATCCACTTCTTCTCGGCTCTCGGAAGACAAGCACACCAGCACTTCTGTACTCTTGGTGGCATCGCAAATTGCGTTGGGTGTAAATTCCTTGAACTTGGCTTCTGTCAAGAGCATGACGAAGATGTCTTCGCTCACAACCATACAAGTGGCAGTTTCGTCAGTAAATTGGGTGTTAAAACTGAATCCAAGTTTAGTAAAAAATTCGACAGACCGATCGAGATTTTTGACGGGTAAATTCACGAAAATTTTAGTGGCCATGTTTTCTCCTTTTTAACTTCGATCGCAAGGTGAAACATTAACGATTTTTCGCTAATGTTTGAATTGAAGGGTAAGGCCTGTGAGCAAATTTGAAAGGGTTAGGTAGCTGGCTGGACATTAATCATCCACGGTGTGCCAAATCGATCGACAAGCAGTCCAAAACCGGTAGACCAGAAGGTCTCTTGGAATGGCATATTTACCGTTCCGTTTTCTGCCAATTTTTGAAAGATCCGCTCCGCTTCGACCAGCTCGTCAAATTCAAGATGCACAGCGAATCCCTGTGGTTTTTTAAAGTCATCGGGTAGAGTGTCAGAACCCATCAATACCATTCCACCAACAGTTAAGTTGGCGTGTATGATTCGATCGCGCTGTTCGGAGGGAATTTCCTCAGACAGGGGTGCATCCCCATAGGTCATCATCTCGTCGATTTTGCCACCTAAACACTGTTCGTAGAATTTAAATGCAGCTTTGCATTCACCGTCAAAAAAGAGATAAGTATTCAATTGCATCATGTACTCCTTTGGTTAGTCGATCGAGCAATCCATTCAGGGGAAATGATGTGGCTGCCGGACGAAAATTTAGGCAGTATGTATGCCCTCAAGAACGCTGGAGTTGTTCTGCCCCCGCCCGAATTCGTTCTTCCTGTTCCCTGAGTTCGGGCGTCAAGGATTCGCCGAAGTCCTCTGCACTAAAGATCGGGCGAATTTCGATCGCGGATTCTCCTGGCATCGGGTTGGGGCAGCGTTTGACCCAGGCAATCGCTTCCTCCATCGACTGCACTTGCCAAATCCAGAATCCGGCAATCAGCTCTTTTGTCTCTGTGAACGGCCCGTCAATCACGCTGCGATTTGTGCCTGAAAACATCACCCGCGCTCCTTTTGAGCTGGGATGCAGCCCTTCGCCAGCGAGCATAATTCCCGCCTTGACCAATGCTTCGTTGTACTGCCCCATTTCCGTCAGAAGCTGTTCGCTGGGCATGACGCCTGCCTCTGAGTCTTCGGTAGCTTTGACTAGAACCATGACTTTCATCGTGAAATCTCCTTTTGTTTGTGGTTGTTGAGCTGGGTTAAGGTGCGATCGAGAAAACGGCTTTAGACGTTTCTGGATCGAAGGGGACAGAGCAATGCTCGTGCACAATCTGCCATCTGCCCTGTTTCCGCTGGCACGCAGAGGTGATTCGCATCCACATCTGCCCCGCTGGGTGCTCTGGTGCCATCCCTGTGAAGTGAAAAAACCAGTGCGCGATTGCCAAATCACCGCTCACGGTGAGGCTGAGGTCTCGCATCTCAATCCCGAAGGAGTCGGGGAAGCAAGGCAGGCACGCCTCCCACGTCCGTCGAAATTCATCTGCACCTTTGGTTTGGAACGGCGGTATTGCATCGAAAACAATCACATCTTGGGCGTAGTGCGCCATGATGCGATCGAGGTCTTTGGCGCAGATGGCACTGGCCGTATCTGCGATGATTTGTCGAATCTGGGCTTCATCTTGTGTTTTGGTGGTTTCGGTTGTCACAGTCATGGTGGTATCTCCTTATTAATGTCGATTGGTTTTCGGGGCGCAGATTGAAAACTGCTAACCCTTGCTCTACCATCTAGTCGAATAGAGGTGCGCGCGATCGACAAGTTGAACATTTTTTCTGAAAAAGTTTGTCAGTGCGGATGTGGAAGTCTGCGTTGAGCGGTATTGACGGCAATTACTGGTCTGATGGCAAGCCCGACAGTTCCACGATCGGGCGAATTTCAACCGTACCTCTACTGGCGCTTGGTATGCGTGCTGCGATCGCGATCGCTTCGTCAAGATCCTTGGCCTCGATCAGAAAGTAGCCGCCGAGTTGTTCGCGCGTCTCCGCAAACGGTCCATCGGTGACAAGTTTTTTGCCGTCACGCACTCGAATACTGGTTGCTGTGGCGATCGAGTGTAGCGGCGAAGCACCCAAATATTGACCGTTCGCTTGCAGTTCTTGGGTTAGCTGCAAAGACTTTGCGTAGCATTGTTGCAGCTCGCTTTCAGTCCAGGCATTTTCGTCGCTGTAAATCAGCAATATGTATTTCATCGTTACTCCAAAATTCGATCTGAGATAGTCGCCTTCATTTAGTAGTCGTTCGGCGAAACTGCAAATCGACAGGGGAGCAAAAAATTTTTTCAGCCTAACTCGCGAAGGCGTTTTTCGAGAAAACGACGCTCTGGTTCCTGTTTCACGATCGCCAGCGCCTTTTGGTAGGATTCTCTGGCATCAGCCGTTCTGCCCAGCCGCCGACACAAATCGGCTCGTGCGGAGTGTGCCAGATGGTAGTCTGCCAAATCCCCATGCGCTAATATTTGGTCGATCGATTGCAGTCCCGCTAAGGGGCCATCACGCATTGCCACTGCCACCGCCCGATTTAAGGCAACAACGGGGGACGGCTCTAATTGCACGAGCAGGTCGTATAAGCCCACAATCTGCGCCCAGTCCGTTGCAGCAGCACTCTGGGCCTCTGAATGCACCGCTGAGATCGCAGCCTGAAGCGTGTACGAACCAAACCGTCCTGATGATAGCGATTGCTGAACCAGTAACCTGCCTTCAGAAATTTGTGCTTGATTCCAGAGCGATCGATCTTGGTCTTCTAGAAGGATGAGGTCGCCTGTGGAGGAAGTGCGTGCGGTGCGCCGCGATTCTTGCAGCAGCATCAGCGCCAGGAGTCCAATCACCTCGGAGTCTGGCAACAGTTCCATTACCAGCCGTCCCAAACGGATCGCTTCGTCAGCGAGATCGGCCCGCGTCAGCGATCTGCCAGATGAGGCCGCGTACCCTTCGTTAAACACCAGGTAGATCGTTTGAAGCACGGTATCCAATCGATCGGGCAAATCGGTTATCGACGGCACTTGATAAGGAATGCGTGCGTCGCGGATCTTCGCCTTGGCCCGCACGATCCGCTGCGCCAATGTGGGGGGAGCCATCAGGAAGGCGCTGGCAATTTCCTCGGTACTGAGTCCGCAGACTTCCCGCAGCGTCAACGCCACCTGAGCTTCTGGCGACAGGGCCGGATGACAGCAAGTGAAAATCAAGCGCAGGCGATCGTCCTCAACGTCCTCGTCATCCTCGATTGTGGTGTCACTCGGATCGAGTTGTTGAGCGAGTTCTGCCAAGTGCGTATCAAAGCGGGCGCGACGGCGGATGGTGTCGATCCCTTTAAAGCGACCCACTGAAACAAGCCACGATCGCGGGTTAGCGGGAATGCCGTCGCGGGGCCATTGCGCTACAGCCGCAGCGAAGGCTTCGTGCATCGCCTCTTGGGCGCGATCGAAGTCACCGAGCAAGCGGATCAGTGTGGCTAAAACGCGACGCGATTCGGACCGGTACACAGCTTCCACCTGCTGACGGATTTGATTGGCTGCTGTCTCATTCATAAAGCGTTCACAAAAAAAACATATATTATCGGCCGTGCCGCAGAGTACGATGCTCCCATTGCGCCCGTGCAATCCGCCAATCGACCTCGCTCCAACCGCGATCGGACATCCATGATGACCCTGGGCGGGTAGCAACCACCTCTGCTCCTATCCACTGGGCCAACCGAGCGATCCGGGTATTTGCACTCACAGTAGACCCGGAGATCGCCTTCAGATCGAGTTCCGTGAACCCAAAGTCGAGCAGCGCACGCCCCACCTCGATCGCGTAGGCATATCGCCCCCAATAGGCTGGTGCCAGTTCTAGACCAAATTCCATCTCGCCAGTTTCAGACAATTTTCCCCGCAGTCCACAGCAACCGACAAGCGCGTAAGGTTCCTGTCGTTGTACGATCGCCAGTTGGTAATTTAGTCGAGGGCGATCGCCAGCCCATGCCTGAAACATCTCAAATAAACGTGCGGCATGGTCGGGACTAGACCGATCGGGTTCGTAAAATGTCTGGTTGCGCGGATCGGCTTGATAGTCCAAGAATGGCGATCGATCGGAATCTACAAAGTCACGCAGCAGAAATCTTTTGGTTACAATCTTTATCATAACTTACAACTTTAATTGTGGGCCATTAAACAAACATCATATTCTGCCAAATCTTAATAGTTTTGTCACTGCTGCCGCTCGCTAAAAACTCTCCTTCCGGGCTAAAATTAACCGAATAAACCGAGTTAGTATGACCTGCAATATTACAGATTTCTTGACCGTCTTTCACTCGCCAAATCTTGATTGTTTGATTGCTGCTACTAGCCAGAATCTCGCCATCGGGACTAAAAGCAATAGAATCAACATACCAAGAATGTCCTGTGATAGTTAAAACTTCTTGCCAATCTTTGACCCACCAAATTTTAATAGTATTGTCATGGCTGCCGCTCGCCATAAACTCTCCCTTTGGACTAAAAGCTATGCAGCGAACGGAGTCTGTATGACCTGTAATTGTGCGAATTAGCTTCCCATCTTTAACTCGCCAAATTTTGACTGTTCTGTCCCAACTGCAGCTAGCAAGTGTTTCTCCATCCGGGCTAAAAGCAACAAAATAAACTAAATTGATGTGACCCGCAAGCGTGCGAATTTCTTGCCCGTCTTTGACTCGCCAAATCTTGATTGTTCTGTCCCAACTGCTGCTAGCAATAATTTCGCCATCGGGACTGAAAGCTGCGCCGTAAACTGAGTTACTGTGACCGATCAGGGTGCGGATTTCTTGTCCATCTTTCATCCGCCAAAGTTTGACAGTTTTGTCGTGGCTGCTGCTGGCTAGCATCTGTCCGTCCGGGCTGAAAGCTACTGTATAAACCGAGTTAGCGTGTCCTGTGAGGGTGACAATTTCTTGCCCGTCTTCAACTCCCCACAGCTTGATTGTTTTGTCATCGCTGCCGCTGGCTACGACTTCTCCGTTGGGGCTGAAAGCGACAGAGTAAATTAAGTTTTTGTGACCTGTTAGAGTGTGAATACATTGCCAGTTATAAGTTTGCTGTTGGGACGGGGTGGGTGTTGGGGCGGGTTTGACTAACTTGGAAATTGTTTGGGGAATTGCTAGGTCGATCGCAACTTGGGGATTAATTTCTTTTAATACTTCAACAGCCGTTTGATAGCGGCGGTTGGTAGCATTTGCAATCATTTTATCTAAAATTTTCCCGAGTTGTTCACTCACCGGGTTGTTAGCCAAATACTGCCGCCATATCCAGGCATCTTCACCAGGGTCAAACAGGTCAAAAGGGGAAACTTGAGTTAGCAAATACAAAGAAGTTACCCCTAAACTGTACAAATCGCTGGTAAAAAATGCTTTGCCTCTGGCTTGTTCGGGGGCGATGTATTCGGGGCTGCCGATGCTGGTTCCTGTTTTGAGTAAAGCCGTACCTGTGGCAATTTTGGCAGCGCCAAAGTCTACTAAAACTAATTGTTTGTCGGCGCGGCGGATAATGTTTCCGGGTTTGATGTCTCGGTGAATAACGTTGTGGGAATGGATGAAGTGAAGGACGGGTAATAAGCTATTGAGTAAGTCTTGAATTTGATTTTCTGTAAATGTGCCTTCTGTTTCTACAATTTGTGCTAAATTTTGCCCGTCGATAAATTCTTGGACTACATATTGTCGGCCCTCTTGGATGGAATAGGCTAATAGTTCGGGAATTTGATGGTGTTTGCCCAATTCGTCTAATCGCATTGCTTCTTGTTCAAAAAGTTCGGCTGCTTTTTTGCTGTTGCGATTGCTTGCTGATGGGATGAGTTGGATTTCTGGGGGTAAAAATTGTTTGATGACGCAGCGAGGTTTTGAGGGTTTGTCTTCGTCAACGGCGAGGAATGTTCTACCAAAACCGCCTTGTCCGATCGCCTTTATAGCCCGGTAGCGATCGCGCAGCAGCAGTTTTGAACGGCAATCCCTACAAATTTTGGCGGCGGGAGGGTTTTGTGGCTTGGAACAGTTGGGGTTTAGGCAGTAACTCATTCGATTTTAGATTTTAGATTTGCGATTACGGATTTTATATTTTATGTTTTTGAATATTTGCACTAGGTAGTAAATATTATACCTCTTGCCCGACGCTATAAAATTTATAGGACTTATTCTCAAAGGGGTTTTACGCGCTACTTATAGGGGTAAGGTGCGCGGTGCGGCGCACCCTACATATAGAGGTTTTGCTAGTCTTGAATTAACTATTTTAGAAATTCCACATAACGGGGTTATCGTCTAAATGATCGGTGACGGTGCGCCCGATCGCGTCAATTTCTTTTAATTCCTCTTCACTCAATTTTACCTCAGCAGCTTTAGCATTTTGGGCTGCTTGTTCCCCGTCGCGCGCGCCGACAATTGCATTTGTTTGTGGCTGGGAAATCAACCAAGCTAAAGCTAAATTTCCTAAGCTTGTCTGGTGGCGATCGGCAATTGGCCTGAGTTGATTTAATGCTGTTTGCACTCGGTCGTAATTTTCTTTGATGAACAGCTTATTTTTGGCGCGGTGGTCGCCTTCTTCAAACTTGTGTTCTGGCCCGAATTTACCTGTCAATATTCCTTGAGCTAGAGATGAATAGGCAATGATGGAGATATGATTGTCCACACAATATGACATAGCATCTTTTTCTACCCAGCGCCAAAACAGAGAATAGGGCGGTTGCAAGCTGTCAATGCGTCCGTATTGGGCGGCTTCTTCTATTTGGGCGCGGGAGAAGTTGGAAACGCCGATCGCCCGAATTTTTCCCTGTTCTTTTAACTTGTTCAGGGCGTCCATTGTGTCTGCAATTGGCACTAACTCGGAATTCCAAGTGCCAGCGGGCCAGTGGATTTGGTAAAGGTCGATATAATCGGTGTTGAGGTTTTTTAGAGATCGATCGCACGCTTCGATTAACAAATCGGGTTTCAAGTGGTTGGCGAAAACTTTGCTAGCATAAACTACTTGCGATCGTACATCTGAAAGTGCTTCACCGATAATTTGTTCCGAATGGCCTTCTCCGTAAACCTCAGCCGTATCAAAGGTGGTAATACCGGCATCAAAAGCGGCGCGCATTGCTTTGACAGTTTCAGCATCCTCAATTCCCACCCACATCCGCTTCCCAGCTTGCCAAGTCCCCATAATTATCGGGGTGATATAAATTTCCGAAGTGCCCAATTGCCGATTTTTCATATCTTCAACCCTGCTTTTTTTCATTATCATTTATTCGGACGCCATATAATTTTAGCAGAATCAAGGTGCTGTACTTGCTTGAAAGTACGGATTTTGTTACTATTGTTAAAACAAGACTAAGTTTCTATGAAATCAACTACTCGCGCACTGAAAGAATGGAATGTAGCAGTTAATGCTTTGGAACAAGGCCAAACGATTATGCTGTTGCGGAAGGGGGGAATTCGCGAGCAAGCAGGACATTTCAATGTCGGTGACAAACAGGTTTTATTATATCCAACTTTTGAACACCAACAGCCGGATTTATTAAAACCGGAGTTTGCAGATCGAGTAAAAACTGTCGAATCGGGCTGGCATCCTGAAGTTATTAAAATTGGCAGTTGGGCGGAGATTACCGATGTTTTTTTGGTAGCTTGGGAACCGGCCATTACTGCGCTGTTTCCTTACCATATTTGGAATGAAAAATTTGTCAGCGACCGCCTGAAATGGAAACAAAATCAGCCAATTTATATTTTATTGCTGCGGGTTTATCGCCTTGCAGAAATCCGCGAAATTCCGTACATTCCTGAATACGGCGGTTGCCGTTCTTGGATCGATTTGGCAGATCCAATTTTGCTGGACGGAACCAAAGCTGTTTTGAGCGATCGAGAGTACATTGAACGCTCAAATCAAATCCGCAATCTGATAGCGAATCCTGCGAATGATTCTGGTTCGCAGAGAGTGACAACGCTGACAGATGGCAGTCAGGATTTTAGTCCTGATTAAGAGTTTTTAATGTACTTTTAGAGAGGCGGGCTTCTACCAAACCCAGCCCAAAATCCACAGCTAATGCCATCAAAGCTGCCGGAATTGCCCCAGCCAAAAGTAACTGATTGTTGACTGTAGCAACGCCGCGAAAAATAAACACCCCCAAGCCGCCAGCACCAATTGCCGCGGCAATTGTTGCCAGTCCGATCGCAATTACCGCAGCAACTCGCACCCCCGCCAGAATCACGCCCAGTGCCAGGGGGATTTCCACTTGCCATAACAGTTGCATATCGGTCATCCCCATGCCTCTTCCTGCTTCCGCAATCGCTGGATCGACGCCGACAATACCAGTATAAGTATTGCGGATAATTGGCAGTAAAGAATACAGAGTGAGGGCGATAATTGCCGTGCGAGCGCCTATTCCACCCAATACCGGCAACGGGATTAGCAAGCCAAACAAAGCTAAACTGGGAATTGTTTGCATAATATTAGCAAATCCCAAAATTGGCTTTTTCAATTTTGGTTTTCTGGTGGCTAAAATTCCCAGGGGAATCCCCACAATAATAGCTATAAAAATTGCCACAGTTACTAAATATAAGTGTTCGACGGCGCGCTGAATTATTTGGGCACCATAGCGGTTGATAAAAATTATCATTGGGTAATTGGTTATTCCTGATTGCTGTCAATCTTATAAATCATTTTCTATTTCAGGACTTGCTTCACCAGGATAGAAGCGAGAGTCCAGAATTTCCTCTAAGCTGTAAAGGCAATTTTGAGGAAATGTTTTGAGAGGTAAATCGGTTTCTCCTACTGCCAAATCTCTACCATTTTGATAAGCTTCTGGGAAAGCTTCTTGCAAGTAAGGTTTCAGACTTGGGTTCTCCTGTATCAGTCTCTGAGTGTCCCGCCGCTGCACTCGAATTGTAGACAACCAGCTACGACTGCGCTGCTGGGGCTGATATTGCCACTTCAGCAAATGTCCCAGCAAAATGCTCAAACGATTTCTAAGTTCTTGACGTTCCTGTTTGCCCAAAGATTCAATCTCCTCAATTAAATTTGGCAAGTCAAGTTGACTCCACTGACACTTGCGAAGTAACTTGGCTTGTTCTTGCGTCCAAGCATAGAAGTCTGTCTCGTAAAGACTGTGCATCGTTTGATTATCAGCTTAGTTACTAAAACTATATTATCAAATTTTTGCTAAAATCATTCAAATCTAGCTACTTGCAAACATTCAAGAAATGCGCGAGCTTCTGGATGCTGAGATTTTATAAAATTATCGGGCGATGCCAATTCAATCAACCGTCCATCTTGCATCAAACCTATTCTAGAAGCTAACAAAAAAGCTTCTTGAATGCCGTGAGTCACAAAAATCACAGTTTTGCCGAGTTGCTGCTGCAATTGACCGAATTCTCGCTGCAATTCCAGACGAGTAATGGGGTCTAAAGCACCAAACGGTTCGTCCATTAACAATATCGGAGGGTCAGCCGCCAGTGCTCTAGCGACGCCTACCCGCTGCCGCTGTCCGCCGGATAACTGATGGGGATAGCGTTTGGCGAAGTGCTGGGGGTCGAGGTTGACTAATTCTAACAGTTGGCGGACGCGAGATTTAATGCGATCGCCCTCCCAACCTTCCAATTTCGGCACTAAACCGATGTTTTGCTCGACGGTAAAATGGGGAAACAAACCTATTTCTTGAATCACATAGCCAATTTTTCGGCGCAGTTGAATTGGGTTCCACTGAGTTGTCGGTTTTCCCATGACAAGAACTTCGCCGCTGCTTGGCGTCAGTAAATTGTTAATCAATTTCATGGTGGTAGTTTTGCCACTGCCGCTGCGTCCCAGCAATACTAAAACTTCTCCTTGCAGCACTTTGAAATTGAGTTTGTCTACTAAATGCCTGCGGTTGAGACGATATGTAACGTCGAGGCATTCGACAGCAACTTCATGATTGAGAGGCATGATTAGTTCCGGTGATTTGGGTTTTCAGGAATTTTAGGACTTACAGACAAGGGGCGAGAAACCAGGTTTTTTTCTCAGATAATTTGCTGCTTCACCTAAGATTTGTCAGAGAAACCTGGTTTATGAGCGTAAGTCCTAAAATTCAAATCAGCGAGTCTCGGGGGACAATTCCCAATTCTAAAATCTAAAATCTAAAATCTAAAATCTAAAATCGACTTGATTTTGCCATTCTAGCAGTAAGGCTCGACATTGCAGGCAAGTTAATTTTTTGAGCAAGTCGCGAATTCCGTCTGGGGTGACAGGATATTCAGCACCGATCCGTTCGGGGTTTACTGTTGCTGTAGGGTGCAATTCTGCAACAAAACCGTAGAGTTTTTGATTGGAGAAGGAACTGTTTATTTCCCAGCCGACGGTGTTAATCGGTTCGATGCGGGCGATCGCACTTTCTGTCACGCCTAGTTCTTTCTTGAGTATAGCTGGAACTTCCGCTGCTGGCGTGGCTTCGGCTTCTACGCGACCGCCGGGAAAATCAAGGGTTGCTTCTGCTACACCGGGGCGATACATCGGTGGGGGAAACAGTAATTTTTCAGATTGAATTGTCAAGATTACAACTGAATCGGCTCTTTCAACTCGCCAATATTCTACTATTTGCCCTTCGCTTGTTTCGAGATGTTCGGCGATTAGTTCTACCCATAGAGAGTTGATTTCTAAAAAGCGGTCTAGAGTTTTCCACGGGGATTCTGCACTTTGGTTCATGTCGGAATTTTTGAAATAAATCAGATGTTGTTTGTTATGGTAGGCGATCGTTGCCGAACCCAACAATAAAAGATCGACCTTTTCAGCTTTGAACCCGTTTTTTGCTCTCGATTGTAAATTTTTGCTACAAGGCTACACATTTGCCTGGGAAATTCCGTAGCATAGACTACATAATAGATTTTTTCTGCGCCTTCGCTCTGGGTTGTTGCAACCCCGACCTGGTGCAGACTCTTAGCTCAAAAGGAGTTGTGATGAAACTGCAAACAGATATTCGTACTTGGCAATCCCAACCAATGTCAGGAAGCGTCGCCAGTGCCCGCGACTGGGAAAAATTTGGCTGCGCCGTACCTGCACCCAAATTGGCTCCTTCTATGTGGGTTAAATTGTTCAATCCGCCAACCGCATTCAGCTTTGACGAGGCGTGGCTGTTGTGTGAATGTTCGGAGGAAAAGTGGCTGGCTTGGATTCCTGATTATGGCGAAATTTTACTGAGTACACATGAATTTTGCGCTACTTAATCGGGAATGACGCATACAAACTTTCATAAACCAGGTGTTATAATCCATATCCCTCGGGTTCGACGGGATTTTTTGGCAACAAGCTGGTTTCTGCGTAATTATCTTGTTTGCAGTGAGGAATGCAAGTCCTCAAGCTTCGATCAGGACTTGCATTCCTCACTACAAACCTCTTATATGATGTTGTTCCAGCCAATATCATATATAGCAATCCTTGCAGGAGTCGTAAAATTTTTACCCCACCCCAACCCTCCCCGAACCCGCGGGGAGGGAGTAAGAAATTCACAAATGATTTAGGATTGCTGTAAGTCCTAATAGATATTAATAGAAATTTCCCCACCAAAAAGAGCAATAGAAAACCTATTGCTCTTTTTGTTCAAAAACACTCTCTAGTTTTGATCTTTAGATAGCGGAAGTTACATCAAGTGGCCTCGATTGACCCCAATATCGCCGCCGTGACGGGTTTACTGTGTCGATGCTTGGATGGGAGATATGGGCGAACCCGCCCTTACAGCAATTACGGTCAATTTAGCCACCATGATATTGCTGGTTTATTTGCAAACTGCACGGTTATTTGCGTTTCTGACAATCGTGCCTACTGTACCATTAATCTTAATCGGGTTCTTGGTGCTGGCTCGGATCAAGCGGGGCTGTTTTGCCAGACATTCTCTGATTGATTGTGACCACGCGGTGAGAGCTGCGGTGTATTCTGAACGAGTGGATGGGGCGCGAAACTGATCTGTAATTAGGTAATCTGTGGTGATGCTAGTGTCAGTAGCAACATTGGTAATAATTGGAAAGTCAAAAGCTTTGGGCAAGGTTCTGTCAGGTCTTTTGCCCGGTAGCAACTGGTATTTCATCGAGCCGCCCTTGTAGTCAATCTCTGCTTGAGGGCTTGTGGGAGGGCTGGTTTGAGCGAAGGCTGGAACAGGCAGGCTTGCTACCAAAACGGTGCAAAAACTCCAAAATAATTTCGATTTCATCTGATTCATCTCCTCAACTTTATGACGATTAGCACTAATTAGGTATGCTCCCAAACACTAGCTTTTATGGAAAAAGCGCCTGGTGATATTCAGCTTTTGAGTTTGAGTTTAACCTACCTAATTTATTACCAAACATTCTCAAAAATGTTAAAACTGGTTTGCCTGACAAACTGTAGAATAGTTTCAGTTGAGTTAAACATTTACACATCTGAAGTTGTTACAGCATTTGGGTGTCGGTTTTACCAGAATAATTCATTTTCGAGCGATGTCATTGGAACTTTATCAAATTTTGTCTCAGATATCAAGTTTTGCCGCTCGCGTATCAGGTTTTAACACTGGTTTGCGGCTCGATCGAGGTTTGAGTGTGGCGCGCTATACCAGGGCGAGAAAGATGGTAGAGTGCATCGATGGGCGTTTGAGTATTTTCAGGCGACAATAGACAGAGAAGGGGCTTGAAAATAGGTGATTTTAGTGGAAGATAGTAAATTTATCGACGTATCGGACATTATGGGTGTTCCCGTGGCTCCGGCGGGTTACAAATCGGGCTTTGTGGGTATTGTCGGACGCCCGAATGTCGGAAAATCAACGCTGATGAATCAGTTGGTGGGGCAGAAAATTGCGATTACTTCGCCGGTGTCTCAGACGACACGTAACAGGCTGCGGGGCATCCTAACGACACCGGAAGCACAAATTATTTTTGTAGATACTCCCGGAATTCACAAGCCGCATCACCAATTGGGCAAGGTTTTGGTGCAGAATGCCCGCACAGCGATTCAGTCAGTGGATGTGGTGCTGTTTGTGGTGGATGGTTCGGTGGAATCGGGAGGGGGCGATCGATATATTGTCGAAATTCTCAGCAATTGCAAAGTTCCGGTGATTTTGGGGATGAATAAGTTGGACGAACAACCGGAGGATTCCGTGTTGATCGATCGAACTTACGAGCAAATTGTCAATCCTGAGTGGCCGGTGGTGAAATTTTCCGCTCTCACGGGCGAGGGTGTCGAGCCGCTGCAACAATTGTTAATCGAACATTTGGAGGTTGGGCCTTATTATTATCCGCCAGATTTGGTGACTGACCAGCCGGAACGCTTTATTATGGGCGAATTGATTCGGGAACAGATTTTGCTGCTGACGCGGGAAGAAGTGCCGCATTCCGTAGCAATTGCGATCGACATTGTTCAAGAAGAAGCAAAAATTACCCGCATTCTAGCGACAATTCACGTCGAACGAGATTCGCAAAAAGGCATTTTAATCGGTAAAAGCGGCAGTATGCTCAAGTCGATCGGCAGTGCGGCCCGGGAACAGATTCAAAAGTTAATTGAAGGCAAAGTATATTTGGAGCTATTTGTCAAGGTACAGCCGAAATGGCGACAGTCTCGCACTCGTTTGGCGGAATTGGGCTATCGGGTGGAAGAATAAAGCGAACTGATGGAGCAAATAAGGGCGATCGTTGAGAGATTTTACAACTGAACTTCCCCTCGTAGGCAGAAGTTCAGTTGAAATCATTGTCCTAAAAACTCCGCCCGCAACTGTCAACTGTCAACTGTCAACTGTCAACTCTTTAAGGACGTTCGGCAAATTTTTGAACAGCTTTTGGTGCAAAAGCAGCAACTAAAAAAGAAGTTGTAATGTATTTGCCATCAGCATTCTTGATAGTTATTGTGATTGCGCCAAACACAATTGCTGCAATCAGTGCAATAAAACTCATCGCTCGCATTGCCGAGTAGTGTCCATTATCTTCCTGCAAAAATTCAGCCAGCTCTTGTCCGGGTTCAGAAGAATTTGCTGGAGCTTCAAGGATAGCAGAATGTGTCATTTGATTAACCTCATACATGATTAAAGCTTAACTAACAGGACTTACGCAATAACTGAGAAACTACACTACCTGTAGTTGTAAGGTGCGGGTTTCGCACCCTACAATTAGAGTCGGCACGTAAGTCCTATACAAGTGAGATATACCGTTGTTTAGTGCCGTAACTTGCTCAAAGCGTGCCAAGTTCTCGGCCCGACAATTCCATCGGCTGGTAAACCCTTAATCGTTTGGAACTGGATCGCCGCTACTTTGGTCATAACCCCGAAGTATCCGTCAACAAAACCGAAATAGTATCCATTCAATTTCAAGACATTCTGAACAATTTTGACAGCATTACCTGAACTACCAATCATGAGAGTCGGCATATTCACAGGTGCACCCGAGTATAGTGCTTGCCAGGTTAGAGGACTGACAATCCCATCTTCAGGTAAAAAGACGCGGTGTTGATAGTCTTTAACGGCGTCTTCAACATAGGTGTCGAAAATACCATCGATCGCAAAACCGTAATAATATCCCCAATGATATAAAAGCTGTTGCAGTTCCTTGACGGCTTGACCAGTAGAACCCCGTTTTAAAGTGGGTTTCATGAGTTTAGACGCTTCAGCAACTGCAAGAGTTGATTGAGAAGTTGTATCGGCGACGACAGCGATAGCTTGATTATTGAGAGTTTTTTCTTCTGTAAACATGATGGGAATCCTCTGTGCATTCGAGTGTTTTCATTTGATATTTCAGGTATAACTGCTGTCTTCGATGGCTTCACAGTCGCTTTTTATAGTGACACTTTTGTGAGTTCACACATTGGAGTGTCACTCATTTGAGTTCTATCGTTTCCGCTTACAGTCGATCGGCAGTGCGGCGCGAGAACAGATTCAAAAGTTAATTGAGGGCAAAGTATATTTGGAGTTATTTGTCAAAGTGCAGCCGAAATGGTGGCAGTCTCGCACTCGTTTGGCGGAATTGGGCGATCGCGTGGAAGAGTGAAACTTTGGCAGTTGGCAGTTGGGGTTCTTCCGTTCTATGAATCAAGAATCGAGCACGACTTTCGCTCTGAGAGAGTTTCATCGGGGCCGGAGAGTCGATACAAACCCCCGCTTAACAACTAGAACGCCATTCCAACAACAGTACACTAAACTGAGAGCAGCCCCATTCGCCCCAGTTGACCTATGCCGCGTTGGTTCAATACTGCTGGCCCCTGCCGCGATGACATTCACTATCAGCTTCCTGCCACCCGTCGCCTCCCAAATTTAGAGCGACTGATTGCTCAGCAAAGCTATTTCGTCATCCACGCACCCCGGCAAGTGGGGAAAACCACCGCTATGCTGGCGTTAGCCAAACAACTCACCGAAAGCGGACAATACACCGCCGTGATGCTGTCGGTAGAAGTGGGCGCACCCTTCAGTCAAGACATCGCGGGTGCAGAGGATGCCATTCTCGGTGCTTGGCGACGGGCGATTTCGATTCGACTTCCCCCAGAATTGCAGCCACCTGCTTGGCCCTCGTCGGAACCGGGACAGCAAATCGGCGATGTACTCAGCCTGTGGACACAATCTTCTCCTCGTCCTTTGGTGGTTTTCATCGATGAAATTGACGCACTACAAGACCAAGCTTTGATTTCTATTCTGCGCCAATTACGCGATGGTTATCCCAATCGCCCGAAAGCGTTTCCGCAATCGGTGGGTTTAATTGGTTTGCGGGATGTTCGCGATTACAAAGTGGCTGCGGGGGGAAGCGATCGACTCAATACATCCAGTCCGTTTAATATTAAAGTGCGATCGATTACTCTCAGAGATTTTAATGCCTCAGAAGTCGCGGAACTCTACGCGCAACATACCCAAGATACCGGACAAGTTTTTACACCTGAAGCCGTAGCCTTAGCTTTTGAACTGACTCAGGGACAACCTTGGTTGGTGAATGCTTTAGCTAAGGAAATTGTAGAAGAATTAGTAACAGATGAATCTATAGAAATTACACCAGAACATATTTTATCAGCTAAAGAAATTTTAATACAACGGCAAGATACGCATTTGGATAGTTTGGCAGAACGACTGCGAGAAAACCGAGTCAAAGCCATTATCGAGCCGATGTTGGCGGGTTTGGAACTGGGCAATATCCCCAATGATGATATTCAGTTTTTAATCGATTTGGGTTTGTGTAAGATGGATGTTCAGGGTGGATTGACGATCGCCAATCCAATTTATCGGGAAGTTTTGCCCCGCGTCCTCACCGTAACGCCAATGGCTTCTCTGCCACAAATTGCACCGAGTTGGTTAACGTCCCAGGGGACATTAGACACCCAAGCGTTACTCAAAACTTTTCTCGCGTTTTGGCTGCAACATGGTGAACCGTTACTCAAAAGTGCTTCTTATCCCGAAATTGCACCACATTTAGTATTGATGGCGTTTCTGCATCGGGTGATTAATGGTGGGGGAACGTTGGAACGGGAATATGCGATCGGACGCGACAGAATGGATTTATGTTTGCGTTATGGTGAGGTAACATTGGGAATTGAACTGAAGGTTTGGCGAACTCGGAAAGTCGATCCGTTGAGTAAAGGCTTGGAACAGTTAGATGGATATTTGGCTCGATTGGGAGAAGATGAAGGGTGGTTGGTGATATTCGATCGACGCGAGAATGCGATCGAATTAGAAGAACGATTGAATACTGAAATTCATCTGACACCAATGGGGCGAACCGTTACAGTTATTCGTGCGTGAAGAAGTTCTGATGAATGTTTTGGTTCTGGCGATCGCCGAAAGTGTGCGCTCCACTCTCATCTAAAATACAATAAAGATAACTTTTTTCAGGGCGACGGCTCATGTGCTAGAGTCGAATCGTGCGGCGAACTCGATTGAGGAAAGGAGATTCTGATGGAGAGTAAGAAGGGGTTGACATATATCCTTGTTCTGCGGTATTATTCGACTATATCCAGTATTTTACTGCAACTGCGATATAATTATAAGTTAGCCTGCTTCGTTTTTTGGTGAGGGCGGTACGCCAAAATTACCTTATTCGTGTTTAAAGTTAGATTACAGACAGGTTATCAATGAAACAGTATAATTGAAACGAAGAGTCAAATATTGATCGTGGTAAGTAAAATATTTGAGCAACTGTTATTAGAACAAATAGAGATTTTTAGAAACTCATTTTCTAACGTTTCTAAAAATCTCTTCTATGATGAAAAACAGGGTAAACTGATTCATCCCGGTGAATACGGTTCGTACAGGGAAGCAATAGTAAAAGATTTTTTAAAGTTTGTAGTCCCTTTGAATTTAGACATTTCTCAGGGTTTCATCATCAATCCCAATGACGAAATTAGTACACAATGCGACATAGTTATTTATGATGCGCGAGTTACTCCTCTAATACAGTCTGAGAGCAGACAAAGATTCTTCCCTGTTGAGACAGTGTGCGCCATTGGAGAAATAAAGTCAGTCTTATCTAAGCAGGATTTTAAGAATGCAATAAATAAGCTCACTAATGTTAAGAAGCAAAGAGAAAATATTGGAACTAAAACAATTATAAGAAAAGTGATTCCAGGTGATTATAATCCAGAGATTTGTCCATACGACCAATTGTTCACATTTATTGTATGCCAAAAGCTTAACTTTGATATTCAAAACATAGCTAGCGAAATCAACCAGCTATATGACATTAATTTACCCGGTAGATACAAACATAATTTAATTTTGAGTCTAGAGGATGGGTTATTACTCTATTACGAGCCTAAAGAACGTAGACCCATGATGTATCCTACTCTTCGAGGCTATGAATGCTTGAAAAACAGATTCATGCAACCGACTGATGATGGGGTTATGCATTATAAGTTATTTGCCACTTACCTTTTTATGGGTGTTTCGCAAACCACTGTTCTTTTTCCAGAGATGGCTGACTATATTAGTGACACTGACAATCGAATTTGGGGTTTCATAAATCTAGATGAGCCTTGATTACTGCTAGATTTAGAAAAGTGCAGCATCAGGCTAACACTTCAAATGCAGCGGACGTTCGAGCTCTGCTTGCGTTGAGTTCAAGGCTGCTTGCCGCCGCTGATTTGAGCCGTTATCTCGCAAACGCTGCCTGACCTTGGAGATGATTCGGAAGCTCGATCGAGAGTTTGACATACAGAAAATTGGTAAAATAAATACACTTCGATCGCGCACCCATGCAACAAGCTAGTAGATCCAATCTTTTCGCCAAACGTCAAACGAGGAGATTCTCAAATGCCATTAACTGAACTAATGTCCAAAATCCAGGAACTTTCAAAAATTGACAAGCTTCGGCTGATGCAGTTTCTTGCAACAGAACTGGTCAAAGAAGAAGATGCAACAAACTTTTTTGTTGCCAATCAAGAGTATCCGGTCTGGTCGCCTTACAATTGCTCTGAGGCTGCCAATGTTTTAATGAATCTTCTGACGACAAAACAACAAGAACAGAATGATTGACGCTCAGAGATTTCCCTACAAAATCATTGACAGCAGTCTTGGCATGGTCGATCGAATGCCGTATCTGCCATTGACACTCAGCCTCAACGGTCAATCCTTGAACGCTGAGGGCTTACTAGATACAGGCGCAAGCGTTAATGTTTTGCCCTACGAGTTAGGGCTACAACTGGGCTTAGTCTGGGAAAATGAGACACTCTCAGTCGTATTGGCTGGGAATTTGGCTCGATTTGAAGCCCGCGCAGTCGTTGTTAATGCTCGAGTTAGTTCATTCCCAACGCTTAACCTGGCATTTGCCTGGACACAAGCAACCAATGTACCTTTGATTTTGGGGCAAGCTAATTTCTTCTTCGAGTTTGATGTCTGTTTCTTCCGGGCACGTTCAGAATTTGAAATCCGTCCTAAGCAGAGTGAATAGAAATGAAGACACTCCAACTATACCGTTATCTCGCAAACGTTGCCTGACCTTGGAGATGATTCGGAAGCTCGATCGAGAGCTTGACCTAAAGAAAATTGGTAGAATAAATAGATACGCTAGATGTCGATCGCTGCCGATGGGCGATCGCTTATAATCGGATGAAAGCGCGATCGATAAAACTCACCCCAAAAACACCTATGAAAAGCACGATCGAAATCGATAGCTCCCTTATCACCAATGCGCTCCAAGTCACCGGACTGACTGCACAACAAGAAGTCATCGAATTGGCCCTGAGCCTGCTGATCCAAATGAAAAACCAAGAGAACCTACGTGCGCTACGGGGTAAACTCGCCTGGGACGGCGACCTCAATCGCATGAGAACGGATACGGAACAATAGTAAGCCCATGATTATTGTTGATTCCAGCGTCTGGATTGACTACTTTAACGGACAATCCACCCCACAAACCGATCTCCTTGACCAACTCCTCACCACCCAACCGATCGCGATCGGCAACCTTATCCTCACCGAAGTCCTCCAAGGGTTTCGCCAAGACTCCGACTACAACACCGCCAAGCATCTCCTCACCAATCTCACCGTCTTCAATTTTCTCGAAGCCGACATCGCCATCAAAAGTGCTGACAACTTTCGCACCCTCAGAAAGCAAGGCATCACAGTTCGCAAAACGATCGATGTCATTATCGCCACCTTCTGCATCGAAAACAATCACGAACTCTTATTTTGCGATCGGGACTTTCTTCCATTCGTCGATCGTCTTGGACTGAAATCTGTTCTCTAAACTGGTCTGCTAAAAATCCCATATCAAACTATGAACTACCGAAACCACATCACGATCGAAGCAAATAAACGCGGTGGTAAGCCTTGTGTACGCGGCTTGCGAATTACAGTTTATGAAGTGCTTGAGTACCTGGCTTCCGAGATGACCGAAGCAGAAATTCTTGACGATTTTCCCGATCTGACGCGAGAAGATTTAAAAGCCTGCATTGCTTATGCTGCTGACCGCGAGCGTCGGTATGCAGTATTGTACCGCAACTGCGGCATAATTATAAGTTAGGTCGCTTCGGTTTTAGGTTAGGACTGTACTTGTAGGTTATCTGTGAGATGCAGAGGCTAGATTGCTCAAATAAGGTTTCCTTTAGTTATCCAGCAAGTTGGCAAGTAGAGCTTATGAGAGATGACTTCGATGAAAAAACTAAACAAGTATTAGCCCGACGAGTGGGGTATCGTTGCTCAAACCCAAACTGTCGTAAATTGACCAGTGGACCTCAAACAGATCCTGCAAAAGCAATTAACATTGGGGTAGCCGCACATATTACTGCTGCTGCTTCAGGTGGGCCGCGCTTTGATTCGGAACTTTCTGCTACAGAGCGTAAGTCTCCAGAGAATGGTATCTGGTTATGTCAGAATTGCGGGAAGTTAGTTGATAGTGATGACAAACGTTATAGTGTTGCACTGTTACAAGAATGGAAGAAGTTATCAGAGCAAGCTGCTTTGCTAGATGTAGAAAATAACTTGATATCCAATGAAGAGACATCCATAGTTCAAGAGATAGCACAAGCTTTTGCAAGTAGATTAGAACAACATTGGAATTACCTGAGTTACTTGCAGCAATTGTTTATAAGTTTTCTAAGTAAGCCTTATGAACTCAGCGTAGACTTAAAAGCTCAAACCCTTGAATTCAACTTGCAGCAAATAAAACAAGATGAAATATATCAAATCGCTCGTTTAAGAATTGGTGTGCTGCCTAGAAAAGTGTTGAATCATGTATCTACCTATGATCTAAATTTTTCAATGTTTCTAAATGTTTTAGAAAAAGCAGTGGGTAATCCATTAAGCCTTGAGAATGACTCGACACTACAGAGGCTTTGCATCCAAATTATTTACACAAGAATTGACTGTGTATTGACTTTAGCTGTTTTAAGTAGAGAAATTCTAGATCATACAGAAAGGCTTTTACAATGTAAAGACTATTTAGGAAGTGAGTATATACGGGCTAGAGAAGCTTTGGTTATTGGGGAAGAACTTCCTCAAGTCGTTTTTTCCACGCTTGAAGGGGTAGAAGAATTTTTCAAAGATCTTGGAGCTATCAATGAGATTAGTCCACTCATTATTCGTCCAACAGGTAACTGAAGGTGTTGCGATACAATTCAGTTGCCGACAGCGACCTAACAACCGCGCTGCACCGGAACGAATTGGTGAAATTAGTTTGGTTGCAAAGGTTATTTGCGTCCGGTGAGCGCGAACGTTATCTCGTAAACGCTGCCTGACTTTGGAGATGATTCGGAAGCTCGATCGAGAATTAAGGATTCCGGTAGATAAATGCCGCGCTACATTACCAACACTAATTGCTGCTTTATTCTACGATTTATCAACAGATAAAAAAATCAAAATCCCTTCAATCGGTGAAAAACGGGAACGGGAATTGCGGTCTCCTACGGCTAGGACTTGATATGATATCTACGAGCAAGCCAACTGGTTGAGCCAACAATCCCCGTACCTTGATAGTCGGGGAGTGTCAACAACAACTATCAAGGCAACTCAACCGAACTTGGTTTAGCAATATGAGGCAAGCCCCAGCCCAATTTTTCCCGCAAAATGTGGAAAAACTCAAAAGATTGCACCCGAATAAAGCGGGCTGGGTACGGAGATCGCTCGACTTGCACCCAATCTTCGGGCAGAACATAACATCCGCCGTTCCCGTCTACCACCATTACCAGGCGGTTCGGACTCGCCGGCAAAATCTTGACCGGCTCAGTGTTGGAAAACACCAAAGCCCGCGAAGCCATTGAATGCGGGCAAATAGGCAGCAACTGCAACACCGGCACTCCGGGAATGATGACAGGCCCACCGGCAGAAAGGGCGTAAGCTGTCGATCCTGTGGGAGTCGCGATGATGACTCCATCTGCGGCAATGTCAATAGAGGCGTGCTGACCGATCGCCACTTCAAAATGACACATACAAGTCAGCGGTTCCCGGTGCAGCACCATTTCATTGAGACAAAGAGCTTCCCAAAGGCAGTCGTTTTCTCGAAACAGCCGCACCGCCAGCATCGATCTTTCTTCTATTTCATATTCTCCGCCGATCACCTTTTCCAAAGCTTGCGGCAGCAAGTTCAGGTAAGTTTCTGTTAAAAAGCCCATGTGACCGGTATTGACAGTCAGCAGCGGCACTCCAATCGGAGCGACTTGGCGAAATGCCGACAGCACCGTACCGTCGCCGCCCAAAACCACTGCAAACTCCATGTCGCTGTCAAAACCGGGGGGGACGAGTTGTTCGATCTGAGTGTGGCACAGGGGGCGATCGGGGCTAGAATAGCCCAGAATTCCTCCGGAACCAGAAACCGAGCAAACCTCCCAGCCGCGGGCAGTCAGCTTGTCTTCCAACTCTGCGGCGATGCGACAAGCCACAGGTTTAACGTCGTTGTATATAATCCCAGCTTTCGGCACTTTAAAATGTAAAGGGCATTTTTTGTTTACTCCGTTTTTTAGTTTTAAGCTGCTCGTACTCTATTTCCTTGAGCTTCTTCATAATCAGATTAAAGTATTCTTCGAGATAAGACTCCAAAGTAGTAGTTTCTTTGGGGTCGATTCCGAAGACACTGTAAACATCATCCATCGGAGCTTTCAAGGGTTTTCCGGCTGCCAAAACTTCTGAAAAAGCCAACCTGTCAGCTACGTTCCAACTCCACTGAAAGAACTTAGCAAATTGACGAGTAGCCTTCAATAAGGCGTCTGGGGTGCGCGTAATTTTAGCTTGCTTCCCTGACAGCCGTTCGCACAACCGCACGATTTCGTCAGCATCCCAAGCGCGATTCCCCACCACCGGAAAGCTTTTTTTCTCGGTTTCAGGAACTGAAAGGGCCCGGACGGCAAATTTAGCAACGTCCTGAGTGTTCATGTAGGCAAGGGCGGATGGTTTGTTGGGCAGCCAGACTGCCTGATTGTCCAAAATCGGCATTGCATACAGGCTCAGCAGTCCTTGCAAAAAGCCGCAAGGTCTCAAGATTGTGTAGTCTAGACCGGATTCTGCTAAAAACAATTCGGTACAGCGCTTGATTTCCAACAAGGGGACTTGGGGATATTTCTCAGCGTCTAGAAAGGAAAAGAATATGTAACGCTTGATGCCTGCTGCTGCTGCTGCTTGGATCAGCGATACTTTTCCGTCCCAGTCTACTCTTTTGATGCTGACAGAATCGGCTGCACTGGCTGTTGCTGCATCGATAATAGCACTGACACCTTCTAGGGCAGGAGGCAGACTGTCTGGCTGGCAAAGGTTCCCCGGTACGAGTTCAGCGCCCCATTCTTTCAAAAATGCAGCTTTTCTGTAACTTCTGACTAAACAGCGCACCTGGTAGCCCTCGTCTAGGGCGCGGCGGGCTATTTGGCGACCGAGAGTGCCGGTGGCACCTAAAATCAATAAAGTCATCTAGGGATTAATTATGAATCTTAAACTTTCAATAAGATGGTATCAGGTTTTTGTTAAGTTTTTTATAAAAACTTAACAAAAACCTGAATTTTTCTCATTTTAGGCTTGAGATCTTTGGCAGAAGGCTGGCTTTCGGCAGCAAGTAGACTCTAGAAGGCAGAAGGTAGAAGGCTTCTGAAGGATTGGTTGAAAAAAACTTATTCTTCGCCGCCTTGCAGTTTGAGGAGGAGGAAGCCTCCACCTATACCCACGAAAATTAGGGAAAAGGACAAAAAGGCTGCATTGAAAATTTCAGGATTCATGGTTTGATATGTCTAATTGGGCGCTCGCATTAAATAAAGATAATATAATTTGGGGCAACCAGGTAGATGAATGCTAAAATTTCAGTGCCGAAATTGCTGTATTTTGTTGGAGAAAACTGCCTTGAGTCTCGATCGGGAATCACAATTAGCTGTAACTCTGGGAGATCCGGCGGGAATTGGCCCGGAAGTGATTCTCAAGGCCTTGGCAGATTCCGCTGCTGGTTTGAGGGCAACGGTTATAGGTTCTAGGAGAGTTTTGCAGCAAACTTACGATAAGTTGCGATCGAGCAATCCTGCAGCACAAGCGGCAAATCCCGAAACATTAAACATTATTAATATTGAACCAGACAGCAAGTGGGGCGAAATTGTCCCCGGCGTCGGGAGTGCAGCTAGCGGGGCGGCTAGCTTTGCTTACATGGAAAGTGCGATCGACCGTACCATCGCCGGCGAATTCTCCGCCATCGTGACCGGCCCGATTTCCAAAACTTGCTGGCAGGCGGCCGGTTACAATTATCCCGGACAAACAGAACTCCTCGCAGAAAGAGCAAAATCGCAGCGATTCGGAATGCTGTTTGCCGCCACATCTCCACACAGTGGCTGGACGCTCGTAACTTTACTCGCTACCACACATATTTCCCTGCGTCAAGTCCCAGATGCGTTGAGTCCCGAATTACTGAGTGAAAAACTAGAATTACTGATAGACTGTTTGCGGGAAGATTTTGGGCTAGAAAGACCGAAAATTGCGATTTCTGGCTTAAATCCTCACAGCGGCGAAAACGGCAAGCTGGGAAATGAAGAGCAAGACTGGATGATACCTTGGTTGGAAACGCAGCGCGATCGCTTTCCTCAAGTGCAGTTAGACGGGCCAGTCCCCCCTGATACCCTGTGGGTAAAACCGGCTAAAGTTTGGTACGGTTTAGCCAAGGAAGCTCACGACGGTTACTTGGCAATGTACCACGACCAGGGGTTGATTCCAGTAAAATTGATGGCTTTCGATCGAGCAGTCAACACTACAATTGGCTTGCCTTTTGTCCGCACATCTCCGGATCACGGCACAGCTTTTGATATTGTAGGTCAAGGGATTGCCGATGCCTCCAGCATGAAGGCAGCAGTGCAGTTGGCGGCCCAGTTGGCTAGTCGCAGAACAGCAGTTAAAATAGGGCGATAGGTTTAGTACGCCTGACGCTTGGAAAAATTGTGTCATTCCTATTGATTTTCGCTGGGGTGAGGCGGCAAGCAAGCTGGTAATTTCCTTCGGTCGATTAAAATCAACTTTTGGTAGCGCAGTATGGCAGCATCTAATGATAATTCAGGCAAAATATATCAGTCAGAAAAAGAGGTTTCTGATGCAAATCTGGCAAGTTCTAAAGCTGGAGAGCAACTTCAGGAATTGCTAACCATACTGACTGAATTTCAGTTGTTGAAGAAATCAAAAAAAGAGCCAAGCGAGGTAAAATTACCGCTTTCGGAAAAGTCAGTTCAGCGATTAGAGGATGAGGAAAATCGGCGCAAACAATTGTCTTTCCTGATCGAATCACCGAGTATTGTACCGGAAGTATTAAGTAACGAAGAAGAGATCCCATCTCAAAGACGAGAAAATAATAATGAGGAACCCGATTTATCTATAGCCGGGAAGGTAGCTAAAAAAACTCGGCCGTCGGAGGAAGAATTAGAACAAGCAGTAGAGGAGTTTAAGCGGTTGCAACAATTACTGTTTGAAAGGGATTTACCGGAATTTTACAGTAATGTTTTGAGCGTGGAACAAAGGTTAGAAAATTTTGAGAAGTTGATGTCTGAACCTCAAGAGTTGATGACTTTACTGAGGCCGTTAATTCCTGAGTTAGTGAGAGAAGAATTAGAGGGGTTGAAGTCGGAATTAAAAAAGGCGAGCGACCTCGCGCGCAATAATAAAATTAATCGCATCGAGTTGGAGGCAAAATTAGCAGATTGGGAAAATCAGATTGCTAACTTGAACCAGCAGCCACTGCCGAATACAGAGCACTTAATCCAACGACTGATGCCAGTGGTGGGCGATCTGCTCAACCGTAAGGTAGAGGAGTCTAAGTTAGAGGTAGCTTCGGCGATCGCACCGAGAGTCAATCAAGTAATTCACAATCAAAACGGACTTGAAGAACAGGTAGTAAGGATTGAAGATAAAGTTGCGAATATTCAGCAGCGTTACCAGCAGCAACCGGAAGATTTAATCAAGCAGCTAGTACCAGTAGTTAGCGAATTGCTAACCCGCAAAATTAGTGAATTAAAATCAGAGGTTGTAGAAGCTGTTACCCCCTCAGTACAGGTAAGAATAGCTTGGGTAGAAATAGAAGAAAAAGTATTGAGCATCATCGAACGCCGACTGGCTACGCAACAGTCGCCAACTCAGAAGCCAGAAGAGATAATGGCGATGCTAATGCCGGCAATAACTGATTTGCTGAATCAGAAAATCGATGAATCAAAATTACAAGTAGCTGCGACGATTGAACCTTTGATACAATCAGCAATTCTTCAAAGAGAAGTTCCAGGAAAATTGAGCGACGTAGAAAGTAGACTAAATAATCTTCAGCGACAGCAAAAAACTCAGCCGGAAGATATAATGGCAAGGTTAATGCCGTTAATGATTGAGTCGCTGAACCGGAAAATCGAGGAAACCAAGTTAGAGGTGAGAGAGGCGATCGCGCCCGGTGTCAACACGGCTATCCAAAACAGCGGTATTGCAGCACAAATATTAAATAATGAAACTAAGATTGTTGAAGTTCAGCAGCAAGTTTTAGCCGAGATAGAAGGGTTGATGGCAAGAATAATGCCAGTGATTGTAGAAATGCTGTCCCGAAACATCGGGGAAGCAAAGCTAGAGATAGAATCGGCGATCGCCCCGACTGTCGATGCAATCATTCAGAATAAAAGGATCGATCAAAGACTCGGGACTATCGAACAAAAGATTGTGGCGATCGAACATCGGATTTATGAATCGACAGACTTGTTTACCGATTTACTCAAACCTTTGATTGACGAGCTGATGGTTAGCCATCACGCTCAACTGCAAAAGTCGGTCATCGAGTCTATTTTACCATTGTTAGATGAAGTCGTAAATTATAATTACCGGCTCAACGATAAAGTAGGGGAACTAGAGCGCAAAATTACTGATGCTGAATGGGGAGGCGATCGGGAAGAATTAGTTGCCAGAATTAAAATCCTCTTTCCCGAAATGATGCTTCAAACAATTAATGAGTCAAAAAAATCATTTACTGAAACAATAGCCCCGATAATTGATGAAGTAATTAATACCAAAACCCGAGAAAACAGGCAATCAATGGGAGTAGCCATATCCCCGGCTATTCCTGTGGGAATCAGCCACAGAGTCAGTGAATCGCCCGATGAAATTGCAATGGCGATCGCGCCGGAAATGGCCGCCGCGATCAAACAGCAAATTCATCTCAAGCGAGAAGCAATGTCGGATGCACTTTATCCGATTATCGGCAGCACGATTTTAAAATACATCGCCGAGATGATGCGGGAGATTAATGAAAAACTCGAATCATCTTTGAGTCCCGAGGGAATTAGTCGTAAAATTAAAGCCAAATTGCAGGGAATTTCTGAAGCAGAATTGCTGATGAAAGAAACAACACCACTGAGTGTTAAAGCTGTCTTTTTAATTCAAGCACAATCGGGCTTAGTAATTTCAGCAGTGCAGCAGTCTGAACGCGAACAGCTAGAATCCGAGATGGTAGCGGGGATGCTGACTGCTATTCGTGCTTTTGTCAACGATTGCATCTCTCAGTCGGGAAATATTGCAGAGATTGATGCTATAGAATACGGCACATCTACGATCGTATTGGAAGTAGCGGGATCCTGTTATCTAGCAGTAGTGATGCAAGGAGAAACCCGCCAGTGGTTTAAGTATAAAATGCGATCGATATTCAACAATATTGTTCAAGAATATGGAACTCAAATTCAGTCATTTAACGGCGATCCAGCAACTGTGCCACCCGAAGTCAACTCGAAATTGCAAAAATTAATTGATACAGAGGTAAAAGCCAAATCTCCTAAACTTCCAATTTTACCCATTATCGGTTTGGCAGCGTTAGGTTTAATTGGCGTACCTTGGGGAATTCATCAATACCGCAGCGGAGTTGAAGCCAGCTTAGAAGCAAATACGAATTTAGCTTTACAATCTGCTCCTGAGTTATCGGTTTATCGTATCGCGGCAGATGTTAAAGATAAATTATTGGAGATTTCGGGACGAGTGCCCAATCAAAAGCTGCGCTCGAAAGCGGAAAACATCGCTCAGCAAGCGGCTCCCAAATTAAGAATTGAAAATAAAATTATAGCCGTTGAAGTACCTCCCGATCCGGTTTTAGTAGAAGCCGATGTCAAGCGGACGGCAGCTCTTTTGAATAAAGTAGAAAGCATTGATATCTCAGCTCGCTATGCAGAGGGAAAAGTAGCCGTTGCAGGCAGCGTAAGCAAAGTGCCAGATGCTCAGAAAATAACTCAAGCTTTTGAGAAAATTCCGGGGGTGAAGTCTGTAACAAATACAGTGATAATAGGAACTCCACCGCCGCCAAAGATAATAATGCCAGTTCGGGTGTATTTCGGTGCAGGTTCGGCAAGTTTGGAGGCGAAAGACGTAGCACAAAAGCTTAGCAAAGTCAAGGAATATATGGAGAAAAATCGCACGAAGAATTTAAGGATAGTGGGCTACAGCGATTTTAAAAGCACTCCGGTAGAAAATCAAAAGTTGGCACTGGAAAGGGCGACAAATGTGAAAAATATTTTGGTTAGACAAGGGATAAATGGCAACAGAATACAAGTTGCTTCTACTAAGGGTAGTCCCGAAGGTGTGGAGGCCAATCAACCGCTGTGGCTGAGCAGATTGGTAGTATTTGAGGTGATAAATTAAAATTGGGAATTGGGAATTGGGAATTGTTGACTGTTGACTGTTGACTGTTGACGGCGTTGAGTGATGACAACTGACAACTGCCCACTGACAACTGACTCTTAAATTAATCGAACTCGCCCAGAGGTAAAGGCTTGTATTCGATCGCCCGCCAAGCATACTAACAAGCGGCCGCTTCCGTCAATGCCGGCGGCTTCTCCGCAGATGGTTTCGGAGGAAAGTTCGATCGCCACCGGGCAGCCAATCAACGCATCGCGGCGGCGCAATTCCGGCAAAAGCAGCGCTAAACCTGACTTGGAGGCTGGCTTGTCTGTGGTAGAAAACATATCCGCTAGTTCGAGTAAATAGTGGCGCAGTCGATCGACCAAACACAGTTCATCTGGTACTGTACTAGCAATAGAATGCAAGCTTACCGCATTGCCGAGATCCCTTTCATCCAATCCCGCAGCCGCGAAATCTACGCAGCGGTTGAGTCCAATTCCGACAACGGCGCGAGTTTTGCCCAAAACATTGCCGGAAGTAGCTTCGCAGAGAATTCCGGCTAATTTGTGGCGATGTATCCAGACATCGTTTGGCCATTTCAGGCGCAGCATATCGCGACAGTCGGGAACCAAATCTTCGATCGCGTAAATCACGGCTAAACCCGCTGCTAAACTGAGTCCCGGCAACAGATTGGGGTTTAGGTTGTCGAGTACAAAACTAACAGTCAAGACACCGGTTGGGGCGTGCCAGGTGCGCCCGTGTTGGCCGCGCCCGCTGGTTTGTCGCTTGGTAAATACTGCATCTCCGTGGTGGAGTTGGGCCGCGCGGGCGATCGCCCAACTGTTGGTACTCGGACAGCTATCCAACGAGTTTAGCCAGTGAGGGAGGTTTGGGCGATCGGGTTCTGGGGATACGGGCACGGGAGTTAAGGGCAATTCAGACAAGGTGTGATTTGTAGTATTTGATATCTCAAAGCTGATTATCGCAGGGCGATTAATCTTTTGTGCGAGGCAAGAAAAAGCCCAGCTTGGCTTTGAACTTTCTGGTTTTACTGTCGATTGAGAGGACGATCGTGCTACTTGTCCGCCTTGCCACATCAGCCCATCCTGGGAACCACGTTCGGATCGCTATGACAATCAGGTAATTCAAGTGCGATAAACCTCGGCCCGATTGTGCCACTTGTCCTGTTCGCTCTCAATTTACTCGTTCGCCTGCCTCAGCCGGTGTTCTGACTCTGAAACCTCAACCTCTTAGCGTTATGCCCTACGGGCTGGTATTGAGAGCTCGCTTTCTCTGTTTAACTCGTGTTTTTGGTTTGCATGACGCTCGTTACATGGGTGTTGCCAAAACTCCTCTACAACATAGGGACTGCTGCTGCGATGAATCTATCTAGAATCTGGGCAATAGGGCGCAACATTCCGATTGGTTTGACCGGTGTCTCTAGTTTTTCTGCTCTTTTTACCTGTGCCGGATCGCAGTTCTCTGGCGATGATTGTGGGATGTTTGATTTCCACCCTTTTTTCATTCGCCAACAGTCTCTTGAAATCGCCGGTAATTGGTGTTTTTATGCTGAGATGATGTTGTTGTTCACCTCAACCTCCGAATAATTAATGCTCAACTATCACCGGCGTTCCAACTGCGACTTTCTCAAATAAAGCCTGTGCGTCTTTATCAAACATTCTCACGCAGCCGTGAGAAGCCGCCCCCCCGATCGACTCTGGATTCGGAGTACCGTGAAAACCAATCACATTCTTGCCATCCGTCCAAAACCCCATCCACCTACTCCCTAATGGATTGTCAGGCCCAGCAGGAATAAGTTCTCCCGTCCAAGGATTTTGCCAAACTGGATCTTTGATCATTTGCATAACTTTAAAATTGCCTGTAGGAGTTTCCCAGCCGCCTTTTCCCACAGCAACCGGGAAACTGGCTTGCACCTTATTTTGTCGGTAAACATAGACGCGGCGTTCTCGCAATTTCAGCACTAAACGCACTTCTTCAATTGGATTTACCGGAGGTTTTGGTTCCTGGGGAATATACAGAAATGGTTCTCCCAAGGGCGGTAATTCTGGGGCTGCGAGATTCGGCAATTTTGCCTCGGATGTGGGCCCCTGCGCGGCGATCGCACTATTACTTGAATTAGCTACCAGTTCGGCAGCCGCCTGCTGCTGTAGGGCGAGCGACAGCGCCGCTGCACTCAAGCTCAGTACAATTAACTTGTTAAATAAAAATTTGCTGTTCACCATTGTTTTGTTCGCTAAACTCCTAACCAGCAGTTCCTACAAAGTTCCTATCTAATTATCCGCAAACCGCACCCGATCTGCAAAGTTGTGAGATGGCTTTTTGACGGCAACTGCGCTGCGCAGTTTTTAGTTTAAATTCCACCACTGATAACTTGTAACTCAACACAAAGCTTAGCTAATAATACCAAAAAAACCAGGTTTTTATACGCGCATCAGTGGAGTTACGCAATAGATTGTCGTGAAAAAAACCGGTTTATGCGTAAATCTTGCAAGAAAATGATTAAATTTTACCTCCGACTAATTTGATTTTTTAGCAGTGGCCGGCTGGCGATCGAGAATTGAAACTATGGCGCTGCTGCATCAGGCAAGCACAATCTGTCTTTGGGTAGAGTTCCCGCCAGCAACAGTTAGGTTGGCTGAAAAAAGCTGCAACGGTATATCGAACAAACTCAATATATCACGCCTCCACGGAGAGAGATACGAACTGCTGAACTTGTTGTAAATCGGGAACTTATGATGTAAAATTTAGTCTTTCAATACTTGTTCGATAATCTTTTTTTGAGATTGTCATAAATTTCCTACTCTGGGGATTAAACTGGATTATGTATAGAGGTTGGGACTTTCGCGCAGCGGAAGCAAACCCGACCCTCAATAGCAGTTAATGTGAGGTTTCAATGCGTCTTCAGAACATAAAATTATTGACAGGTGCAACCCTGTCGGTACTAATTTCGGTGGTCTCAGTACATCCTGCGATGGCTAACCCTGCAACTCAAATAGCCCAAACGCAGACCACCACAACAGCCAACACACGAACTATTGTTGGTTTTGTCAAAAGTATTGTCGGCGACGTAGTAACTATTCGCGAAGAAAACGCGCCGTACAGGACTCTCAGGATTCAAAAATGCGTCCTGAAAATTATTGGTCTCGTACCGGGAATGAAAGTCAGAGCCACCATAGCCGGCTCTCAGGTGGAAAACATCGTTGTGATCCCGGATTATAAGGTGGTAGAGACAACGGTTGTTCGTCCCCCAACCCCAGCACCGGCTCCTCGTCCGGCCCCAGAACCGCCACCGCGTCCGGCTCCTCGTCCGGCTCCGGCTCCGGCTCCGATTCCGGCTCCCCGTCCAATTCCGGCTCCGACTCCCCGTCCGGCTCCTGTGAGAGGACTTTGGTAGAGCTAGGTTATACTATTTTCGATTTTTGATTTTTGATTTTCGATGGGAATGACCAAAAGCAATGCGGTCACCAGCGGCGTGATTCATTCGTGGAGCGAGAAAAAAGCTCGAATCCGGATCGCAAGCCCTCGGAGTTATCAGTGGGGTCGCTTTCTTCAATCTAAAATCTAAAATCTAAAATCTAAAATCGATTGACCGATCGAGCTCAAGGTTTGGAACACTGGCCTACACTTGCATTCTTGTTTGCAACTGGTATCAGTAAATGGAATTAAGCCACCGCGCCGGCGGTGGCTTAGCTGTTTAACTCAATCGGCGTAAGTCCCCCGCTATAACGGTACTCCGTTTAGCGCGGGGATATAAGCCGAGCAAGGTCTATAAAGAAATCTACAATTCGCGGATTTTCTAACAGAAACCTGTATAATATAATTGGTTGCGACCCACTCACTCGGCTGCAATACGGAACGGTCATAGTAGCAGTAATATGCTTACCGGGAAACTGCGAGAGAAAGGAGGAAAGAACAGACCGCTGGTTGGTAAGGTAACGCCCTGCCGTAAAAAATAAACCATGTTTGTTGTACGAAAACAGTTTTTTGCCTTGGGAAACAGGGCGACTGCGTGGGTTCCTCATGCGTTGGGGATAAAGGGTGTAAAAACCCAGAGATGCTGTGTAAGACTCGGATCGTCTTAGGTGACGAATACCCAGTAATGGGATACCCAACAGAGCAACGGCAAATGAGACACGAAGCCTACACGCTCACCGCAAGGTTAGTGTTAGGTATTTCACTAGCAGTTAGAATAATAGCATTGTCCAGCAATTGTTGAGAAATCGCTGCTATGTATTACCTGCGTTTCTTGCTGCTAATTCTGCTGTTGCCGGTGATGGCGTGCGATCGAGCTACAGATGCGATCGCGCCTGCTGTTGGCGACAACGGCCCCCTGTCGCAAATTCCATCCCCTGCACCGCTGACAAAAGTTGGGACAAATCAAATTGTACCGACCAAAACGCTTTCGCCGCAGCCAATCCGCATTGTGGCAACTTCTTTGCCGCAGCCAGGAGCCAGCGACAGCGCCTCAAAGCCTCCTCAAGTAGTACCGATTCCCGCATCGCCAGTGCTGCGAGTGCCTCCTGGCTTTGTCGTCAACGTTTTTGCTGACAATTTAGACGCTCCTCGATGGCTGGCTTTGACGCCCACAGGCGATGTTTTGGTAACAGAAACGCGGCAGAATCGGATTACGCTGTTGCGAGATACCAACCGCGACGGCGTTGCTGAAGTTCGCAAAACTTTTGCAAATGCCCAAAACGGGTTAAATATTCCCTTTGGTATGGCTTTTGCAGATCGCTATTTTTTCCTCGGAAATACCGCTGAAGTCCGCCGATTTCCCTACACAAAAGGGCAGGAACAATTGACAGGTACCGGTCAAAAAATTGCCGATTTACCGGGCGGGGGCTACAACCAACACTGGACGCGAAATGTTGTCGTTTCTCCTGACAATAGCAAGCTTTTCGTATCAGTTGGATCGCAGTCTAATGCCGATGTCGAACCGCTGCCGAGGGCGTCTGTTCAAGTGATGAATTTGGACGGCCAGAACAAGCAAATTTTTGCTTCCGGTTTGCGAAATCCGGTGGGATTGGATTTTCACCCAAAAACCAATCAACTCTACGCGACAGTCAACGAACGCGACGGTTTGGGAGATGATTTGGTGCCGGATTACTTGACAAGAATTCGTCAAGGCGAGTTTTACGGCTGGCCTTACGCTTATTTTAAGCCGAATTTGCTCGACCCGCGCCACGCCAGAAACGGCAATAGCGATCGACCTGATTTAGCGGCTAAAACATTAATGCCGGACGTGCTGTTTCAGGCGCATTCGGCAGCTTTGGGACTTCAGTTTTACGACGGGAAAACGTTTCCCAAAAGATTCCTGAACGGGGCATTTGTGGCGTTTCGCGGCAGTTGGAACCGGAACGCTGGAACTGGTTATAAAATCGTGTTTGTACCTTTTAATGCGGCGAACGGACGCCCTCAAGGTTATTATGAGGATTTTCTGACCGGTTTTCTGACAGATCCGTCGGGCCCGAAAACTTGGGGGCGGCCGGTTGGTTTGCTGGTTTTACCTGACGGGAGTTTGCTGTTTACTGAGGAAGCGAATAACCGGATTTATCGAGTGCAGTATCGCGGCTGAGGATTGGGCGATCGATAAATTCTTCACCCTCGTATACTTTTTGTTGAATCAACAATTTATCTTCTTTTCTAATTTCACTATTCAATTTTGATAGTTGCTGGGTTGGGGCGGGTTTCCTACAGAGATTGTCTGCTGTTGGTTGTGATTGCCGGCTAAAAATGCCTCTACAAGCCTCGAATATATCAGAACGATCGAGGTTTGGCGATCGCGCTTTAAAATCCCGAACCGGGTTGTCTCAGAAACTCTGTTTCTTCGGGGGTTGTTTCGCGGCCGAGAATTTGATTGCGGTGGGGAAATCTCCCAAAACGCTCGATTATTTTCAAATGCTGCTGCGCGTATTCAATGAGTGAATCGCTGTCAGGTTCGCCGCTGAGTTTGCTAAATAGTTCGACAGATTTTTGCTGGTTTTCTAAGTTTTCGCTGTGTTGAAAAGGGAGATAAATAAACGATTTTTGTACAGTCAGCAATTCGCCATCTAAGTTATGATTAACAGCGTATTCGGCGGTGGCTAAAGCTTTGCTGTCTGTAGCGAATGCTTGAGGTGTCGCGCGAAACATATTGCGCGGAAATTGATCGAGCAGTAGAATTAATGCTAGGCAGTTTTCGGGGGAATCTTGCCATGAGTCGAGTTGACCGGAGGCGGCTAGTTCGTATGTCGGCAAAAAGCGCGATCGCACTTCTGCATCAAAATCCGCATCTTTTTCAAACCATTTCTTTTGGACTTTGCCAAACTCTGGAGAGTGCGATCGACCAAACCAAAAATCTAAAACTTCATTCATTAGCAATCTAGTATGCGATTGATTGTTGATTAAAGCTTCTGTGTCTGTAGTTGCACAAAATGCGCTATCTGTCCAACTACAAACCGCAGCGATTAATGATTAGCAATGATGACTTAGGAACCTTTGTTGTCCGGTGCTTAAAGTTACAAACTAGCAAACAGTCTGTCCCAAGTTTTGCCTCCCACAACTCCGTCTACAGGAATATGAGCTTGCCGCTGAAATCTTTTCACTGCATCTTCGGTTGTCGGACCGAAAACGCCATCAATTACGATCGCGTGTGCGGACAAGCCCCGCGCGTTCAACAACTTTTGCAGTTTCTTCACATCGTGCCCTTTCGAGCCGCATTTTAAAATCCTTTTATGGTGTCTCACTGCTGGTTGATGGCAATCATCAGTGTAGCAAACTGCGGAACCCGCTGCATAGTTGGCTCTACTTGTGCCCGTCAAAACTAATAGGGCGAGAACTCCTAGTAAAAAATAAAAAGTCTGTGATCCGGCCATATTTTCCCTGTTAATTTTTCAAATGATGACTTAGGAACTTTTGCTGTCGGGTGCTTAAATTTACGAATTAGCAAACAGTCTGTCCCAAGTTTTGCCTCCCACAACTCCGTCTACAGGAATATGAGCTTGCCGCTGAAATTTCTTCACTGCTGTGAGAGTTGTCGGGCCGAACACGCCATCAATTGCGATCGGGTGTGGGGACAAGCCCCGCGCGTTCAACAACTTTTGCAGTTTCTTCACATCTGCCCCTCTCGATCCGTGTTTTAAAATCCTTTTATGGGGTCTCCTTTCTGGTTCGTTGCAATCATCGTGCGGCGCGCAAATTGCGTCACTTGATGAAGCAGTATATGCTCCGCCACCGATGCCAGTCAAAATCAATAGAAGTAGAACTGCTAGTAAAATCAAAAAAGGCGACTCCGGCTTCTTCTTAGGCGGAGGCGGAGGCGGAGGCGGGGGAGGGGTCGGTTTTGGCTTGCATTCTAGTGAAATAGTACCAGTACAAACTTGTTCGGACATACTTTCCCTGTTAATTTTCTAAAGCGTTTTTTGCAAGTTTGACGATTGTTTGAGAGTGAGAAACCGGGTTTCTGGGATGGAGGCATCCAATCTTGACCGGGTTTCTGGCAACAGTCAACCGACATTCTACAATATAAGTGGCTTAACTGCAAAATCTCCGATCGTGCAAGTTAAATTTTGTTGCTGTTTGGTAGCAGCAAAGGTAACAATTACTTCGCAAGCAACTGCAACCGTCAGCATTACCAAGTTTCGCGCCAGCGGGTAATCGCAAACGTCGTCATTCGCCGCTGAAGGAACCCGATAGTGTTGGTTCCAAATTATTTCCGAGTAATCGGCAGCTAATCCGACGTGTACGCAGGGAAGGGAGACACTGGCACAGTAATCCTTGACTGCTTGCCGCGCTACACTGTTATCAAAAGTATCGATGACTGTGGCGCTGTTGGCCAGCAGCCGATCGGCATTTGCGGGTGTCAATTCTTTTGAGTGCGCGTCAATGCTGACGGACAAAGCGCGGTAGAGGTTGTTGGCGAGAATTTTGGCTTTGAATGCCCCGATGTCCGATCGATAATAGGGTTGAGTGGAAAGGTTGCGTTCCTCAATGCGATCGCGATCGATGACTTTTAAATTGCCAAAGCCCGATCGCGCCAGACTTTCTGTTATATTCGCACCCAAAGCGCCCGCGCCGCACACCGTTACCGGGAAATTTTTTATCAGCGACATCACTGCGGCACTTCTGTAAAGTTGTTCGTGAAAAAATATACTCATGGTAATCAAGAATTATCGATTTTCGACTACTCCAACCAATGAATGCAAGTCGAAGTCTTTGTCCAATCCGCTGAGACAAATGCCAGCACTCATCACTGTCAAATCATTTTTGGCGATCGCAGAAGTGTGATGTTCTCCACTCCCGCTAGTCCATTCAACCAGCCAATAATTTTGGCGATCGAAAAAATCCCGCAATTCACCGCCGCCCATCTTCAACGCCCGCTGCAAACGCTGTTCCTCCCGCACTTTCGGATCGAAATCTTTAATATTTCGGGACACCAATTCGTAAACAGTTCGCATTTCCGGCGTCATCCCTTTAAAGCGAACTTCTTGAGGCAAAATCAACTTTTTTAAAGCTGCTTTCAATTCCTCAGTGGGCAGCGGATCGGCGCGCCTGTCAATCTCTTCAAACCACAAACAATGACCGTCCCACCGCGCAACAATCGGCTCAAACTGCGAACCTTCTGTTACTAAATGAACTGGTACGGGTTTGGCAACACCAGTGCGCTGTTTAGCGTCAGATTCGTTCACAGGATAAGCCAGCCAAGTTTGCCCTTGCAGCAGGCAAGCCAACTGCAAGCGAACGGGTACGAGCAGTTGCAAATACTCTGCCACTTGCGGCAAACTCGGCTCCTCAATTACCGCAGCAATTTTCTTATTAATCGGCCCAAAAATAGCCCATCCTTCAAAGTTGCGCGGCTGCGGTTGAAAAGTATAAACCATTGAGCTAATCCTTATCCGCACGCTTCCCCCGGGCACGCAAGGAGCCAGGAATTGGGTATCGAGTAGGTGCGCTTCTTGGGCCGCGAGTTGGCTGAGGATTTTGCGGATATCTGCCACTGAATTGACCTCCGTAATCTTAATTTTTTTTTACCTAACACACTTTTAAATCAAATAAATATAAAGATTTATAAATACTGTTGACGCGAATCAATATCCTAATCTAATATTGAGCGAACCTCGCAACTTAACATTGTAAATATCTTAAGTAAATATGCTGCAAAAGCTTTTTTCTAAGTGGGTTGTAGTCACAGCTTTGACACTTCCTATTTTTGGCTCAGTCCAGGTAGCTAAAGCTCAGAACACCTATGGAGCTACTGCTTATTCTGCGACTTCTGACGCCACTGGTATTAGTTGGGATCATGCTACAGAGAAAGAAGCACTAAACGCAGCAGTAGCCGTCTGCAATGAACAAAGCGGAGGTGCGAACGACTGCGAACCCCTGACATCTAATAGTAATAATTGTGGAGCGATCGCCGTAGGGAAAGGAGGAGCAGGTGCGGGCTGGGGCGACGATAAAGCAGCAGCAGAAGCCCAAGCTCTCGCCGGTTGCAGCGAACTAGATGGCGGCAACTGTAAAGTCCAACTTTCAGCTTGCAACAACTAATTAAATTGATAAAAATTAGTCGGATCGGTGGATATTTCCGCTTGTAAAACAGGTTAGAAAATAGTAAGTTTAAGGTGCGCTGGGCGCACCTTACTGAATACCAATCGGCTAAAAGTAGGGTGCGCACTGCGCACCTTACAGTTAATCTCCTACTTCGGAAGTAACTGCATCGGGTGGCAGCAAACTTTCTAATCTATCTTTAGACCAGTATTCAGTAGGATAAGCTAGTGCAATAATATCAGAGAGTCGAATCAGCCACGTAACTTGTCCGTAAGCATCGATATTTTCCGCCTGTTCGTTAGGGGGAACTATCACCAAAAGTTCCGCAAACTCCCCGAACAGATTAATCGGGATGCCGCCGAAACTGCTATTATTTGTTTTAATCCAAACTTTGCTGCCTCGATCGAGAGCTTCTTGGAGTCGCTGGGAGAGCAAACTGGATTTTTTGACCTGGGATTTTTTGGCTTTCGACTTTTTTCCCATAGTTTTAAGAAGTTAAAGTAGTTGTATTGTCCGTTGCACAGTGGGTTGCACAGTGGGTTGAGATTTAATGCGATCCTCTTCGAGGGCTTCGCTAACGCGGTTTGGTATAGAAACGGACTGAAGCAAAAGGGCGATCGCCCCCTCGCTACCCCATTACTCTAGTCTATAAGAAAGTGCTGTACTGCGATCGTAATAACAATTTAATCGCAAAATCGGGAAATGACACCAGTTCAAAAAAAAATGGGACTCTAGCCAAACTCCAAACCCTTAAGTCATCAGTGATTCTCAATCTAAAATCTAAAATCTGAAATCTAAAATGGTATGACCTGCGGTGGCACTGTTACAAAGTCAGTCAACGATGCCCGTGTTTCTACTGTGTCCAAATGCAGTATAATCGGCGGAATCTTCCCAAATCGTTTAAGTAAAACAATGGACTGGCGAAAGCTCATTCATCCAAACCCAAAAGCTTCAACAAGTCAACCAGCAGCGCCAGAAACTCGATTGTCTGTAGAATTTTTGCTGGGGCTCTTTGCTGCGGGATGGACGGAACAGCAGGTGTTAGAGAAATATCCCGCACTCACTTCAGAAAAGTTGCGCGCGGCTTTGGCTGCTGCGGATTCCCAGTTAGTGTCATCCATAGCTAATCCAGAGTTACTAGAAATTATCGCTCAAACTAGAGAATAATTGAAAATGCTAACACCTGAAGGATTGCGGGCTGTTTTTTGTTTGCTGCTGAATGTCTCCGTATATAAAAATTCTACTTGAGGCGATAATTCCAGGTTTTGATAGCTAAATCTATAAACCATCCTAAATTAAAGTCTGTCTCCTTTTGGTAAATTTCCCACCATTCCCTAGTAGTGCTATCAATAGGTGGAGTAATTCCTTTAAGGAGATACAAAAGTAAGAAAAAAGTATTATGATTATAACCTAGTGCAGCTTGCGTCAAGTACATATTAGGTTTACACCATTTTAACATTCCATGCCTAGTCATTCCTGAAAATGTATTAGGTTGAGGTTGCTCTTTTAAGTTGATAGTATCTTTTGTACAGACGACCCATTCTATGGAAGAATTTTCCGAAAAAGGGTGGCTTCCTTTTTTCAAAACAAATCCAAATCGAGTAACCGGTGTTTTGATGTTTTTACTAACTGCTGTTGGCAACCAAAGAAATAAAACGATTCCATTAGTAGTGTTAGTTATTTCTGCCACTTTTTTGTGATTCACTCCATCCCCAGTTCCATACAATATTTTTCTGTAGGTGGTACTAACCATTTCTTTTACTTTTGGCTGAGACAAAAGCAAAGTTCGCAACGTAAGGAAATCTGTATGATAGTCTGGTGGGAGCCTACCTACAAAATTGCAAGTAAAAGCAGGTAAACTGCTAAGATCTAAATTAGGATAGATTTCTGGCAACCCAAATACAGGGTAAGAAATTTCATAAATTTGACTTAATAGTTTAAATTGACCTGAATTATGA
>NZ_JAUBTQ010000010.1:47916-51470 GCF_036702515.1 Microcoleus sp. BROC3
AGATTTCTGGCAACCCAAATACAGGGTAAGAAATTTCATAAATTTGACTTAATAGTTTAAATTGACCTGAATTATGATGATTTTGTACAGCAAATTCCCAAAAACAAAAATCTTCTTCAAATTTTGAAGCTTCTTTGTCTGTGTAATTATCAGCGTGAAAACTCGGTGCGATAGCTATCATTTTAACTGGCAATGAATAGTCAATTTTATCCTCAAAGCATTTATTGGTGATAATAGCTTTACGATACCGAGTTAACTGCGAAACTAATCCTCGATCTTCTTCATTTTTCAACTCAATAATTATCGGCTGCTTTTCGGATTTGGTACAGCACAATAAATCGCATCGCTGCATTTTTACAGTATGCTGCCTTTTGATTTTAATTAGCGAGGGAAATATTTCATCAAATTTCTCATCTACATAATCTTCCAAATCCATCTCGGATTGAAACCTGATTTCACCACCAATATAAATTAACTTGCGATTAGCAGTTTTTACCCTCTCATTCAACCTTTTACCTTGGGTTGATAGATGTTTTGCTTTGAGGTATGGCACAGTAGCTATCCCATAAAGTGAGCATTGCCCGCCAGCTTAACTCACGAGCCATGCCCAATTATATCACTTGTCATCCCTCACAGGCAGCGACGTGTCCAGAATTTCCATCAACAATTCCAGCCGCGAAGGACGGCTCAACATCGGCACTAAATTCGGCAAGGAGTAATAATCACCCGCAAACGTAAAGGTTTCCACCGATACTTGTTTGTCCTTCAATTGCTTCTGGACATATTCGCACCAAGCGCCAACTCGGACGATTACCACATCAGGAATTACCCCCAAACTGCGGCAGTAATTCTGATAAGCATCTGCAAAATAAGGTGCAGCGTTTTCGCCTTCATCTGTCACCATGATGAATTGCTCGACAACCTGCTTTTTAATTCGCATTGCTTCCACCGCGCAACCGCAACTTGTGCCGCCGCCAGCGCGAATGTGCTTGAAAGCGCGTTCCCAGTCTGTCAATTCGCTGCCGTTTGCTTGCACTGGGTACGGCATCGTGTCAAAGGCGTAGACAAACAGTGCAGCGTCGGAAATGCCGGAAATCAAGGCAGCTAGACGCTTACCGATTTCGATCGCACTTTCCATGCTTCCCGACTTGTCAATCAACAAAGCAGTTGCTTTCGCAATCTTGCCGCGCTTCTTCACCTGTTCGTTTGTCACCGCTTCCAGCTTCGTCGCCGTTGCTGCGTCGAAGTTCGCGCCCGCGCCCGCCACACTCGCTTTGTAAGCAGAAACCCGATCGCACTTTGCCGCTTCATCCAGCTTCGAGTCAATCAACTGCTTGACTTCCGGGTGATCCATCGCGCCGCGCGACTGAATCGATTTCAAATTGTTGATGACTTCCTGCGGCGACATCGAGTTAATCAGCGCGGCCAAAACTGTTGGCGTTAGCTGTCTGATCGCACCAACTGCGATCGTATACGGAATCTTGTACTCAACAATCAAATTCGCCTGTTCCGCAGGTGTCGCCGCCTTCGCCAACTGCTTCAAAACGAATGCCAGAGAGTCTTCTGGCGGATTGTCTTTGAAGAGGATAGCATTAGCGCGATCGCTCGGCTTGACGTGCAGCGTTGCGTACAAATGCTTCATCGCCTTGCGGTTGCGGATGGCAGCGCGATCGAAAAACTGCGGATTCTTTTCCCGCGATTTCAGATAGCGAGTGACAGCAGTGCGCGCGCTGCGGGGCACCTTATTCTGGTGCCGCTTCATAAAGTCCACAATCCGCGAAACCTCGTAGGGAGGGAACTCTTGCAGCATCATAAACCCGGCATCTCGGTGTTCCGTCAGCGCCGAAGTCAGCAAATTTCCGGCAAAAACTTCCTTGTGATCGCGCACGTCGCCGTGACGTTGATACCACACTGCTAAATGACCGTAAAAAATGGGGTCTAATTCGATAATTAACTTGTGAATTTCTGCTACTTTTTCTAATACACGGTGAGGAGTGGTGAGCAGACTGTTGAGCATTTCCAAACGCAAATCGCGTTCTGCTGTATTCATATTCATTGTTTTTACCTTCCTATTGATTTTGGATTTTGGACTTGAGAAGTATTCCAAATCGGCGGTTGGCAGTTGTTGCACGCTAGCGAGTAAAATTTAAAAATCACCGCGCAAGTTTGGGGAGCTTTTTTTAGTAAACCTATGGCTAAACCTAATAGGGTCTGTATGTAAGCTCTCGCGATTGGGGCGCGGCAAAAACTGCGATTTTCCATTAACTATTTCAGGGAAACTGTTTCTAATTCGATCGCTCTCAAATCTGGTTCAACCCAGTTATTTCGAGCTTCCCAAGACATCAGCCGATCGCGCGTGTAGTAGCGAAATGGTAAAGTGCGATCGGCATATTTTGCAATCAAACCGTTAGCAAGATTTACCATCGATCGATTCCGGCTTTCATCGGCGAGATACCGGCGAATAGTTCGCACCCAAAACAGCGTTAGGGTTTCGTGATATCCGCTATCTTTTGTAGTCTCAATTCCCTGAACCGAGTTGTAACGTTTAATGCCATTCCGCACCGCATTTATCGCTTCTTTTTCCGAATCATAAAACATATACCAAAGGGCAACGGTTAAATGCGCTTCGTGCGTCCATTGACTTCGCGGCAGGCTGCATTCTTGGAAAGCGTGAATCAGACTGTCTATGTCCTTGGGCGAGCGGTAAATTAGAGTTGTATTTTTCATAATTTAAGTCTCCTCACACACCACTTTTATATCTAACTTTTTATAAAGATGAGATGTTCCGCACAAGTTTGCAAAGCGTTTTGACTGTCCGATGGCTCTACCCCTGAGCTACAGCCCCTTAAACGGGGCTGGCAGGATTTGAACCTGCGACCAATCGATTAGAATGTGTGTATTCGCTTCACTCGTTAGGGTGCGGAACAAAATTTTTCTAATCTCTAAACTAGAAAGTTTTGACTTGTGATTATTCTAAATTGCTCAATTATTTTTGCCTTTTATAGCATTAAAAGTCACTCCACGCAAGTTAAGAAAGCCGTTGGCACATACGCAGGAGTTGAACCCGCGACCTTTTCCTTAAGAGGGAATTGCTCTACCAATGAGCTAGTATGTAAGCTTCCTTTGTTGGGGCGCGAAGTGGAACCTTTAAATGCCCGATAGATATAAAAAATTCCGCTATAATAGGCAGCGCACAAGTCAGAGAAGCTTTAGCCTCGCGGCAAGTAGGGATTGAACCTACAATTCGATTTTAAGTCGAACGTTTCCAGTTTGTAAGCTTCTTTAGTTGGGGTGCGCTGCCTAATACGTGCTTTCAGTGAATTTCTAGCCGTAAACAGCTTCTGGGCGGACAATTAAATCACCGCTGGGACGGCGATCGAGCACGTAAGACTCGAAGCGAGATCCCTTGACATCAAAATGGTTGGCTAGACGTTCCTTAATAGCTTGATCGCTCATTCCTGCCGCGATGCCCAGTTGGTTTTCTGCCACGTCATAGGAACGTCCTTCAAAACGAATGTGAACCATTACCGATACCTCCTAGAGCAATTTTGGAT
>NZ_JAUBTQ010000010.1:51570-165460 GCF_036702515.1 Microcoleus sp. BROC3
GTTTTCTGCCACGTCATAGGAACGTCCTTCAAAACGAATGTGAACCATTACCGATACCTCCTAGAGCAATTTTGGATTTTGGATTAGTAGCTTATCTGCTCTCGACTTTGGCTTTTTGTGAGACTTAGCAAATTGCCAGTATCGGTAAAGATTCACGAAATCCGATAATCTTTACTGAAAGAAGCGCCGTTCTAAATGATAAGCTTGTTTGATATTGCGGATTTCCTCAGCCTTTTTGCTTGATTGAAATCTGGCAGAGCTTGTCTGTTCTGAATCAGTAAATTCGTTGAAATTAGACTGATTTCGTACAACATCTGACTCTGGCCGAGTCAGTTTGTAACCGAACAGTCTCGTATAAAGTAACAACATGACAATCGAGTCTATATTACAAGACTTTCAAATTGATGTTCGTTGAAATTTTGAGCAATATTTAGTTGTCAAGGTTCAGAATTTGCACGAAAAATACAGGTTTTTGCTTGTCCTGCGCTTTCCATATTTATATACTACATACATACTACACAAGTGTCAAGTGGGTAGCAAAAGTTTTTTAGATAAAACTTACACGAGTGGCGAGAAACCTGGTTTTTTCAGGAAAATTTTTCGTTGCTACCTGCTGATCCGGTAAAAAACCGGGTTTCTTGGGTCAAAGCGCGATCGCCAACTGTAACATCGATCAAACATCCTTAACATAGGAAATACTGTCGCGAATATTGTGGAAGCCGACTGATTCGTAAAGTCGCAAGGCACCTGATGAATTTTCAGCATCGACGCCGAGAATAGCAGTAGCAACACCAGCAGCTTTCAGTCGATGCAAACCAGCCAGCAACATCGCTCGTCCCAATCCCCTTTTGCGGAAGCCGCGCCGAGTGCCGAGACAAGCAATCCAGCCTTCATTGCGCCCGGTACGATCGCACTCTTGCACACTAATCTCGCAGTAACAAAAACTGACAAATGTGCCGTCATCAGCAACAGCAATCAAGTCTAAATCATTTCTGTAATCGGGTTTAGCTAACTCGTGCTTATATTTATCCACCGTTAAATCGTGATGATTCCAGTGATCGATAAACGACTGGTTGAACATTTCTACCCAAGCTGCAGCCTCCTGTTCGCCGGGGAACTGACGCAGCGCAAAACCTTCGGGGAATTGGGGTTCTGGGATCGGTTCAGAAAGCGATCGCGCCATTCGGCAAAAATAGCGATCGACCTTAAAACCGCAACTAGCCAGCACAGAAATGCGATCGCAATCCTCCGCGCGCGCGTAGGTTCGCAGCTTCACGCGCCCGCCCCGCATCGCAGACACTTCGCGCATCCGCACTTCACCCCAGGCGATCGCCGCTGCTTCCACATCACCTCCGCGCGCGTCGGGGTGAACGCGAAACCACAGCCAACCGTCAATTACTTCCCCTGGTTCAGAAATCCACAACCGAGCGAAACCGATTAATTTTCCCTCCAAATCTTCCCAAAGGCGGATATCGCGGGCTTTGTCTAGGGACTGTTGGTTAAATTCTTGTTGCAATTCCGAGATGGAAGTACCTTCGTCGAGCCGATCGACTCTTTCGCAAGTATTGATTAAATGGGCGATCGCATCTAAATCGCGATCGCCCCCATAGCAGCGCGCCGAGAGACTTGCCATCATAGCTAATCACCATTTCCTGTTGTTATTCAGTTTAAAAATAGCTTGGGCGATCGCAGTTTTATCGATCGACAGATCCGATCGGTCGATCGACATTAAAAATCCGACAACGCAAATACCCAGACGCATCCAACCTCTACAGCAGTTGACTGCACTCGTGAGTTTGGATAAATTCGGGTTAAGGATTTGGGATGGGAGTAGAAGGACTTGAACCTTCGACCTTGAGATTAAGAGTCACCTGCTCTAACCAACTGAGCTATACTCCCGCATCTAGGCTACTATAACACAACTGTTCGGAAAATTCAACTATTTTTGTATAAATTTGTGGCGATAAATCCCAATCACCCTAAAAGTCTCTCAACGGATACGCGAATGTCGGGAAATGCCAGCGGTATAACTGTTCCCGCCTCGATCTTTTGCTCTGTAGCGTACTCGCCATTCTGAGGATAGCGAAACACGATCATTTGCTTAGCAGATAAATTTAAAACCCAATATTCTTGAATTTCTGCCTCGGCATAAATGGCGGCTTTCAACTCTAAATCCTTCTTCAAGCTAGTTTGAGCAACTTCTACAATCCAAAAGATATCTTGAGCTTCGGGATGGCGATCGTTGTAAGCAGACTCCGGCAATCGCACGATCGCAATATCTGGTTCTGGTTCAGAGTCTGATAGCGTAATTGGCCCGTTGAAGCGGACATCAGCTTTACCTGCGAGTAGTTCTTCGAGGTATTTAGTACCTCGTTTGGTTGTGTTGTAATGAATTGGGGTTTCTGGACTCATCTGGCAAACTTCACCGGCTAGCAATTCCACACGGCGCTCGCGTAGAATCCCTGCTTCAATCATGCGGTGATAGTCGCCCACAGACCATTTAGCTAGCGTTTTCATTGCAGAATCGACGCATTTTCATAAAAGAACAACTTTATTTTACACGATCGCCCTTATTCAATACCTAATTTAAGTGCGATCGCAAAGCCTGTTGGCAGGACAATCGCTGACCAAATTCACCGACATCTTCACGCGATCGTCGGCATTAACATTTCAATTGAGGTAGATACAGGATTGACTTGTGTAAAATATCAAGATACAGTCGTAGGGCGAGGAACTATATACTTTTAGGAGCAATCGCCTTATGAAAAACAAGATAGTTGCACTCTTAGATGTGTTAGCCTGCTTTTTAACAGCAGCGATTGACATTACATTCCTCACCTCTATAGGCAATTATCTGAACTATCGTCAAGGGACACTTGGTGAGTGGATTTACTGGTTGATAATGGTAGCTCTGGCGCTATATCTTCTGGGTACCTACACGATTGGTCTAGTGACTCGACAAGTTTCAAGACAAGAAATGGCAATTGAGCCGTCGTTTCTGGTGTTAGGTTGCATCATCGGTTTGCTGGTGGGCTGCTTACCTATCTATCTCTCCTCAATCTCGACGATGCTACAGAAGTTGAGGTCATTTGGGCTTTTACTTTTTCCGTTTTTGCTATCTCTTTTAGGAATTGGTCTTGCTGGGAGATTTAAGCGGAGTAAATCCACAAGCAATCTCAAATTTTCATTGTTGACAATTTTAATTCCGTGCGCGATCTTTTTAACATTTATCTTGGCTAACAATCACGGTTTTCCTGGTGTAGCAGCACCTGCTGAAGTTCGACAGCAATGGGCGTACAAAGAATTTTGGAATTATGGCGGAGTTGTGGATTCAATCAAAAACTGTCAGCCCATCATCAAGCGAGTAGGCAGCGTAAAATTTGTGGCACCTACCCAAGGTGCAAACAATGTTACGTTCGATCCCGGTAGTTCAGGTCATTCCGGGGAATTCACCCTAGAAGTAGTTGGCGATCAAGGTATAGGTGTCGCTAATTTTGACTTTCATATCGGTACTTTCGTCTCAATTGTTCAATTTACCTATCAGAAGAGAACAGAAGAAGTATCCTGCAGGAAATAGAAGAAATCCAACTATTTCAAAATTTGGGAAACGACGCCCGCACCGACAGTACGATCGCCCTCGCGAATGGCAAAACGCATATTTAACCCTCTAACTTCTACTTTCGGCCTTTAAAAATGGGTGGTATAGGAGTTGAACCTATCTGGTACCGGTTAAAAGCCGGGTGCATAACCGCTTTGCTAACCACCCTTAAAAATTCAGCGTTTGTGTAATTCCTAAAAAATCATTGTGTAGTAAACACTTCAGTCCTTTTTTGCCCCCAGCAATTGCAACGCCTAAAGTCCCGATTGCTAATGCTTCACTCGATAATGAAGTAACATGAAACCGTTGCTATAGATTTTGCGAGCGGTGAGTTCCAAATTTGTCGGAGCGAGTGCACGGGAAAAAAGAGGAATTCCCGATCCGATAACTAGCGGATTCAACTTTACTATCATCTCGTCAATCTCAGAAAAAAGAGTTGCCGCCAAAGCGCCACCACCGCACAGCCAGATGTCTTTACCCGTTTCTTTTTTCAATTCCTTAACCAATGCGACAGGATTGTCCGAAACAAGTTCAATATTCTCATCGGGACTGGCTTTCATAGTGCGCGAAAAAACATACTGCTTCAAGGTGGGATAAGGATTAGTTACACCAACATTTAGCCCTACCTCATAGGTTTTCCGTCCCATTAAAACCGCATCAAACTGCTTGTTCTCTGCACGAATGCCTCGTGCTTCCTGAAAGTGAGCCGGAAAAGTCTCAGGAAAGGAATCGAACAAATCAGCGAAATGCTCCCCTTGCATAGGAAAACAATCAAATGAGCCATCTTCGCGAGCAATAAACCCGTCAACGGTGCAAGCAACGTAATATTTTAGTTTTCTCATATTTAACCTTTGTTTTGTTAAAATCTTAAAAACAATAAATGGAGAGGACGGGACTCGAACCCGCATCGATCGACAGCAACTTTCAGGAAACGCGCTTCCTTACTGCCCGCAAGCAGATGAGAACTGCCCCCATCTCGGACTGTTAATTCCTTTCAGTGCCTCCGCAACCCGCTGCCAGTTTGCGTTTTTAGGGAACGTCGCGAAGCAACTTTTTACCCTACTCAACAAACCCGATCGTCCTTTTGGGAGCCGCTTTTCCAAAGTTTTTACGGTGCCATTCCAGTTAGGCGACCTCCCCGCAATTTTTCTCAGTCTATAATAGCAAATCTTCTGAAAAAAATTAACCATCATCCTCCATTATTTATATATAAAATCCTAAGCAATCCACCGGAGAGGTACTGCCCCTCCTATCTCTGCGTTATCAGCACAGCGCCGTACTTTCTGGCTCCCGGTGGTCAAAAGGAAGATGAAGGAATCGAACCCTTACGACATCGCTGCCGCACCACAATTTTCAAGATTGCTTGCCGTCCTCTCGGCGGCATCTTCCAAGTTGAATAACGGAAGCTGGAGGAGTCGAACCCCTACAGTTGTTAACTGCACTCCTGTGTTCGAGACAGGTTGCCGTCCTCTCGGCAGCAGCTTCCCAAATTTTTGGTGTATAACGACTCTTAAAATTTTTTATTATTAATACACACCCCATTTAAGAGTAAGATGGCAATACCTTTAAAAGCTTGTCATGCAAATCACTCAAGCTCAACTAATAAAATGGTTCCAAGAAAACTATCTGTCTCACGGTGAAGTTCCTGCCTTAAATAAAGTTAGAGATAAAAGTATTCCTTGCCCAGTAACACACAATACAGTTGTCATAAAATTTGGAAGTTGGAATAATGCTTTGAAAGCAGCAGGCTTACCGTTATTTGTCAAACCAATCCTAGCGAAGGAAGTAGTTTGTTTTACCTGTGATAAGGTTTTTTATAAACAAAGACACCGACTACAAGAGGGCAAACCAGATTTTTGTTCAAATTCATGTGCAGCCACTTACACAAATTGCCATAAAAATTATGGAAATAGACGATCTAAGCTTGAAAATTGGATTGAAGAGCAGCTTTTAAACCTTTATCCAGAGATAGAAATTTATTTCAATCGCAAAGATGCCATAAATGCAGAGCTTGATATATACATTCCCTCTCTAAATTTAGCTTTTGAGTTAAATGCCATTTTCCATTACGAGCCAATTTATGGGATCGAAAAACTAGCGTCTATTCAAAATAATGATAGTCGCAAGTTTCAAGCCTGTTTAGAAAAGGGAATTGAATTAGCCTTTATTAACTGCTCTCAACAAAAAAAGTTTCAGAAATCCACCTCTCAAAAATACCTTAATATCATAACCTCCATTATCAATTCAAAGGTGTCCGACGGGCCTCGAACCCGCTAATAACTAGCTTCACGGGCTAGCGTCTCGACCGCTTCGACTTCAGACACCGGAAGTGGAGTCAAGGAGAATCGAACTCCTGGCCTCTTGCGTGCAAAGCAAGCGCTCTACCAATTGAGCTATGACCCCGCGTAAAAGATTCACCTGTCGAGTAAATCTAAAATCTAAAATCTAAAATTGGTGTGGTGGATTGCGATCGGATTTGAACCGATATCTTTCTAACAGCCAGTTAGATGCTTTACCAATTAAGCTACGAACCCATTCAGCAGGAGTGGTAGGACTTGAACCCACAACATTCGAGGTAGAAGCTCGACACTCTATCCAGTTGAGTTACACTCCCATGTTTTTTATTAATGCGCGATTCCCTAGGGGATAGCTGCGCTTCACGCACTTTGACGTGCAAGTTATCAGAGCATTGCGTTTTCTCAGTTACTAGAGGGACTCCGCCGATGAGTTACTACACACTCTTTAAAGGATGGCTACCTTTAAGCCAACCTGCCGGGTTCAAAGCACTCCTCGTTCTCAAACGCCCGCTGATTTTGACAGCGTTACCTTTCCTCTCGTACTAAAGTATGTAGGCTCCAAAGATTGGGACACGCAAAGGGCGATCGCTCTTAATATAAAAAATTATCCATTCAATGGAATCAACCTCCTTAAATTAAAGCAAAAACAACGAGAGTGGTAGGACTCGAACCCACAACATCCGCGTCCGAAGCGCGGCGCTCTATCCGTTGAGCTACACTCCCATAAATTAGTAGTCCTGACAGGAGATTACCCCGCGTCTGCTTGTAAGGCAAACGCTCTACCATCGAAGCTCAGGACTACAAAAGCGGATGATGGGACTCGAACCCATGCGCTGAGAATGGCATACTCAGATGCTAGCCGCTACATGACATCCGCCCATCGATTTAAGATTTGAGATTTGAGATTTAACTGAGATGTTGCACCATTGTCAATAAACCTTTTATGAACAGGCAAGATGCCTGTTCCACAAAGAGTATATTTTCTTGTGGAACAGGCATCTTGCCTGTTCTGGAGAATGGTGCAAGATGTGAGATTTAACAAACTTTTTGTTTCCCCAAGCGGATAACGAGGCTCGAACTCGTGCCTAGAGTTTGGAAGACTCGAATGCTACCGTTACACCATATCCGCAATTAGTTTAGCGATTGTATCTCTTTAACCTCAACATACAGCCTTTACAAAATTGTCAAGTAAGTTTGCGTTGGACTGATGGGTAAAGTTACCAACCGCTGATTTTTCAAATCTAATTCAATTCCCAGGGCTTCTAGAGGAATCACGCCTAATAAAGGATTCATACCTCCGGGCAATTCCAAACACTCAAACGTGCCTTCGCGTCCTACTAAATAAATTTTAGCATCCTGAAAAATTCTGGCTTTACCAATGCCATTAGCAGTCTCTACATCCACTTCTTTGAGCAATTCTAAACCGAGTTGCCCAATGATACTTGCAGGCAAACACAATGTTGTTGCACCTGTATCAACTAGCACATTATTTAGAGTGACTGAACGGATTTGGTCGGAAGGCATAAATCCTCTGGCTGCGACATTTTGATCGGCGCGGTTAGTCACGGTGAGTGTGGTAATAATTTTTCCCATTGAGGTGTTGTCAGTTGCTAGCATAGTTTAACCTTGAACTACTCTACCTCAATTATGGCAATTTTTGGGAAAAATGAGTGCGATCGCCATTAGTAATTTGCTAAACTAGGAGCGGAGATAAAACACATGAAACTTATACTTACAGCACCCAATCCCGAACTATTCGCCGCATTCCAAGAGCATTTTTTCTACCTACCCAATGTCGAAATTACCAACAAACGTTTCGAGGATTTAACCGAGTATGACTGTTTGGTTAGTCCCGCCAATTCATTTGGCATGATGGATGGCGGTATCGATGCAGCCATTGTTGATTTTTTCGGTCATTCTCTAATGGTTAGGGTTCAGCAGCATATCTTGGAAGACTATCTAGGCGAACAACCAGTTGGCACGTCATTTATCATCGAAACTCACCATCCCAAACATCCTTTTATCGCTCATACTCCCACCATGCGCGTACCGATGTCTGTCGTAGGAACCGACATTCCGTATGTGGCAACGTGGGCAATGCTGTTAACAATTCGGCGCTACAACCGACACGCAGAACGTAAAATTGAGAGTGTCGTTTGTCCGGGATTGGGAACGGGAATCGGCCGAGTTCCTTATCGCGAAGCCGCGCGGCAAATGGCTCTGGCTTACGATTATTTTGTGTATCCCACGCCGTATGTCAACTGTTTTGTTGCAGCAGAAAGACAACTGCAAATTTGGGAAGGGGGCGATCGCAATCCTGCTTAAAGAGCGATCGCACTTTCCCAAGCAGGTGGCGAGATTTGAACTCGCATAAAAGCTTTACAAGAGCCTCATGTTGCCAGTTACATCACACCTGCATTTTTGGTGGCGGGGGCAGGAGTTGAACCTGCTATTAAGAGGCTTATGAGACCTCCAAGCCTACCCAGGCTACTTCACCCGCGATGTCACCAAATACCCCTGACTGGCATCGAACCAGCACTAACTAGATCCTAAATCTAGCGCCTCTACCGATTGGGCTACAGGGGCAAAACCGATTTGAGATTTGAGATTTGAGATTTGAGATTTGAGATTTAATAAAACCTCATACCCCTGACAGGCCTCGAACCTGCAAAAAACACTCGTTTTGAGCGAGTGATGTTTTCCAATTACATCACAGGGGTAAAGTCGGGATGGTTGGATTTGAACCAACGACTCCATGCTCCCAAAGCATGGCTTCTGGCCGCTGAATTACATCCCGTTCATGCTCCTAGTGAGACTCGAACTCACACTCAAAATAAAACAGATTTTAAGTCTGCCGCGTCTGCCAATTCCGCCACAGGAGCAAGTAGAAACTTAGTTAAAAATTTGGTACTCGGGAGTGAGATTTGAACTCACACAACACAATTTTTGAAATTGCGGCCTCTGCCAATTGGGCTACAGGAGTGTAATTGATCTGCTTTGGTAATAGCAGAACTGGGAAGGCAGGGATCGAACCTGCATTTTGCCGCTTTCAAAGAGCGGTGCCCTACCGATTAGGCGACTTCCCAATTATTGGATGCCGGGGTAGGCTTTGAACCTACAGAAACTCCTATTTCAGAGATAGGCGACTTTACCAATTTGTCTACCCGGCAATTTAAAAAATGGCTGCCCCAGTAGGACTCGAACCTACAACCTAGCGGTTAACAACCGCTTGCTCTACCATTGAGCTATAAGGCAACGCAATCCCCCAAGTCAGTATCGAACTGACGACCTCTTGTTCTTCACACAAGCACTCTACCAACTGAGCTATCGGGGGAAAACGGAGAAGGAGGGATTTGAACCCTCGACGGCTGTTAAACCGCTCTTTCTTAGCAGGAAAGCGCCTTAAGCCACTCGGCCACCTCTCCACAGCGAGAACGGAGGGATTTGAACCCCCAAATCTTCAGTTTCGTAGACTGAGATGTTATCCAGTTACACCACGTTCTCAAGATTGCAACTGCATATTAAATGCAGTTACAAATGGGTCGGGCTGGAATTGAACCAGCAACGCTTTAAGCTACTGTTTTACAGACAGGTACCCACGCCAATAGGAGGGCCGACCCAGAAATTTTGGAAGTGCTGACGGGAGTTGAACCCGCAATCACTTGGGTGAAAACCAAGCGGCTTAAACCATTTGCCTACAGCACTATAAATTGGCACAGGAACTGAGATTTGAACTCAGAATGCTGGTTTTGGAGACCAGAGTGTTGCCAGTTACACCATCCCTGCTTTTGGTCGCAGCGGCGGGATTTGTAGCTTGCTTCCGCGAAGCGGTACCCGCATTGACCAAGGTATGAACTTGGCGCTTTACCATTAAGCTACGCTGCAATGTCACTTTCGCTTCGTTCCTTTTCAAAGTTAAAAATTTCCATTAAAAGACTGTTAGTTTAATCTTTTAATTTCTAATTTTTTATTTCTGATGGGGAACAGAGGTTAGGGCGGGATTTGAACCCGCGAAAATCGGTTTTGCAGACCGACGCCTTCAACCACTCGACCACCTAACCTGGGAGTCCCGACGAGGTTTGCACTCGCAATCTTCTCCTTGAGGGGGAGACGGCTTGACTTTTGCCTACGGGACTTTGACCCCCGCCGAAAAACGGATACTTGCTTACCGACAGGAGGTGTGGATTTTAGACCCTAGTTCCAGCTTCCAGATTCTTCTCCTGTGGAGTAAATCTAAAATCTAAAATCTAAAATCTAAAATCGACTGACGGGAGTAACGAGACTTGAACTCGCAACCTTTCGCTCGACAGGCGATTGCTCTGACCGATTGAGCTATACCCCCGCGAAAATGAACAATATTCTGTCCTTGAATTACTCAAGTTGGGACGGGGTGGCGGTTGATTCCGCGTACTACAACCCATCGGGTTATTGTTGCCGGAGTCTACACCGCCGATGTCCACAATTATGTGACACGATTAACTTCCTATTCAGTTGTCAAGGTTCATATTGCTCGTGGGGGAAGGCTTTGAAGCTCTTTACCCTTCGCCATACATTTATACTACATAAGTAATACAAGACTGTCAAGGGGGTAATACAACTTTTTTTTAAATTGGGTTTTTTAAAGGGGTGCCGATCGCTCCCACCAACCCTCTGCGTTCCCCCAAACCCTTATAAATCAAGATATTTGGCTGCTAAACTGAGGTTGTTGCGTAAGGTGAATCTGATGCTGAAACTGTACTACACTCCAATTTCTCTGAATTCTCGCCGTGTGTGGGTGGCACTTCTGGAAAAACAGATTGCGTTTGAGCCTCTAGCACTTAACCTCGACGGCGACCAATTTAAGGCGGATTTTCTGGCAATTAACCCGTTCCACCGCATACCGGTGTTAGTGGATGGAGATTTGACTTTGGTGGAGTCGCTGGCAATTCTCGATTATCTGGAGGCGAAATACCCGACGCCTGCACTGCTACCGACAGAGGCGAAAGCGTTGGGAATTGTACGGATGGTGGAAATGCTGACGTTAAATGAACTGTTGCCGGCAATGTTTCCCTTAACACGTCAAATGCTGGGTGTAGCGGGAGACACTGCACAGAAGTTGGAACAGTCAAAACAGCAGATAGCAACGCTGCTGAGGTTTTTTGAGGGCTTGCTGGCGGACGATCGCACTTATTTTGCTGGGGAACAGTTTACTTTCGCCGAAGTGGTGGCGGGGACTGCGGTGCCTTCGCTGGGGATGTTTGGCATATCTTTTGATGAGTATCCGAAGTTGCAGCAGTGGGCCGATCGACTTGCTGGGCGATCGAGTTGGCAGCAAACCGAGGTATCTCAAGCCGAAGTTGCGGCCAAAATCCCAATTATTAAGAATTTACTGGCGGCAAGGCTTTAAAAGAGCGATCGAGCTTCAAATAAATATACCGGGCGATTAGAAAGAGACTGTTGGCAAATTCGCAAGGTGTATTACCCCTCACATATAGAAATAAGCATTTGCATTCGCTATTGCTAGTCAAAAGTTATATGGTCAATTAAAAATTTAACCCCGATCGGTCCTTTTTATGGGTGATATCGTTTCCCGTTGCATCGGAATGATACCGAGGACACCGCGAGTGCAAGAGTGTCCCTACCGCGATTAATTGTAGGGACACCCGGCACGGCGCGGTGTCCTGACTGTGGGTAATATTAATTCCGATGCTACCGGAGTTGATATGAAGGGTTTAACCCCTTGTTGATTGACCAACAGTCTCTTGAAACCGCCGCTCAATTTTGATCTTAAATAGATTGCTGATATTTTTCCAGCAATTCCGGGATGTAATCGTAGCCGTCAACACCGATCGCCGGAATGATATTCGCTCGACTTTTCGCCAAAGATTGTTTAAATGATTCCGCACCCATTTGACCCCGCAAAATTGTCAACAAACCAGCCGATTGACGCCACTCAATCGCACCAATTTGCTCCAAAAGATACATCCCCAAACTGCCCGCAAATATTGCTTGTTCTAGTGCGTTAATTCTGTAATAAGCTTGAGCCAAATAAGCCAAATTCAGACCTTGCAAATATAAATCCCCTGAAAATTGAGCCGCTTGCCAACCTTTAAGCAAATATTCGATCGCACCTTCAGCATTTTCCAGGGCTATTTTAGCAATACCGAGACTGCTGGAACAAAAAGCTTGACTTTGGCGATCGCCCAATTTTTCTGATAGCAACAAACCTTGTTCCAAATAACCGATCGCACTCTCATAAACCTCCGGTTCCACCTCCTCCAACTGTCGCGCTTGAAACACTTCGCTGTAACCCAAATTAGCCAGCGCATTTGCCTCACCTTGCCTTTCTCCCGCTTGTCTGGCCATAATTAAAGCCCGCTGGCTGTAATTAATCGCTTCCTGATAATTTTTTTGAGCAACATAGTTGCGGCTGATGTGATTGAGATTGGCAACTTCGCAAGCTTTGTCTCCTTCTAGGCGGGCAATTTCCAGCGCTTGCTTGTGCAGCAAGATCGATCGCTCGTAAGCCCCAGCCGCCTGCATCGAATAACCCAAAAGCGTCAGAATCCTAGCTTTCGCTTGAGTGCCTTCAACTCGCCGCAGCGGTTCGTCTAAATAATCCAAAGTATGTCGCAGGGCTTTACCATCAAACGAAGCAAAAATTCCGCCATAAAGGGGAAAGTATTCCCGCTGAGAAAAAGCGCGCAAAATTTGCAAAGTTACTTGAAAACAAGCATTTGCCAACTGTTCGCCGATCTTGGTAGAATTATTAAACCCACTGGCTAGCTGACTCCAAATTACCGCAAAAGTAATGTAAGTAGAAATTGAAGCTTTGGTTGACACTTTGGAATCGTAAACTTGCTTGTCAAACCAGATCGCCAACGCCCGCTGCAGGGACTGCAAAACAATCGCCAATTCCACCAAAATGCCTAACTCTAAATTCGATTCCTTGGCGGCGAATTGAACTATAGATTCACCGAGCGCAATAGTATTTAAAAGAGCCTGGGGAAAGGGACTCTTAACTTTTTTTGCCCAAAAAGCCCAAGGTCCATTTTGTTCGGGACTACCGGCAAATCCTAGCTGCTGCGGCTGATAAATCCAGCCCACAAGTTCCGGTTCCAAACGCTGCCAAGATTCTAAACCTTTGGCGATGCCGGCGGTGATTTGCAGCAAATCTTGCTCTGTTTCGGGATTGCTAGTTTGCAGCATTTCTTGGTGCAGTAATTTTGCCAATTGCTGCAATTGATCTAGAGTCAGCGGATGTTCTTTATTCGGATCGATTACTTGCAATAATGCCAGGAGGCGGGCGTTAGATTCGGCGGTAACAATTTGTTGGATGGAGGATGCAATTGCGCGATCGATGCGGTTATCTTTCTGCCAGCGTTCCCATTCTCCTTGGATGGTTTTGAGCGCTCTAAGGGTGCGATTTGCCTTTGCTTGTTTGATTTCGTCTTTTTCGTTTCTGAGCTGATTTTCGGTGGCATCGAGGCGTTCGCCGAAACAGCGTTCAAAGATTTCGCCAGTACCGGTACTAATGTCTTGCACCAGCATTTGATAAACTTGTTCTTTGGAGCGAATTTGACCTTTGAGGGTGATTTCGACAATTTTGTCGATTAGGGCTAGGTAGCGATCGCGCAGTGAGGTAGAGTCTGGCATAATTTATTTTTAGTTAATAAGTTTTTATGGACAGCGCTTGCAGCTTGCACCATTTCATGCTGCTATTTAATTTTACAGCTCCTCTGGATTAATGCCCATTGCTCTGAGGCGATCGGCTAATCGGTTTGCTCGCTGACTTTCTAATTCAGCCCGCTGACTTTCTAATTCAGCTCGCTGACTTTCTAATTCAGCTCGCTGCCTTTCAAACTCCTCTGGAGTCAGAACCCAATCGCCACTGACATCGTACCAACGCAGCCACAATCTCGAACAACCTTGATAACAACCTTCCCACAAACCTATACCTAATTCTAATTCCGGTATCCAGAATCGGGGTTCGGTTAAAACTTGTTCGCGGTAACGATTGCCAATCAAACGAAATACTCTCAGTTGATTGTTGTACCGACTGAAAACAAAGTAGTAAGGAATCTGCAAAATCTGTTCGTAAACTCGCCACTTAGTAGGGGGTTTATTTCGTGCTTCTTCTGTGATTCCTAAATCCTCCTCTTCAGTTCCAGGTGACAGCAGTTCTACTACTACCAGAGGACTGACATTTTCTTGCCACATCACGTAGCTGAGGCGCAATTCCTCACCTCGATAAAATCTCGGAGCCCCCAATACGACAAACCAATCAGGTCTTTTGTACCAATTGAGATGGCTAGAATCGTAGTAGAGATTGAGGTCTGTCGCTATGAATATTTGTTCGGGCGGATGGTTGGCGGGGCGGCAGGTTAAACGCAGCAGTTCGGGTTGAAACTCGTGGAATTCGTCAGGCAAACCGGGTTCCTCCGGGTCTTCACTGGGTAAATCATACATCGTAGGGAGGACTTTTGTTTGCGAAGGCTGCGAATCCGGTACGTACATCGTCATAAGATTACCCAGGCGAGACGGCTTGAGGAGATTGAGGCGGCACGGCAATTGTAATATTATAGCGGTTTTCCGTTGAATCAGCTAGATGCCTAGTAATTAATAATGGGTAATTGCTAATCAGTAAAGGATTTAAAAGCGGGAGGCTATTTATTAAAATACCAATCTGAGGCATAATTATATTGCAGATTATATCTAGTTTTTTGTGATTTCAGAAACTGTTACCCTCTCAAAAAGCAATTCCATCTTAGAAGCACGAGGATTAACTCGCCGCTTTGGCGGTTTAATTGCTGTAAACGACGTATCTTTCACAGTTCAAAAACACGAGATTTTTGGATTGATCGGCCCTAACGGCGCTGGCAAGACTACTCTATTTAATGTAATGACTGGACTGATACCTGCCTCTAGTGGCACTCTGATTTATCAAAACGAAAATATTTCTAAACTGCGACCTTATCAAATTGCTAATAAAGGTATGGCCCGAACATTTCAAAATATTCGGTTGTTTGGGGAGCTTTCAGCCCTAGAAAATGTGGCGATCGCCCGACACATCCACAGTCGATCGGGCAATCCAGTTTTATCGGTGCTGGCGGGGATTTTCGGCTTGCGGGCCTCTAACGCAATGGAACGCAAAACCCAGCGGAAAGCCTTAGAATTGTTGGATTTAGTCGGATTGGGCGATCGCGCGGGCGAACAAGCGAAAAACTTGCCCTACGGCGACCAGAGGCGCTTAGAAATTGCCCGTGCTTTAGCCCTAGAACCGCAAATATTGCTGTTAGATGAACCTGCTGCGGGCATGAATCCCAATGAAAAGCACAAATTAAGCGAATTTATCCGAGAAGTGCGCCAACAATTCAATTTAACTGTAATATTGATCGAGCATCATGTACCGCTAGTTATGGGATTGTGCGATCGGATTGCCGTTTTGCATTTCGGTCAGCTTATTGCCTTGGGCGAACCTGCTGTTGTGAGAAATGACCCGGCGGTGATTGAGGCTTATTTGGGAGATGAAAATTATATAAATTGAAATTATGTCATCTTGAGTCAGCGGGTAATTGGCAATCGTGTCTGCACACACAAAGTCCGGAGGGTGCGCGGACTAAAAATAATAGTTAGTCCTAAATGTATCTGCCAGTCTTCATAGGACTTCAGTTAGGAACCAGGGGTTGAAACCCCTGGCGGAATCGCGGACTTACTGACTCGCGAACTGCTGGAAAAAAGACAGTTTTTTATCAAGAAGCAAGTCACAAAAAATGCAACATACTGCACCTGAAACAGCGCAAAATATCCTCTTAGAACTAAAGAATATTTGTGTTAATTACGGAGGCATTCAAGCCCTGCGAAATATTAATTTAACCGTAAATGCGGGGGAGGTTGTCAGTCTCATCGGCGCTAATGGTGCGGGCAAAAGTACCACACTCAGGGCTATTTCCAAAATAGTTAATATAAACCAAGGACAAATTATTTATACCGGGCGCGACATTAGCCGCCGCCAACCTCACGAAGTTGTAAAATTGGGAATCGCCCACAGTCCAGAAGGGAGGCGCGTTTTGGCGCAGCAAACGGTGTTGGGTAACTTGGAATTGGGGGCCTATATTCGATCGGACTCGGCGGCAGTAAAAGCCGATTTAGAGCGCCAATTGGAGATGTTTCCGCGCTTAGCAGAAAGACGCCGCCAGCTAGCAGGAACCCTCAGCGGCGGGGAACAGCAAATGCTGGCGATCGCCCGTGCGCTGATGAGCCGCCCGAAACTGCTATTATTAGACGAGCCTAGTTTAGGCTTAGCACCCGCGATCGTCAAAGAAATTTTCGCAATCATTCAAAACCTGCGTTCCACAGGCGTTACAATCCTCTTAGTCGAACAAAACGCCAATTTAGCACTGCAAATTGCCGATCGGGGTTACGTGCTAGAAGCTGGTAATATTACTCTCACAGGTATTGGAACGGATTTGCTAAACGACGAGCGAGTCAGGAGCGCATATTTAGGTTGACTTGGTTAATTTTTGGAATCTTGACCGCTTTCTTTGAAGCCGTCAAAGACGTTTTTGGCAAACAAAACCTCAAAAAAAGTGACGAATATGTCGTCGCTTGGTCTCTCTCATTTTTTTCAGTCATCTTTTTGATTCCCTGGGTATTATATACAGGAATTCCGCCATTAAATTCTCAATTTTGGCTCGCCCTATTAATCGGAGGTAGCATCAACGCTGTCACAGCCCTCCTCTACATCAAAGCCATCAAACTATCAGATTTATCCCTGACACTACCGCTGGTAGCTTTGACACCCTTATTCATGTTGTTAACTTCACCGTTAATGGTCGGTGAATATCCCAAATTTTTTGATTATATGGGCATTTTACTAATCGTAGGAGGCTCTTATTTATTAAATATCAAAGAGAAATCTAAAGGATATTTAGCTCCATTCAAAGCACTGCTGAATGAACCCGGACCCAAATTGATGTTAATCGTCGCATTTCTATGGAGTATTGCCTCAAATTGTGACAAAATAGGAGTTACAAATTCCTACCCTATTTTTTGGGTATTCTCTTTGTTCGCTACAATGACTGTTTTGCTACTGCCAGTTTTATTGCACAAAACCCCAAATCCAGGGCGACAAATTCTCAAACAATTACCAATGCTAGCTGCTATGGGGTTTATCAATGCTACTGGAGTAATTTTTCAAATGCAAGCTTTGACATTAACTTTCGTAGTGCGAGTGGTCGCCCTTAAGCGTACTAGCGTGTTAATGGGTGTATTGTTCGGTCATTTCATTTTTAAGGAAAAAGAGATTCAAGAAAGATTATTAGGGGCCGCCATCATGATTTTGGGAGTTTTATTTATCACTTTATAGGTTGAGATTTCCGGAACTTTGACGCTGATTCTCCCCCCGAATGTAGGGGCGGTGCCCCCGTGCCCGCCCTCTCTCGATTGGGCGGGGATGTCTAGGTGCGAAACACGCCCTCGCCTCTATTGATGTATAAGTCATGTTATAGTAAAGGCGATCGCACTTTCTCTCACTATTTATTAACATAAAAAAAATTAATGCACAAAATAGCCGCCACACCGGGAGGGTGGAACCCTCAAGCCGAAGGAGTAATTTTTATTCAGCAAACCCCAGCACCAATAGTATTTATTAGTGCTGCTGACACCGACATTCAAACTCTCGCAGCCGCCGCATCCAAAATGCCGGCAAAATTTCCCAAAGTGCGGGCAGTAAACTTGCTTCAGTTGCAGCAACAACTAACAATTGATACTTATGCCGAGGAAGTTTTAGAAAGCGCAGAGGTCATAATCTTAAGACTGTTAGGAGGGCGTTCTTATTGGTCTTACGGGTTAGAAATCCTGCGGGAAACTGTGCACAAAACTAAGGCATCACTGATTGTAATGCCGGGAGAAGACAGTCCCGATCCTGATTTAATCAGCCATTCAAATGTATCGCTATCAGCAGTCAATCAACTGTGGCGCTACTTTACAGAAGGCGGAGTCCAAAACTTTGTTAACGCACTCAAATTTGCCGCCGATACTTGCCTGAAAACTGCTTACTATCCACCGCTACCTCAAACAGTTTCCCGCGTCGGAATTTACGAATGGGGCGGACACGGGTGGGCGTGTTTTGCAAGTTTACAACCAGATTCCGATCCCCCTAAATCCCCCTTAATAAGGGGGACTTTGACCACTTCTTGCCCCCCCCTTAGTAAGGGGGGCCGGGGGGGATCTCCGGGTTTACCAACTATAGCTAAAGTCGGAATTTTATTTTATCGCGCTCATTATTTATCAGGAAACTTAGCACCAATTGATGCACTTTGTCAAGCTCTAGCAGAGCGAAACTTAGAACCAGTTCCCGTCTTTGTGTCTTCTCTGCGGGAACCAGATTTGCAAATAGAATTGCTGGAATATTTTCAACCAAAAGAATCAGAACCAATTCAATTATTGCTCAACACCACAAGTTTTGCCGTCTCCGGTTTCAGCAGTCAAGAACCGGAACAAAACAGCTTAAAATCCTTAGACGTTCCCGTATTGCAAGCAATCTTCAGCGGTGGCGGTTTGGAACAGTGGGAAACGGAACTTCAGGGACTTTCGCCCCGCGATGTGGCGATGAATGTAGCATTGCCGGAAGTAGACGGAAAAATCATTACTAGGGCTGTTTCTTTTAAAGCGGTACAGACTTGGAACAGCGAATTAGAAACAGATGTAGTAGGCTATGTAGCCGCGGGCGATCGCATTTCATTTGTAGCAGATTTAACCGCGAATTGGGTGAAGATGAAACAAACCCCGGCCGCCAACAGACGCATCGCCATCATTCTGGCAAATTATCCCACTCGCAACGCCCGCTTAGCCAACGGTGTCGGCTTAGATACGCCCGCTAGCTGTGTCGAAATCCTCAAAGCTATGCAGCAAGCTGGCTATAAAATTGAAAACATCCCCGCTAGCGGCAATGAGTTAATTGAACTCCTGACTTCTGGCGTGACAAATGACCCGGAAGGACGCGAATTGCGGCCTGTTCATCAATCTTTGGATTTGGCAGAATATGAAGAATATTTTGCTACTTTGCCACAGGAAGTGCAAGATGGGATTTGTAAAAGATGGGGGCTTCCGGGAAGCTATGCACAAGATTTTATAAGTAACAATACGTCTTTTCCAATTCCGGGGATTCAGTTCGGTAATGTATTTGTAGGAATTCAACCATCGCGGGGATACGAACTTGACCCTGCATTAAATTATCACGCCCCAGACTTAGAACCCACTCACAATTATCTAGCTTACTATTATTGGCTGCGAGAAAAGTTGGGAATTGACGCTATAATTCATGCTGGGAAACACGGCAATTTAGAATGGCTTCCGGGTAAAAGTATCGCATTGTCTAACAAATGTTATCCAGAAGTGGCATTAGGCGCGCTGCCAAATTTTTATCCCTTCATTGTCAACGATCCGGGGGAAGGTTCCCAAGCAAAAAGACGATCGCAAGCCGTGATAATCGACCACCTGACACCGCCGATGACTCGCGCCGAACTCTACGGGCCTTTGCAGCAGTTGGAAACCTTAATTGATGAGTATTGCGAAGCCCAAAGCTTAGATCCGTCTCGATTACCCATGATTCGCGATCGCATTCTCGCCCTCACCAACAAAGAAAACTTAGATAAAGACTTAGGAATACAACTAAATAAATCGGAATTTACAGAATTTATCACCCGCACAGACGGCTATCTTTGCGAACTCAAAGAATCCCAAATTCGCGACGGATTGCACATTTTCGGTCAGTGTCCCGAAGGTAGACAGTTGAGAGATTTGATAATTGCTATCGCCCGCCATCCCACCAACGGGCGATCGGGCTTAACCCGCGCCCTAGCAGAAGACTCAGGCTACGATTTCGACCCCTTAACCTGCGATCCAACGTCGATAATTCAGAACCGCACAGCAGGCGATTTAACAGCAGAACTCGAAGAAAAAGCCGCTGAATTAGTAGATAAATTAATCGAAAACATCCGCGTTAATCCGCGTTCATCTGCGGTTAAAAATATCCAACTAGGAGAAGCAACCCAACAAGAATTAGACTGGATAAGTAACTATCTTTTACCTTCACTCCTCCAAACCGATCAAGAAATTACCAACCTTTTGCGCGGACTAGATGGGCGGCACATACCAAGCGGCGCATCCGGCGCGCCCACTCGCGGCAGACCAGATGTATTGCCCACCGGTCGGAATTTTTACTCAGTAGATATCCGCGCCATTCCCACAGAAACGGCCTGGAGAGTTGGCAGAGTTGCTGCAGAAACTTTAATCGAAAGATACACCCAAGAAAATGGCGAATATCCTAAAACTTTGGGTTTGTCAGTGTGGGGAACATCCACCATGCGGACGGGGGGAGACGACATCGCCGAAGCCTTGGCGCTGATAGGAGTTCAACCAGTTTGGGATGGCCCTTCGCGCCGGGTTGTAGATTTTGAAATCTTGCCAGTTTCTGTTTTGGGGCGGCCGCGCGTTGATGTTACTTTGCGAATTTCTGGCTTTTTCCGCGATGCTTTTTTTAATTTAATTGATTTGTTTGACAGTGCGGTAAAAGCTGTGGCAGATTTAGACGAATCGGCAGAAAATAATCCTTTAGCAGCACAAGTTCAAGCAGAGATTCAGTATTGGGAATCTACAGGTCTGAGTCAGGAAGAGGCGCAAGGGCGATCGCAATTTCGAGTTTTTGGCTCAAAACCGGGTGCTTACGGCGCAGGGCTTCAAGGCATAATTGAAGCTCAAAACTGGACAGACGACAGCGATTTAGCAAAAGCTTACATTAATTGGAGCAGTTACGCCTATACAAGTACCCCCCCAACCCCCCCTTATCAAGCGGGGGCTAAATCTAATTCCTCTCCTTTACAACCAGAGAATACCCCCCCAACCCCCCCTTATGAAGGGGGGGCTAAATCTAATTCCTCTCCTTTACAAGGGGCGGCTAATTCCAACTCTTGTCCCCCCCCTTTACAAGGGGGGGCTAGGGGGGGTGAATGGGGATGTTCTGCACCCGAAGCATTTGAAAAACGCCTCGGCCAAATGCAAATAGTTCTGCAAAACCAAGACAACCGCGAACACGACATCCTCGACTCGGATGATTATTATCAATTCCAAGGGGGAATGACGGCCGCAATTCGGAATTTGCAAGGCAAAAATCCTGAAACTTATTTCGGAGATAATTCAATTCCAGAAAATCCGAAAGTGCGGCAACTGCGGGAAGAAATTGCGCGGGTTTATCGCAGCCGGGCTGTGAATCCAAAATGGATAGAAGGTGCGATGCGCCACGGTTACAAAGGTGCTTTTGAAATTGCAGCAACTGTTGATTTTTTGTTTGCTTACGATGCTACGGCAAATTGTGTAGAGGATTTTATGTATGAAGGAATCGCCGAGGCTTACATTTTTGATGAGAAAGTGCAGACATTTATTCAAGAAAACAATCCTTGGGCACTGCGAGATATGGCGGAAAGATTGCTAGAAGCTCGTCAGCGGGGGTTGTGGGAGAGTGCGAACCAGGATACATTGGATAAATTGAGGTCGATCGCCCTGCAAGCCGAAGCAGTCATCGAATCCCATACTGGTTTTTAGTCTGAACGGAGAAATGATAGAATATAGTTAATATGCGAGGAATCCATGTTGCGCGATCTCACCATCCAAAATTATCGCTGTTTTAAAGATTTTCATATCGACGAGCTAGCTAGGGTTAATCTGATAGTCGGTCAGAACAATAGCGGTAAAACTACTTTTTTGGAAGCCATTTATTTATTAGTCCAACAACAGAATATTCAAGCTTTGTTTGATGTGCTAAGTAGCCGCGGCGAACAGAGCAAGATACAGACTCAACTTGCTTCTGGTCAAGCAGTAAACCGCAGCAAGTATCAATTTGAACATATTTTTACGGACATCAACTAACTCCAGATCTAAGCATTTACATTCAATCTCAGAAAGAAGAACTACTCTAATTCAAAATACAAGCAAACCCTACAAACCAACAGGTATTAATTCCGGTAGCTGAAGAAATCGAAACAAATTTTTTGTCAGAAAAGTTAATTGTTTGCTACAATCACAATGCCACAGTCAAAATTTCACTGCTGCGCGATGGTTCTATTGCTGATTTAGTTTATTCTAAATTGACCGAGAGAAATAATAACTATTTATCGCTTGTCGGTTCCAGTCAAGATAATTTTAATTTACTCAAAACTACTGCGATAGCTTTTAACGATATGGCTGTGTTTTGGGATGCTATTACACTGACACCAAAAGAAGAAAGCGTAGTAGCAGCGCTGCAAATCTTAGAACCCGATGTAGAACGTATCAGTTTTACCAGCAATCCCACTACTGATAGCGGTATTTTGATTAAAATTAGAGGACAAAATCACCCAATTCCTCTTGGCAGTATGGGAGATGGTATGGGACGAATTCTTAGTATAGCAATGGCAGCCGTATCATCAGAGAATGGGTTTTTGTGGGTTGATGAAATTGATACAGGTCTTTACTATCAAACCCAAACTGATATGTGGCGATTGATATTTGAAACAGCACAGCGATTGAACGTTCAAGTCTTTGCAACTACCCACAGTTGGGACTGCATAGCCGCATTTCAAGAAGCCTTAGAACAGTCAGAAGATAGTTCAGTTGGCAAATTATTTCGCTTGAGCCGGCGCGGCGAGGATATTCGTGCAGTTGAATACACTCCCGATGAATTGTCCGTTGCAGTGCGCCAAAGTATCGAGGTGCGCTGATGCCAAAACCACGAACACCTTCTCAACAAAAACTTCAACAGTTATTGGTAGAAGGTAAGAATGACCGGCACGTAATCTGGGCTTTGTGCCAGCAATATCAACTGTCACCAACATTTTCCGTCGAAGTACCGCAAGAAGAAGGTACAAAAGAAGGTACACAAGGAGTTGATGCGCTGCTAAATGGGTTGCCTGAAAGATTGAAAGCAGAGAATTTACGCACGTTGGGAATTGTGGTTGATGCCGATCGCAATTTAAGTGGGCGGTGGCAATCTCTTAAAGATAAACTGAGTTCGATCGGCTATCGAGACATCCCCCAATCTCCCCCTCCCGAAGGCTGGGTTTGCACACCTTCAGATCCATACTTGCCTCGCGTCGGAGTTTGGTTGATGCCAAACAATCAACTTCCTGGAATGTTAGAAGATTTTGTCGCCTATCTCATCCCCCCTGGCGACACCCTGCATCCGAAAGCCGAAGCAATTTTACAAGAACTCGAACAAGCCGGACTTAACCGCTACACTTTAATTCATCATCCCAAAGCGCTAATCCACACTTGGCCGGCATGGCAGAAAACGCCTGCAATGCCGATGGGACAAGCAATAACAGCGCAGGTGCTTAGCTGCGATGGCCCGATCGCCTTAATTTTTATTGAATGGTTAAAACATCTGTTTGAGCTAATTGCTCCATCCCCCGGATAATTAGTAATATCTATTAATGTTTCGCGATCGCTGAAAGCTTTATGATTCGCCGCTACATTGCTAGCATCAGCACCAGCATCTTAAAACGTACCTGCGCCGCAACCGCCTTGCTAGCCTTAACTTTGGGATGTTCGTCTACCAAGCCGCCCAACACCGCAGCGCCATCGGGTTCGATCGAATCCGCCGTCCTAGCGCAGTCCCCAACGTCTCTGTTAGCTCGAAACCCCAACAAATCCAGAAAATCCCTCAGCGTTGCTTCATGCCCCCAAAACGATGGCTTCACCGAGGCAGTTAACTTTGCCACCCAAGCTTCTAATTTGGCTCAATCAGCCAATTCAAAACAAGACTGGGACGAAGTAGCCGCCCTGTGGGTGCAGGCCGTCGCTTGGATGCAAGCCGTTCCCGCCGGCAGTCCCAGACGGGCGTTTGCTGAGAAAAAAGTAATCGAGTACATGAGAAACCTGGTTTATTCTCAGCAGCAAGCGAGCGCAACCCGATCGCAAGCCAGTACAGTCAGCTTCAGCAGCGATTTGCTAAACGAACAACTCGAACTTTACCTATCCTACGTTGCTGCCGTCGGGCCACCAGATGTTTTGATTGTCGGCAGTTCCCGCGCATTGCAGGGCGTCGATCCCAAACAGCTAAAACAATCTTTGGCCCAAAAAGGCCGTCCGGGCTTAAAAGTATTTAACTTTTCAGTCAACGGCGCAACTGCACAAGTAGTTGACTTTCAACTGCGGCGGCTTTTGAAGCCTGGTCATTTACCTCAAATGATTGTCTGGGCGGATGGTGTGCGTGGATTTAACAGCGGCCGGGACGATCGCACTTTTAATTCGATCGTTGATTCTGAAGGCAGCCAACTTTTAGCAGCAGGCATTCGCCCCGAACTGGAGTGGGATGAACCCAACGAGATTCCGCTGTGTTACAGATTCCCGCAGCCCTGCGCTAACAACAATTTCCGCAAAGCATTTACCTCTGTAGATCAACCTTTCAGGGGCGGGCAAGATGCCCAACCCCTATTCCCCACCATCAAATCCATGTCTAGTGGAACGGGCATCTTGCCCGTTGCTAACACCCACCCCAGAATCAAATCCCTGTCTAGTGGAACGGGCATCTTGCCCGTTGTTGACACCCGCCCCGCAATCAAATTCCTGTCTAGTGGAACGGGCATCTTGCCCGTTGCTGAGAATGCTGCAAGATATGAGTTAAAACCGATCGCAGCCGATGCAGCAACTCAAAAAGCACAATTGATTCCAGTCTCGCAGCCGACAACAGTAGCAATGAGGCAAGTCAGCGAATTGGCAGATTCGATCGACTCCAACGGATTCATGGCTATATCGGGCACTTACAACCCCAACACTTATTATCGAGAACGCGCTTACGTTTCAGGCCAGTACGATCGCGACTACGAAAACTTCAACCTCGGAGGCAAACAAGCAACAGCCTTTAATTCAGTTGTAGCATTTACCAAAGCTCGCAAAATTCCCCTAATTTTCGTCAATTTACCCCTCACCAACGACTACTTAGACGGAACTCGCCTGCGCGCAGAACAGCAGTTCCGGCAGCGAATGCAGCAACTCTCGCGGCAAAAAGGCTTCGCTTTCCGCGACTTGTCGCAGCGCTGGCCTGGCCGCAACGACTATTTTTTTGACCCCAGCCACCTCAACCGCTTTGGGGCGATCGCAGTTTCTCGCCTACTCGCTGCAGATTCCAGCATTATCTGGCCGCGGCCCAAATCCAGCCGCACCGAGGGATAATACCATTTTCGATTTTTGATTTTTGATTTTCGATTAAAGAATTGGGAATTTTTATCGTTACCAGGCAGAGCCTGGTAACGCAGATGCTTTGGCTCTGCCTCGCAATGCTCAAAAATAGTTTAAAATCTAACCTGATGTCCAAAACCAATTTGCGTGATCGAACATTTTAAGATCTTTCACTGAGCCTAAAATCTAACAATCAAAAATCCAAAATCCATAGATTGTGAACTCACTCTAAAATCTAACAATCGAAAATCCAAAATCTAAAATCTAAAATCGATAGGTTGTGCAACTAAAACAAGTAATTATCGCCCACAAAGCCAGAGATACCCTCAGCCAGCGGTGGGCAGAACAGTGTGCCCGCCAATTAGAAAGTCGCGGGTGTGACGTTTTAATGGGGCCCAGCGGCCCGAAAGATAACCCGTATCCGGTATTTTTAGCTTCTAGTAACAGCTCAATTGATTTAGCTGTGGTGCTGGGGGGCGACGGTACTGCCCTAGCTGCCGCGCGGAATTTGGCGGCTGACGGCATCCCGATTTTGGCAGCGAATGTGGGGGGACATCTGGGGTTTTTAACCGAGTCTTTTGAGGATTTCCAAAATACTGAGGAGATTTGGGACAGACTTTCGGAAGACAGGTATGCTGTGCAGACGCGGATGATGTTGCAGGCAACAGTTTTTGAGGGAAACAGAAGCAATCTCGAACCCCAAAGCGATCGATTTTTGGCACTAAATGAAATGTGTGTCAAACCTGCTTCAGCCGATCGAATGCCGAGCTGTATTCTAGAAATGGAAGTTGACGGCGAAGTAGTCGATCAATATCAAGGCGACGGTTTAATTGTGGCAACTCCCACCGGTTCGACTTGCTACACCGCATCTGCCAACGGGCCGATAATGCACTCGGGAATGGAGGCGATCGCAGTTACTCCGATTTGCCCTTTGAGTTTATCTAGTCGGGCGATCGTCCTGCCCCCCGGTTCAGTCGTCAGCATTTGGCCTTTAGCAGATTACGAACTCAGTACCAAACTCTGGACAGACGGCATTTTGGGTACTGCAATTTGGCCGGGACAGCGCGTAGACGTGCGGAGGGCAGACTGCGAAGCCAAGTTTATCATTTTGCGGGAAAACTATTCTTATTTCAACACTTTGAGGGAAAAACTTCACTGGGCAGGAGCCAGAATTCGGTACAGCAACAATCACCGCAATTAATCCGAATCATCCACCATGAAACTGCATTAACCCTTGGGACACGTAAGCGTGAAAAAACCTGTTAAATCAATTCCGGTTGCACCGTCCGTGATTGTTGACTGTTGACTGTTGACTGTTGACTGTTGACTGTTGACGGGCGGGTGGAAAAACTCAATGGTTGAGTGTTAACTGTTGACTCGGTTTTATTATTCCTATGCAACCGGAAACGATATTAAATCACCAACAATCTAGATACAAAAACCGCCATCAGCCAACCCATAATCTCTGTACTTTGTTAAGATCGCTCAATATCTTGACAAACAGCCTGATCTATGCAGATTTTCAAAAAATCAACCCGACCTTTCAACCCTCAAGATACATATCCCTGTCCCGTGTGCCGCACCGGTCAAATTTCCACCCTAGCGCTGATGGACGCCCTAGCTTGCAACTTCTGCCAGCACATTTATACCGCAAGCGTTGAAAGACAATCGCTCCAAATGGCCGATCGCCAACCGCCCGTAACTTGGCACTGGAACGGCAAACAGTGGATAGGAGCGCACCTCGAAGGCGTAGAATTCGGATGGCCCTACTTTGCAGCGGCTATTGGTCTAATTTTCCTTCCCACTACCTTGCTGGGACTTTCAGCTTACTATTTTCCCCCGGTTCCCGGCAGCCGATTGTCGTGGCTGCCTGCAGCTTGGACAGGCTTAGCTTTTTTGTCGCATTTAGGCATTGTGCTGTGGTTGGTAGGTGAATTTTATCAATTCCCGGTGGTCACTTACTTCAGAGCTTGGGGGCGCAGAATAAGCCGGCGCTAGCTTAAATGCTCTCTAACAGCCGATCGTCCCAGGACGGCACACCGACATCGATCCAGGTAAAATTAGAGGCGATCGCAAAATTCAATTCCCAATCAGCACTGAAACAGCTATAATCGTTAGCTATTCTAAATAGTCAAAAGCAAACGCATTGCGATTTGTGAGGAGAGCGATGAACATACTTGGAATCTCGGCGTACTATCACGACAGCGCCGCAGCCTTAATTCGCGACGGAGAAATTATAGCAGCAGCGCAGGAAGAAAGATTTTCCCGCAAAAAGCATGACGCCAGATTCCCTAAGAATGCGATCGCTTATTGCTTGAAAGAAGCGCAAATAGATTTGCGGGAAGTCGATCACATAGTCTTTTACGACAAACCTTTAGTCAAATTCGAGCGCCTTCTCGAAACCTATTTAGCCTACGCACCCCAAGGTTTTCGCTCTTTCCTAGCAGCCATGCCGATATGGCTCAAAGAAAAGCTTTACCTCAAAACCATGCTCAAAAGAGATCTGGCAGCAATAGCAAACTGCAAAACGAATAAACTGCCATCTCTGCTATTTACCGAACACCACCAATCCCACGCAGCATCGGCATTTTTTCCCAGCCCCTTTGAAAAAGCAGCCGTTTTGTGCCTCGACGGCGTGGGCGAGTGGGCCACAACCTCAGTTTGGTTGGGAGACGGCAATCAACTTACACCTCAGTGGGAAATCGATTTTCCCCACTCCTTGGGTTTGCTTTATTCAGCTTTCACCTATTACACAGGCTTCAAAGTCAACTCTGGCGAATACAAACTCATGGGTTTAGCACCTTACGGCGAACCCAAGTATGTAGACAAGATTCTCAACTATTTAATCGACCTCAAAGATGACGGAACTTTTCGTTTGAACATGGATTATTTCAACTATACTGTTGGCTTAACCATGACAAACAAGAAGTTTGACGAACTGTTTGAAGGGCCGCCGCGTCAAGCTGAAGGAAAATTGACTCAGCGAGAAATGGACATTGCAGCTTCCATTCAAGTTGTTACCGAAGAAGTGGTTTTGCGGCTTTGCAGAACAGTTAAAAAAGAATTGGATGTCGATTATCTTTGTATGGCGGGCGGCGTTGCTCTCAACTGTGTTGCTAACGGTAGACTGTTGCGGGAAGGTATTTTCAAAGATATTTGGATTCAGCCGGCGGCGGGAGATGCTGGCGGTGCTTTGGGCGCGGCTTTGGCGATTTGGTATCAGTATTGCGAACAAACTCGCACTGTGAGCGCGAACTCGACAGCAAATAGTAGAGAATCCCTCAAAACTGAACTTGTCACTACAAACGCAGCGGTTGAGGAGAGGACTGAAGTTCTCACTGCAAACCAAGCGGTGGCAACTGTGGCGAAGTCGGTTGCTCATTTAACTTGTCACGATCAAATGCGCGGCTCTTATTTGGGCCCGAGGTTTACTGACGCAGAAATTCTCGAATATTTGGATGCTGTAAAAGCCAGCTATCATCGATTGGATGATGCTCAATTAATGCCGCAGTTGGCGGAAATTTTGGAACAGGGAAATGTGGTGGGATGGTTCCAGGGGCGGATGGAATTTGGGCCGCGGGCTCTGGGCGGTCGATCGATCGTGGGCGATCCCCGCAGTGCTAAAATGCAGTCCGTGATGAACCTGAAAATTAAATATCGGGAATCATTTCGACCTTTTGCTCCGTCAATCTTAGCCGAGCGAGTTGCGGATTATTTCGAGATTGACCATTCTAGTCCTTATATGCTATTAGTAGCACCTGTCAAGTCCAGTCTCCGCATTCCCATGACTCCCGAACAAGAGCAGTTGTTTGGCATTGAAAAGCTCAACATTCCGCGATCGGAAATTCCGGCTGTCACCCACGTCGATTACTCGGCTCGCATTCAAACTGTTCACAAAGAAACCAATCCTCGCTACTATGACTTAATCAGCCATTTTGAAAAGCGATCGGGCTGTTCTATTGTGGTAAATACTTCTTTCAACGTCCGAGGCGAACCCATTGTTTGCACTCCAGAGGATGCTTACCGCTGTTTCATGCGAACCGAAATGGACTATCTGGTTTTGGAAAATTACTTGCTTCCAAAGTCTGAACAAATTCCTTGGAAACAAGATGATGCTTGGAAAAATGAATTTGAACTAGATTAGTCATTAGTTATTAGTTATTAGTGATTTTGTTGGAACGAATAACTAATAACTAATTCCCAATACCCAATACCCAATTCCCAATTTCCCATCTCTCATGAGCGACGAAATTAAAAAACTAGATAAAAAAGGCTTGCGCGATTTCGGGCTGCTAATTGGCAGCTTGATTGCAGTGATCTTCGGTTTAGCAGTACCTTTACTGCGGCGGCATTCTCTACCTTGGCAGCCCTGGGCAGTCGGCGCAGTGCTAATCGTGCTAGGATTGGTTGCGCCGAAATCGCTGAATCCCGTTTATCACGCGTGGATGCGGTTTGGACTCATCCTCCACAAAATCCAAACGCCGCTCGTCCTAGGGATAGTTTTTTACCTGATAGTTTGGCCGATGGGAGTGCTCAAAAACATTTTCGGCGAAGATGCAATGCGACGCAAACTAAATCCGAAAATGGATACTTACCGCATCCCAAGTAAAGCAAGAACAAAAGTTAGTATGGAGCGTCCTTTTTAAGTGTTTGAAGCAACTTTAGATTTTCTCAAAGATTTGTGGGCGTTTATGAAAGAACGCCAAAAGTATTGGCTGTTGCCGTTAATTGTGACTTTAGTCTTTTTGGGAGCTTTGATTGTATTGAGTCAGGGTTCTGTGATTGCTCCGTTTATTTACACGCTGTTTTGAAATAATGAGCAAGTTGAAGAATTTGGGTGTCAATTTAGGTTTGACACTCGGTGGTTTATTGATGGGGGTGATAATTGGTGAAGTTGGATTGCGGGCGGCGAGGATCGAAGGAGTTCAAAAAATCGGCGATTTTGTAGACTCAGCACCAACTGGTTTCCACACTTCCGATCCGAATTTGGGTTGGAAGCTGAAACCGGGTTCGTCGGGGGAGTGGAAGGGGGAAGGTGGGAGTTTTGTGCAGGTGAATAGCGAGGGTTTGCGCGATCGCGAACACACAAAAGCCAAACCTCCAAATACTTTGCGGGTGGCAGTTTTGGGGGATTCTTTCACCGAAGCAATTCATGTACCTGTCGAACAAACTTTCTGGTCGAAATTAGAACGAAAATTAGGAAATTGCGAAGCCGTTAAGGGACGCAAAAATGTTGAAGTAATTAATTTCGGCGTGCAGGGTTACGGTACTGCTCAAGAATTGATAATGCTGCGAAAAAAAGTGTGGGATTACAATCCTGATATTGTAGTTCTTGCATTTTTTATTGGCAATGATATAATTAACAATTCCCCAAAACTAGAATACGATCGCTACCGACCATTTTTTGTGTATGATGCTAGCGGCAAGTTAGTACCAGATATGTCTTTTCGCAATCTAGCGCCGATCGATCGCAACGAAAAAGCAGTTTCATTTGTAGACAGGCTGCCCACTTTTATCGTCAATAATTCGCGCATTTTGCAGGTCATTAAAAAGGTAGACCTAGATAGCAAAAAGCGGCAGTTATCTGAGGAGTTTACCGCTTTAAGTACCCTAAACCTCAAGGAACCTCAGAATGCAGATTGGCAAGAGGCTTGGAGGGTGACAGAGGATTTGATTGTGACTGTGCGGAATGAAGTTGTGCAGAAAAATGCTGATTTCTTGGTTGTGACGATCGGCGATCCGATGCAAGTCGAACGCGATGCCAAGATGCGAAAAGATTTTACGAAAAATAACAAGATTCAGGATTTGTTTTATCCCGATAGGCGGCTGGAAAAATTGGGCGCGCGCGAGGGTTTTCGCGTACTGAATTTAGCCGAACAGTTCCAAGGTTACACTGAAAAATATCAAGTCTGCGCCCACGGTTTTGAAAATTCTGTACCCTGTCGGGGTCACTGGAATGAACTCGGACACCGACTGGCTAGTATCAAAATCAGTCAAAATTTGTGCAAAAAGTTGAAGCAGTCTCAAGTCCCCAAAAAACAACCGTAATCAGTCAAATTTCATGAAAGATGCAACTGCGCTACAAAAAGGCAAAAATATATTAAGTATAATCGCGGTTAATTTGGCGATCGCCTTTATTTGTCTGGAAGCTTTGTCGCTAGCTTTTTATTTTATTAACCAAAAGCAGTTTTTTTATACCCGAACTAAAACCAAAGAAAAAGTAGTAGAAGATATTGAAAGGATCGGAATTAGGCTAGATGAATCAATCGTAGAAAGACTGCACCCGTTTTTTGGCTACGTACTCAAACAAGGTGCTTTTACTAATGAAAAATTAAAGTTAAAAGTCAACAAACACGGCTTTTTTTCCCTGTACGATTATCCGTTTGTTAAAAGCAATAAAAATCAAGTTATTATCGGAGTTTTTGGCGGTTCAGTTGCGAATAACTTTGCAGTAGATGAATATGTAACTCGAAGATTGTCTAACAAATTGAAGACTTATCCAGAATTTGCCAACAAGGAAATCATTGTTTTAAATTTTGGCAACGGCGGCTACAAACAGCCTCAACAATTATTAATTTTAAATTACTTTCTGGCTTTGGGTCAAGAGTTAGATTTAGTCATCAATATTGACGGTTTTAACGAAGTAGCACTGTCAAATCTAAACAACAAAGGCCAAGTAGAAATAGGAATGCCCAGCGTTCAACACATACAGCCTCTGACGGGCTTAGCCAACAACAACTTGTCGCCGGAAGCGATGAGTTCGATCGTGCAAATTAACGAAACCAAAAAACAGTTGAAAGCAGGTATTGACAAATTGCAAACTTGTCAACTTGCTTTGTGTCACGCTGTTACCTCGCTACAAGTGAAACAATTAGTCAACAATTACCAGCAAGCTGTTGTCAAGTACGATTCGCAAGTAAAACAATCCAACCCAGACACGGCAAATAGCGGTATAGTATACATTCCCAAAGCTGACTTTGTTTTGCCGGATGCCGCTGCTTTTGACAAAATGGCATCGATGTGGTATCAATCCTCGATCGGGATGAATCAAATTTTATCAAGTAGAAAGATTAAGTATTTTCACTTTATCCAACCCAATCAGTATTATCCAACTAAGCGAGCGTTTACCGCCAAGGAAAACGAAACCGCGATTGACAACAAGAGTCCTTACATTGAAGGGGTGAAAAAAGGTTATCCGGTATTGTTGTCCAAAGTCGATGATTTGCAAAAAACCGGGGTTAATGTTTTTAGTGCAGTGAATATTTTGGACAATACAAAAGAGACGGTTTACAAAGATGCCTGCTGTCATTATAATTCAGTGGGAGAGGACGTATTGGCAAACTATGTTTCCCGTTCCATTATTCAAGTAGTAAGAAAGCCGAAATAGATATTTATGAAAGATTTTAAGTTGATTAACAAAATCCCAGAAATCCTAAAACTTACTTTGATTAACTTAGCGCTTTTACTTGTTTTCCTCGAACTCGGTTCCCTGGGATGGTATTTTGTCAAACACAAGCAATTTTTTTATACTAGAGAAAAAGCGCAAGATAAGTCGGCTTTAGGAATTAACTTAGAAGGAGTGCGGCTGAACGAGTCTATTGTTGAAAGGTTTCATCCTTTTTTTGGGTTTATTCAAAAACCCAGCGCTGATTTTAGACCTGGTTTTAAAGTCAATAATTATGGATTTATTTCTCCTTACGATTACCCTCTTAAAAAAACTAAAAATAATCAGTTTTTTATCGGGGTATTTGGCGGTTCTGTGGCTTCCGATTATGCAATATTTCAAGTTCAAAATAAAATTTTACATAAATACCTCAAACAGTTGCCCGGTTTAAAAGATAAAGAATTTGTAATTTTGTCTTTTGCTACCGGAGGCTACAAACAACCGCAGCAATTATTAATTTTAAACTATTTTTTGGCTTTAGGTCAAGAATTAGATATGGTCGTCAATATAGATGGCTTTAATGAAGTAGCACTTTCTAATTTAAACAATAAAAATCAAGTTGATTTGGCGATGCCAAGCATTCAGCATATTTTGCCGCTGACTAGCTTAGCAAATAATAGCCTTTCTACTAAGGCGATGGAAGCAACTATCAGAATTCAAGAAAATAAAGCTAGGATTAATCAGGGTTTGGAAAGTTTGGAAGACTGCTCTTTAGCTGCCTGCGATGCTTTGACTTCTGTGTATGTTCAAAATCTAGTAAATAACTATAAAATAGATGTTATTAAGTTTGAAAAAGAACGGACTAAACAACCAAAAAATGACAGTAATAGCGTTATTTATATCAATACTAATAAGTCGGTTTTAGGAGATTCTGCAGCTTTTGAGAAAATAGCAGGGAATTGGGCGAAAAGTTCAATTTTTATGCACAAAGTGCTGTCTGCTAGTAATGTGCCTTATTTTCACATTCTTCAGCCTAATCAATATTATCAGACAAAAAGGGTGTTTGGTGAAGCTGAAAAGCAAATTGCTTTTAACAAAGATACTCCTTATGCTAAAGCTGTGCAAATTGGATATCCGGCTCTTTTCAAAAAAATTCCTAATTTGGAAAAAAATAATATCAATTTAGTGAATGCTGTCAATGTTTTTGACAAGACTAAAGGTGCTGTTTATGTAGATAGCTGCTGCCATTACAATCAAGCTGGAGAGGTGGTTTTTAGCAATTATGTAGGCCGTTCTATTCTGGAATATTTGCGGAAGGATGAGGCTAGAAGAAAAAAGAAGTAGGTCTGAAATATCCGCTTGATTGGGGATGTAGTGTGCGCAATGCGCACCTGAACGCTGAGTTCAAATCCAGTTTAAATATCCGCTTGATTGTGGATGTAGGGTGCGCAATGCGCACCTTACCGCTGAGTTCAATTTTAGGTTTTGGGTTTGGTTCTAGGTCGATCGCCCGCTGAGTCGAGCGGCATTACCAATATCTTATCAACTCGGTTGCCGTCCATATCGACTACTTCCACGCGCAAACCGTTCCATTCAAAATGCTCGGCAGATGCCGGGATCTTGCCCAAATTTGTAATTACAAAGCCGCCCATTGTGTGGTAACTTCCTTTGTGTTCTGCTGACTCTTCGATTCCAAACAGCTCAAAAAAATCTTCGACTGCTAGCATTCCGTCTAACAGCCAAGAACCGTCTTCGCGCTGGACGGCTTGAGGCTCGTCTGCATCTTGAATAGAGGGAAATTCGCCAACCAGTTCGACTAAAATGTCGTTAACTGTTACCAATCCTTGAATGACGCCGTATTCGTCTACTACCAAGGCAATTTGATTGCTAGATTGCTTGAAAAGCTCTAATACTTTTAAACCCCTGGTGCTTTCCGGCACGAATAAAGGCCTGCGCAAAGAAGCACTTAAATCGAGCGGTTGACCGGTTAAAGTGCGAGACAGCATATCGGTAACGTGTACTAAACCGAGAACGTTGTCGAGTCCGCCCTGACAGACGGGAAACCGAGAATGACCGCTGCCGAGCATTTTTTGGCGGTTTTCTTCTACTGAGTCGTCGAGGTCGAGCCAGACAAGATCGGGCCGCGGGGTCATTAAGGCGCTGACTCGCCGATCGCCCAAACGAAACACTCTTTCCACCATATCTTGTTCGGCTTCTTCAAAGGTTCCGGCTTCTGTTCCTTGCTCTATTAAAACTTTAATTTCTTCCTCTGTAACTTGGGGTTCTGTAGAAGGCACAATCCCCATGATCCGCATCACTAAGTCAGTGGAATAACTTAACAGATAAACCGCAGGAGCACCAATTTTTGAGAGCATGCGCATGGGAATTGCTACGCTTGAAGCTATCGGCTCCGGGTTGTTGAGTGCCAGCCGCTTCGGCACGAGTTCGCCGATAATTAAGGTCAGATAAGTGATGGTTAAAACTGCTACTACTGAGGCGATCGTCTGAGAATAGGGCGCGAGGGCAGGAATCAGCCGCAACAAAGGCTCTACCCTTTTAGCAATTGTCGTTTCTCCGAAAGCGCCCGACAGAATGGCCAGCATCGTAATCCCGATTTGAACTGTCGGTAAGAACTGATTGGGGGCATTAGCCAGATCCAAGGCTACGCGGGCATTGACTGAACCTTGGTTGGCCATCTGTTGCAGTCTCACCTTCCGTACAGAGATGATGGCCATCTCTGACATCACAAACAAGCCATTGAGGAAAATTAGCAGGAGAACAATCAGAATATCGGTACTTGGGGACATTTCTAAAATTTTCGGTAGTAACGGCGAAGCGCTCTGCCCGGTTAAAGGAGAAGCCTGCAAGCTGCGAATCTAGATCGCAAAATCGAAATTTTTTCTAAACCTGTCACTAGATTAACGGAACTGGCTCGATCGCGATCGCAAGTTCGAGATATTTAGAAAAGACCTGTAGCAAAAATCTACCCGCAGTTCAGTGGAATTACCAAGAGCCGATCGCCACAATGATAGATGTTTGTCGTACAATCTTCCTTAGTAGGTAGCGAGGAAGAGCCTTCGCCCATCGGGGATTAAAATTAACAGCGCATGACTTTCTCTTCGATAATTCGTACCCTGGGGCGATCGCCCCTAGCCACAGAACTCCTCAACAAGCTCAAACGGCATCATTGCCTGCAACTGTCCGGCATCGCCCGTTTGCCTAAAGCTTTGGTAGCTTCCGCCCTCGCACAGCAACAGGGGCGAAACTTATTGGCAGTAACGGCAACTCTGGAAGAAGCCGGCCGCTGGGTGGCCTCTTTAGAGGCGATGGGCTGGCAAACAGTACATTTTTACCCGACTTCGGAGGCTTCGCCCTACGAGCTATCTTACTCCGACGAGAACGAAATGACTTGGGGACAAATGCAGGTGCTGGCGGATTTGGTGGACAACGAAGAAAAAAGTGCCAATTCGTCTAAGCCGATCGCGATTGTAGCTACTGAAAGATCTCTCCAGCCTCATTTGCCCCCGCCGGATGCTTTTGAACCCTACTGTCTGACGCTGAACCGAGGGGCAGTTCAAGACTCAAAGATACTCGACCGCCAACTGGTTTCGATGGGGTACGATCGGGTGAATCTGGTGGAAATGGAGGGCCAGTGGAGCCGCCGGGGCGATATTGTCGATGTGTTTCCGGTAGCGGCGGAGTTGCCGGTGCGGCTGGAATGGTTCGGGGATAATTTGGAGCAAATTCGGGAGTTCGATCCGTCTTCCCAACGCTCGCTCGATAAGGTCGATCGGTTAGTTTTAACTCCTACTAATTTTAACGCAATTATTAAAGCAGTTTTAGCTGAAAAAAAGCTTGACGAAATCAACAGCCTAGGCTCTGTTGAAACAGACAATGACACCGAAAAATTTGTCCGCCGGCTGTTGGGTTTAGCATTTGAAAAACCAGCATCTTTGTTGGATTATTTGCCAGAAAATACTTTAGTTGTTATTGACGAACCGCAAGGCTGCGAAGCTCACAGCGACCGCTGGTTTGAGAATGCACAGGAACAGTGGAAAAATTGCCATCGGGAATCGGAAGTTGCGGATGCAGGAACAGAAAAGTTGCCGATTGCTAATTTTAAGGTTCCGAAAATTCACCGCACTTTTGCTGAATCAATGGCAGATGTCGCAGGTTTCGACAGGCTAGAACTTTCAGAATTGGCAGAAGATTCTACTACTAAAAAAGCTCAAAGCTCTACAGAGAGCGACCAGCTACCGGCTGCGATTAATTTGGCTTCTCGGCCTGTGGCGGTGATGCCTCACCAATTTGCGAAGCTGTCTCAAATGCTCAGGGAAGAGCGCGATCGGGGTTTTGCGATTTTTCTAGTTTCCGCTCAACCCAGCAGATCGGTTTCTCTGCTGTCGGAACACGACTGTCCGGCTCAGTTTGTAGTGAATCCGCGCGATTATTTGGCGATCGACAAGTTGCAGTTGCAGCACGTTCCGGTTGCTTTGAAGTACAGCGGGCTGGCAGAATTGGAAGGTTTTATTCTGCCGACTTTTCGGATAGTTTTAATTACCGATCGGGAATTCTACGGTCAGCATTCTCTGGCAACTTTTAGCTACGTCCGCAAGCGCCGCCGCGCTGCTTCTAAAAAGGTTGACCCGAACAAGCTGAGTCCTGGGGATTTTGTGGTTCACCGCCAGCACGGAGTTGGCAAGTTTCTCAAGTTGGAACGCTTGACGATCGATCGCGAAACTCGCGAATATTTGGTGCTTCAATATTCTGACGGTACTCTGAGGGTGGCGGCAGACCAGTTGGGGGCTTTGTCGAGGTTTCGGACTGTAGGCGATAAAGTACCGGATCTCAACAAACTGACGGGTCAAACTTGGGAAAAAACTAAAACAAAAGTTCGCAAAGCTGTTAAAAAATTGGCAGTGGATTTGCTGAATCTTTATGCGAAAAGAGCTAAGCAACAAGGTTACGCTTTTCCTCCTGATATGCCTTGGCAGCAAGAGTTGGAGGATTCTTTTCCCTACCAACCAACGCCGGATCAGTTGAAGGCAACTCTTGATGTCAAACGTGACATGGAGGGCGATCGACCGATGGATCGCCTGGTCTGCGGCGATGTAGGTTTCGGCAAGACAGAAGTCGCTCTCCGAGCTATTTTTAAGGCGGTTACAGCGGGCAAGCAGGTGGCTTTGCTCGCACCGACGACGATTTTGACCCAACAGCACTATCACACGCTGAAAGAGCGTTTTTCCCCTTATCCGATCGAAGTTGGTTTGCTCAATCGCTTTCGCACAGAAACCGAGCGCCGGGAGATTCACAAGCGTTTGGCGACTGGGGAATTAGATGTGATTGTCGGTACTCAATCTGTTTTGAGCAAAGCAATTAAATTTCGGGATTTGGGCTTGTTGGTGGTGGACGAAGAACAGCGGTTTGGGGTCAAGCAAAAGGAAGCGATTAAAGCTCTGAAAACTGAAGTAGATGTGCTCACTCTCACCGCAACACCGATTCCCCGGACTTTGTATATGTCGCTGTCGGGGATTCGGGAGATGAGTTTGATTGCGACTCCGCCCCCCAGCCGCCGCCCGATTCAGACGCATTTATCCCCCTACAATTTGGAAGCGGTGCGGACGGCAATTCGTCAAGAGTTGGACAGGGGCGGTCAGGTGTTTTATGTGGTGCCGCGGATTGAGGGGATTGATGAGTTGGCGGATAAGTTGCAGGAGATGGTTCCGGGGGCGAGAATTGCGATCGCCCACGGTCAAATGGAGGCTTCGGAACTAGAATCGATCATGCTGACTTTCAGTGCGGCGGAGTTCGATATTTTGGTGTGCACGACGATTATTGAGTCGGGTTTGGATATTCCGCGAGTCAATACAATTTTGATTGAAGACGCGCAGCGGTTCGGTTTGGGTCAACTTTACCAGTTGCGGGGACGGGTGGGACGCGCGGGGATTCAAGCTCACGCTTGGCTGTTTTATCCGAAGCAGAACCAACTTTCGGATGCTGCAAGGCAGAGGTTGCGGGCAATTCAAGAGTTCGCGCAGTTGGGATCGGGCTATCAGTTGGCAGTCCGAGATATGGAAATTCGCGGTTCCGGTGATGTTTTGGGTACTGAACAGTCTGGTCAAATGGAGGCGATCGGCTTTGATTTGTATGCTGAAATGTTAGAGGAAGCTATTCGCGAAATTAAGGGCCAGGAAATTCCGAAGGTTGAGGACACGCAAATCGACCTCACTTTGACAGCATTTATTCCTGCTGATTACATCGCGGATTTGGATCAAAAGATGAGCGCTTATCGGTCTGTTGCTTCTGCTAATACCCCTGAAGAGTTGGAGCAGATTCGGGGCGATTGGTGCGATCGCTACGGGCCCATTCCTATTCCGGCCCAGCAACTTATCCGGGTTGTCGAACTCAAACAAATCGCTAAGCAAATCGGTTTTTCTCGCATTAAACCGGAAAACAAGCAGCACATTGTTTTGGAAACGCCGATGGAGGAACCTGCTTGGAATTTGCTCAAGGCTAATTTGCCCGAACATTTGCGCTCTCGTTTTGTCTACAGCAAAGGGAAGGTTACTATTCGAGGTATGGCGGTTTTGACTGCCCAAAAGCAATTGGATAATTTGATTGATTGGCTGGGTAAAATGCAGGGCGCTTTGCCGGAAGCCAATGTTTTATTTTAAAATAAAATCCCGGAATATCAAATCGTGAAAAAGTTAGTCTGTGTTTTTTTTGCGATCGCGATAGTGCAAGGAGTGCAAATGGCGGTTAAAGCTCAACAAATAATTGACCCGATCGACAGGGTTGTGAGTGCAGGATTGATGAAAAAAGATGCTACCGGCAATTTTAATGCTGAGGGCATTGTCACCCGCGCCGATTTGGCGGTGATTTTAGTAAAAACTTTTGGTTTGGAACGGCGGAAAACAGCTCAGAAACCCGAGATAGAATTGCCGGACGTACCTAAGAGTTACTGGGCTTACAGTGCGATTCAAACTGCTTTGAAAACCGGAACGATGAATGGATATCGCGACGGAATGTTTTTCCCAAATCAAAGGGTGACTCGCGCTGAAGCTTTGGCGATTTTTGCTCAAGCTTACGGGGTTTTTCAGTTTCCAGACGCTACCATTGCCGAGATTTTAGCTAAGTATCCAGATGCAGGCGAAATCCCTAATTGGGCTAGAAAGTCTCTGGCTACTGCACTTTATGAAGGGTTTGTTAATGTTGAACTCGGAACTAATAAGATTAATCCTTTGAAGCCGATGACTCGCGGGGATATCGCTTACGCTTTGAGCAAGTATTTGGAGCGGCAAGTAAGGCCAACTTCTTTGCCTGTCCCGGACGAGCAGCCTCCTAATCGCGGCGTGGGAAGGTGATAGTGTTGAGTTGTGATATCGATTCCGGTTGCACTCCTTATCATTGTTGACTGTTGACTGTTGACTGTTGACTGTGAGTCAAAAAAATGAAAATTGCGCGAATTATTTGTTGGCCTCGGGATTCGACTTTACGCCCGACTCCCGAAGCGCGGATTTGATATCATTCCGGCGCAGCCTGAATTGATATGAGTTAAAAAGTCGATCGCCCGCCATGCAAAATCCCGGAGCTTTGGTGACTGTAAAAGCAGCCATCAAACCCCCAGGATTTAAACTTTTCCTCTTAAACGAGGCTCAAATTATCCCCAGTGAGCTTTAACTCAATCAGCAGTTGCCAATTCGGTACTGCCACCGCCGCGCTTCCGCGTCAGGGTATTGAAAAGCATCTGACCGACAGCTTTAATCAAATTGCCTTCTAACTCCATGAACATCTTCATGTTCATGCCAAAAGCTGCATTAGCTTCGTCAACAATTCGCTCTGCTGTGGCTTCGTCAATCGGCAGTTCATTCATTGCCTGACGGTAGTTAGCTTTGAACTCTTTTTCATCAGGAATATCCTGGAATTCATAGAAAGCAGTGCCTTCTCCTTCGGAAAGATTCATCCCGCGCTGGGCAATTCCCTTCAGGATTTGTCCGCCGGATAAATCGCCCAAGTAGCGAGTGTAAGAGTGAGCTACTAACAGTTCTGGTGCGGTCGCCGAAATCTCGTGAATCCGCTGCACGTAAGCTTTTGCTGCGGCTGACGGAGCTACTTGTTCGCGCCAATTCGCACCGTAGTAGTAAAATAAATCTTGCTCTAAGCTTTGTTTGCGATTCAACTCAGAAAAGTAAATTTTTGAAACAACCGGATGCTGCTTTTGGCGTTCCATTTCCTCTTCCATTGCCGAGTAGACAAAGTAGAGGTTTCCTACTAACTTCCGGTAAGAAGTTTTTTCTACAACGCCTTTTAAAAAACACTTGACAAAACCGACGTTTTCTGCCATTGTGTGGGACTTTTTGGTTCCCTCACGCAATTTGGTCGCTAAATTGATGCTCATGCTAAATTGTCCAACCTTCTATTTTTGTGGTAGTTGATGGATGCGCCAAAAATCTCAAAATTACCTAAGCATTTACCTTAGATCGATTTGATGAGAGATTGTATTAATTTTTATAACAAAACCTAGACTCAGCAGAAGGCATCCGAAGGTAGAAGGCACAAACAGTTTAGTCATTAGTCCTCAGTCATTGGTTGTTAGCGAATGACTACTGACTAATGACTAATGACTACTGACTACTGGCTAATTTAGATGTCCAAGTCGAGGAGGTTGAGTTTGGGGCCGTAGGTTTCGATGAATTCGCGGCGGGGGGCGACACGATCGCCCATTAAGATCGTAAAGATGCGATCGGCCTCAGCAGCGTCTTCAATCTCCACCCGTTTCAGCGTCCGAGTTTCTGGGTTCATCGTCGTATCCCACAACTGTGTCGGCATCATTTCGCCCAAACCTTTGAACCGCTGAATGGTGTAATTAGCATTCGCCGGAAATTCATTGCGGACGAGATTGTTCATTTCGCGATCGCTGTAACAGTAGTAATGATTGCGTCCCCGTTCCACTTTATAGAGAGGAGGACAAGCAATATAGATGTAACCTTGGTCTACAAGTGCGCGCTGATAGCGGTAGAAGAAAGTCAGCAACAGCGTGCGGATGTGAGCACCATCTACGTCAGCGTCAGTCATAATTACGATGTGGTGATACCGCAATTGACCCGGATCGAATTCTTCGCCTTTGATGCCCAAACCCAGGGCTGTAATTAACGATTGAATTTCGTTATTTTTGTAGATTTTGGCGTCGTCGGTTTTCTCAATGTTGAGAATTTTACCGCGCAAAGGCAGGATTGCTTGGAATTGGCGATCGCGCCCTTGTTTGGCCGATCCGCCTGCAGAATCCCCTTCCACCAGGTAGATCTCAGACAGGGCGGGGTCTCTGGAACTACAGTCCGCTAATTTTCCAGGCAAAGGAGACGATTCTAAGACAGATTTTCGGCGCACTAAATCGCGGGCGCGGCGGGCGGCTTCAGCGGCCTTAAATGCCTGAATTGCTTTTTCCAAAATAGCGTCCGCTACTTGGGGGCGAAACTCCAAATATTCTGTCAATACTTCGCCTACCAAGGAATCGACAATTCCCCGAACTTCGGTATTTCCTAGCTTAGTTTTAGTTTGGCCTTCAAATTCCGGGTCTGGGACTTTCACAGAAATGACTGCTGTCAAACCTTCGCGCACGTTTTCGCCGGCGAGGTTGGGCTCGTTTTCTTTGATTTTGTTGCGCTTGCGGGCGATCGAATTCATCGTCCGCGTCAAAACAGCCTTCAAACCTTCTAAGTGCGTGCCTCCGTCGATCGTCCGAATGTTGTTAGCAAAACCTAGAACGTTGTCGCTAAAAGCATCAACGCACCACTGCAAAGCCACTTCTATCTGCACGTTGTTGCGTTCTCCTTGCACGTAGATCACTTCTTCGTGCAGAGGCTGCTTTTCGCGGTTCATGTAGGCGATATATTCCTTGATTCCGCCCTCATAACAGTATGTTTCGACGCGAGGTTCGCTACTTTTAAGCAGTTCCAAACGGTGGTCGCTAAACGTAATTCTCACGCCCGCATTCAAGTAACCCAATTCTCGCAAGCGCCCGGCGAGTATAGTGTAATCAAATTCAATGCCAGTGCTAAATATTTGAGTATCTGGCAAGAAAGAAACTGAAGTGCCGGTGCGAGTACCTTTGTTGGGCTTGGCAGTAAGTTCAGTAACTGGATTGCCTCTTTCGTAGCGCTGTAAATGTTCTTTTTGGTCGCGCCAAACTGTCACTTCTACCCACTCGGACAGCGCGTTAACAACAGAAATACCTACACCGTGCAATCCTCCAGAAACCTTGTAGCCACCACCGCCAAATTTACCGCCGGCGTGGAGTACAGTCATTACTGTTTCTATTCCCGATTTGCCAGTCTTGGCAACGATGCCGGTGGGAATACCCCGGCCGTCGTCTGTCACGGTAACGGAACCGTCGGCGTTGATGTCAATCTCGATGTGAGTGCAGTGGCCAGCCAGCGCCTCATCTATGGAATTGTCCACAACCTCGTAAACTAGATGGTGGAGTCCTCGCGGCCCGGTGGTACCGATGTACATCCCCGGTCGTTTACGGACTGCTTCGAGACCTTCGAGAACTTGAATCTGGTCGGCGCTGTAGCTGCTGGTCATACAAAAATAGCTCCAATAATGAGGCCTAAAGCCCCGAAAGCTTCTAAAATGGGAAAACTCCTAAAATTATAGCACAAAACCGTTAAAGGCGATGCTAGGGCTTTCTGATGGGAAATTTATTGGGGGGACGGAGGGGAAGAGTTTTGAGATTGCTGGAGGACTGCCCTGGCCGATCGCGGTGAATCCGTGTAGGGAGAGAGGCGAAAGCATTGATAGGAGAGGATTTGAGAGTTTTTATAGGGAAATGTGCGACAGCTTATGCCTAGATTAATTACGATTTGCGGGGCGACGGCGACGGGGAAGTCGGGAGTGGCTTTGGCTTTGGCGGGGCGACTGCAATCTTCGATCCTGAGTGCGGACTCGCGTCAAGTGTACCGCGAATTTGACATCGGAACCGCAAAACCGACGGCGGTCGATCGCACTTCTGTACCGCATCACTTAATTGACATCTGCGATCCGACAGAAACTCTGACACTAGCAGATTACCAGCAACAAGCTCAAAATTTAATTGCTGCTGTCGATTTTCCCCTGTCTCCCCCCCTGTTGTTGGTGGGAGGGACGGGCTTATATATTAAATCGATCGTGCGCGGTTTAAAAATTCCGAGAGTAGCGCCCATGCCCGAATTGCGATCGCAACTTGCCGAACTCGGACAATCTCAATGTTACGCGATGTTGCAGCAGGTCGATCGGTCTGCCGCTGAGAAAATTCACCTCAATGACCCAGTAAGAACTTTAAGAGCGCTGGAAGTATTTTATGTCACCGGTCGCCCTATTTCGGAACAGCAGGGCGAAAATCCTCCCAATTATCCTATTTTACAAATTGGGTTGGATTGCGCGATCGATGTTTTGGTCGATCGGATCGCACAGCGCACAGAACAAATGCTAGAACGCGGTTGGATTGCTGAAGTAGAATATTTGTGTAAAAAATACGGCTGCGACTTGCCACTGTTGAACACGCTGGGCTATCAGGAAATGAAACAATATTTGGCGGGCGACATTAAGCTTGAAGAAGCCAAAGAATTAACAATTTTGCACACGCGGCAATTTGCGAAGAGACAGCGGACTTGGTTTCGAGCTTATCCTGAAGTTGAATGGTTTGATGTTAGCACGCCAGATTTATTGGAGCGAGTTTGGCAGAGAGTGCAGGAGTTTGTCCAGTGATTTTATATCGAAATTCAAGATTTTTTTAACTGCCGATTAACGCTGATGTAATTTAAATTAATTTGCTAATTTTTAAACTACAGTCTGATTTTTGCGTTAACTTTGAATCGGTAAAAATTCTCTAATTCTTTGCCGAAACAAACGCACTGCCGCGCGCTGTCCTATTGTTCGGCTTTGTTCGATGAAACCCGGAATTTCGGCAACAGGTAAAAAGGGAAAAGCTAAACTGCGATCGCACATTTCATATTTTCCCTCCACAAGCTGATAAACTTGCAGAGATTCCCGCCGATACCTCCAAAGTTCGGGAACACCAAGAGCAGCATAAATTGTAAACTTATTGATAGAAGAATTCGTGTAATCTGACTCTATTGCTAAATCGGGCGGCGGGTCATTTGGCAAATTGATATTTCTGCCTCTAACTAAAGATTCATTTTGAATGTAAAAACAACTATCAGGTTCTACAGCACGAGTTAAATCTTCTCGTTCAAGAGTCAGTGAACCAAGACTCCTAAGTTCAATTCCCAGCTCATCTACAATGGCTTCCACAAAGCTTTCTATCAGTCGTTTGGGTTCTTCGTGTTCTTCCAGCGGCATCCTGATTTCTAATACTCCTTCATCGTAAGCGATTCTCCAAGCTCTATCGTCCCCAACATCTGCCAGCAATGCTTTAAAAGTTGACCAACTGACACCTTTTAAAATAACTCGGTTTTCTGGGGTAGTTTGCTGCTCGACTGGAGTTGATGTTGTTGTTACCATTTAACAATTCCTTGGTAGCTTCATCAATTTTTATTATAGAGGGCAATAGGATATTTTTTCTCGTTCCCAGGCTCTGCCTTTTTCTCGTTCCCAGGCTCTGCCTGGGAATGCCTGAATCCGATGCTCTGCCTCGCGGGAATAAGGAGGCAGAGCCTCCGGATCTGCGTTCCTAGGCAGAGCCTAGAAACGAGGGGAATTACATCTCGCGTACTTAATTAACTGTACAAACTAGCTACATATTCGCCGTAACCGTTATAGGGCAAAGTCGGGCGAGTTTCCCACGACCAACTGTTACCGGGGCCGACTATCCGTTCGCTGGCTTGCGACCATCTGGGGTGCGGCTTGTCGGGTTCGACATTTGCTTCAAAAGCGTATTCGTTGGGGCCGATTGTATTCCAAAAAGTTGCGGGCTGTTGTTCGACAAATTCAATTTTTACAATTGACTTTGCGCCCTTAAAACCGTATTTCCAAGGAATCACTTGCCGCAGCGGCGCACCATTTTGCTTAGGTAGTTGTCTGCCGTACAAGCCTGTGGCAAAAAATGCTAAATCGTTGGCCATTTCTTCAATTCGCAGACCTTCGGTATAAGGCCAAGGATAAAATTGCGACATCAAACCGGGACCGGGAGTAATTTTGGGGTCGTAAAATGAGGTGAAGCGAACGAATTTAGCCTTCGATTGCGGTTCGACATCAGCCATCAGTAATTTCATGGGAAATCCGACCCAAGGAACTACCATCGCCCACGCTTCTACGCAGCGAAATCGATAAACTCGTTCTTCGATAGGAAATTTTTTGTAGAGGTCGTCGATATCATAAGTGCGGGGATTTTTTACTAAACCGCTTACTTCTACTTTCCAGTTTTCTGTTGGCAAAGCTTGAGCGGCTTGCCAAATAGATTTTGTGCCGCCGTATTCGTAAAAATTGTTGTATTTTGTAGCTAAGGCTTCGTCGGTAATCGCTCGATCGACTTTCGCAAAGGCAGGATTCCGGCTCAATCCAGAATATGCTTGGGTTGAGCTTCGATCCAGAGCCGTTTTTGAGCTAGCATTGCTTTGGCAGCCTGTCAGCGGCAGCAGCGAAGCAGTCACGCCTGCGCCAATTAAATTTGTCATGAAGCGGCGGCGGTTGAGAAAGGCTGTTTCTGGGGTAATTTGGTTGTCGAGAATTTCCCAAGATTTGGGTACGCGAATTAACGGCATAAGTAATAGTTAAAAGTTAGTAGTTAGTTTGGCTAAATTTGCCAAATTTTTAATCGGTTAGTCGATTTGAGATTTGAAGTTTTAGATTGACTCCATAGGACAAAGAATCGCGGATATTTGGCACTGTCTCGCGATTGCTTTGCTGCGATCGCAATGCAAGTATTCGCAATGACAGTATAGCTTAATACGGTAACAACTGAGATCTTGCACCATTCTAAAGAACAGGCAAGATGCCTGTTCCACAAAGAATAATTTTCTTGTGGGGTGGGCATCCTGCCCGCCCGTACGATCGACCTATTAAACCTCGCTCGCAGGAAAGTCAGCAATTATTTACGCGCGATCGACTGAAGCAAGTGTGGCGAAAATCTGGGAAACAATTATCATAAAGCAAAGATTCCAATTATTTAATTTGTCCACAGGAAGCGGCACGCACCGCCCCGCTTTCCTCCCCCACCAGCAAGCGTATGTCGGACGGGGGGTCTCCAGCGGAAAGACAAATGAGTTACTGCACCAATCCCCATTGCCAGAACCCCCAAAATCTCGATCGCGCGACAGTCTGCAAAAGTTGCGAGTCGAACCTCCTGCTAAAAGGTCGCTACCGAGTCTTTCACACCCTCGGTCAAAGTCTCGCTTGCCGCACCTTCTTAGCCGTCGATGAAGACCAACCTTCGCAACCCCGCTGCGTCATTCAACAGTTCTGCGCGCCCGCAGCAGTCGCCGACGGTGGCACACAGCACAACCGGACATTTCGCGGCTCAGCCTCAGTTCTCGGCGAGTTGGGGAAACATCCCCAAATACCCAAACTGCTCGCATCTTTTGAAGTCGAAGGCTGCCAGTATTTAGTGCAAGAATACATCGAAGGCCGCAATTTAGCCGATCGGCTTTCAGAAAAAGGTGTTGTTAAAGAAATTCAAATTTGGTATCTGCTGAGCGAATTGTTGCCAGTCCTGCAATTTGTTCACGAACATCAACTGATTCACGGAGATATCAAACCGTCCAATATTATTCACCGCAAAACTCCCCAAGCATCCCCAGCTTTGGCAGGGAAAGAGGATCTACATCCCCTCTCCCACGAAAGTACCTCTGGGCTAGTTTTAGTCGATTTCGGTGCCGCAATTCCGGCAAACAGCGGGCCGCTGAAAACAGAAACCGTGACAGGTTCTGCCGAATACGCGGCCCCGGAACAAATTAAAGGTCAAGCGATTAAGAGTAGCGACATCTACAGTTTGGGCGTCACTTGCATTCACTTGTTAACGGGAATGTCGCCCTTTGATTTGTTTGACATCAAAGCCGACAGTTGGGCCTGGAGGCATTATTTGAAAGTACCGGTTTCGGCGCGACTCGGCCGCATTCTGGATAAAATGGTGCAGCGAGAACCATCAAAACGCTATCGCTCAACCGAGGCAATTCTCACAGACATGAAATACGGCCCGGCACCGGTAGAAGTGATTCTCAGCAAACCCAAGTGGACTTTAGCTATGTGGGGAGCAAGTGCGGTTGCCCTGCTGTCCGTATTGCTGGGTGTTCGCTTGCCATCTCCAGTACCGCAGGCTTTCACTTCTGGCGAACCAGTTTCTAGCATTCCTGAAATTCGGTTCAATCCGCCCCCCATGCAGGATTTCAGCAGTGGTAGCGAGTCCCAATCCGGGCCCGCAGTGCGCACTCTGGCGGATCAAGACAAAAACCCAGTTTGGGCGGTTGCAGTCACTCCCAACGGCCGCGTGATAGTCAGCGGGAATAACGACGGCACAATTCACCTGCTGCACAAGCGTCGCGGCAAGCTGCTCAAGGTTTTAACAGGACATTTGGGCCCCGTGTGGTCGGTGGCCGTCAGTCCCGACGGCAGGACGATCGCCAGCGGCAGCGCTGACGGTACGATTAAATTGTGGAATTTCTATTCGGGTAAGTTAATTCGGACGGTGGACGGAAACCAAGACGGCGTGTTCTCGGTGGTTTTCAGTCCCGACGGCCAAGCCCTCGCCAGTGTCGGTAAGGACAATACTTTGAAGTTGTGGCAAGTGGAAGACGGTTCCGAGTTGGAAACCTTCAAAGGGGTTTTTGACCAGGTGCATTCGGTGGCTTTCAGTCCCTATAAAGACACTCTCTTTACTGGCAACGGCGACGGTACTATCAAGCTGTGGAATTGGAAGACTGGGGAATTCCAAGCAACTCTCACGGGTCATGCCGATGCTGTTTCGGCTCTTACTGTCAACCCTGACGGTAACATTTTGGGCAGCGGCGGTTGGGACAATACGGTGAGGATTTGGGATATCACCACGGAACACGGGCCTCAGCCTTCGGGTGAGGTGACTTTTACCGGTCATGCCGATCGAATTCAGTCTCTAGCTTTCAGTCCCGACGGTCAGACGCTTGCCAGCGCCGATTTGAGCGGGACTATCAAGCTGTGGGCGATGGATGGCGGGGAACCCGGTACGCTAAAAGGTCATTCTACTTGGGTGGAATTGGCTTTTAATCCTCAAGACAAGACTCTGATCAGCGGCAGTTTTGACGACACGATTAAGGTGTGGCGGCTGTCTCCTTGATTTGTGCGATCGCCCTGAGTTAGGCAAGCAGTAATATCGTTTCCGGTTGCATCGGAATGATACCCAGGACACGGCAGTGCCGTGTCCCTACCCCGATTATTGTAGGGACACGGCACTGCCGTGTCCTGACTGTGGGTAATATTAATTCCGATGCTACCGGATTTGATATAACTCGATCGAGCTACTGCTGGCTTGGGCGATCGTAATTTCATTTTTAACCGCTTCCGAAGGCGGTTCGACGCCGATGGGATGCAAATAAATTTGACTGATGACTGACGACTAATGACTGACAACTAAAACCAAATTGCCGATCGCCCTTCCGCTTTCCTGCATTTCGTGCGCTTTGACAATCTCGTCTAAACCATAGCTTTCAGCGATAACGTGGCGCAAAACTCCTGCTTGCAAACAAGTTGTAATATCTGCCGCCGCTTTTTGATGGGCTGCTTTGTCCATCACATAAACTAGCACGTAATGAACGGTTAGATTTTTGTAAACTAATGAATAAAAAGGAATTTGAGGCGTTATATCGGAATCAGAAGCGTAAGTAGCGATCGCACCGTTGCGCTTGAGGGCTTTTAAGTTGGTTTCGAGATTGCTAGCAAAATCCACTTCAATTACGCGATCGACTCCTTCCCCTTTCGTCATTTCTTTAATTCGTGTCGCTACATTTTCGGTTTTATAATTAACAGTATAATCTGCTCCCGCAGTTTTTGCAAGTTCTGCTTTTTCAGCCGAACTTACAGTTGCAATAACATTTGCGCCGCCCCATTTTGCTAATTGAACCGCATAATTTCCAACTGCACCCGCGCCGCCTGTAACTAATATTGTTTTCCCAGTTACAGCACCATCTTTAAACACGCAATTGTGAGCTGTCATCGCCGGAACTCCTAAACAAGCACCTGCTACAAATTCTGTATTATCTGGCAGCAAAACAGCTTTTTCGCTGGATACTACAGCATATTCTGCCGCCGTGCCAAAGGGGCGGGGCAATGTGGCTTCATAAATCCAAACTCGTTCGCCAATTCTTGACGGCGACACGTCTTTTCCTACTGCTTCAATTACCCCAGCACCGTCATTGTGGGGAATGACTCGCGGGTGTCGGATTGTCAGTCCGCCCCAACCGCTGCGCTGCTTGACATCAGATGGGTTAATGCCGGATGCGTGTACTTTAATCAGCACTTCATTTGCACCTAATTCGGGTACATCGATTTCGCCAATTTTGAGGACATCTTTGGCGTTGCCGATTTGTTCGTAGTAAGCGGCTTTCACGTTTTTTTCTCCTGATTGTTTAGGGCAACAATGGGCGGGATTTTTAAATTTTAATCCCGATCGTATCATGACGGCTAAACGTACTGCGGGTAAGGTAAGGGCACGGCAGTGCCGTGTCCCTACGGGGATATTGAATGTACTTCATTTACCTGGAATATGCTGTATCTTCTGCAATCAACTACTTGACAAAATTACGCTATTCCGCCGTTAACGCGGATATTTTGTCCGGTAATCCACCGGGCTTGTTCGCTGCACAAAAATGCAATTACATCTGCAATATCTTCCACTTCTCCCAGTCTTCCTAAAGCTATCATTTTAGTAAATTTTTGTATTTCTTCGGCGGTTTTGCCGACAGTGAAAAGTTCTGTATCCGTTGGACCAGGAGAAATGACATTTACTGTAATTTGCCGATCGCCCAATTCCTTAGCCAGCGATCGAGTTAGCTGTTCCACCGCGCCTTTTGTCGCCACGTAAGCTGCGTAAGTTGGCATCATTATCGCGGTTGTCGAACTGGAAAAATTAATAATTCTTCCTCCCTCCGCCATGCGTTTAGCAGCTTCTTGACAAGCAAAAAACGTGCCTTTAACGTTAACTGCAAAAATATTGTCAAATTCTGCTTCAGTAACTTCTGCTACAGGTTTGTAAAGAATTACTCCCGCATTATTGACTAAAATATCGACTCGTGAATAGGTTTCGATAGTGCGATCGAACAAATCGCGAATTTCTGCGGTTTTGCTGACATCGGCTTGCACGGCTAATGCTTTGCCGCCTGCTGCTTCAATCGCTGACACAACTTCTTTTGCTTGCTCAGATCCTCTGGCGTAGTTGACTACAACCGATGCGCCTTCTTGGGATAATCGGAGGGCGATCGCGCGTCCTATTCCCCGCGAGGAACCGGTCACAATTGCTACTTTTCCTGTTAGTGATGTCATGGAATTTTAGATCTTAGATTTTAAATTTTAGATTGCTCTCACCGATTTTACACTATCTATAGTAGTAACGTGCTCTTCGGCGCAACTATAAATAGGGTTTCTGGGTAAGTCCTGTTTGTGCTAAAGTGATATCGCCTGTCCAACTAAAATCTATGACCGTAAATTCCGAGTTAGTCTCGCAGCATTTAGAAGCGGGCGATAGACTCAAACAATCGGGTAATTTCGATGAGGCGATCGCTCAATATCAAAAATTACTAGCCATTCCAGCGGAGAGTGCGATCGCACTCAACAAGATAGCTGAAATTTATTATACGCAACAGAAATATGCAGAGGCGATCGCATCCTGTTACCAAGCACTTCGTCAGCAACCCAATTTCGCCGCCGCCTACAAAACCCTAGGCAATGTCTTGCAAGCCCAAGGCAAAATAGACGCGGCAATTCGTGCCTACTCCAAGGCGATAGAATACAACCCTAATTTTGTCGAAGCTTATGTTAATTTGGGCAGTATGTTTTACAAACAAGGGCTGCTCGATGACGCCATAATGTACTATCAAAAAGCTATTGCTATTCAACCAGATTTAGCAGCAGCTTATTGGAATTTAGGCAAAATTTTGGAAGAACAAGGGCGAATAAATGAAGGTTTATTTTATCAAAAAAAAGCTCTAAATTTACAACCCGAGTTAGAAGCTACTGAGTAACAAATAACACTTAGTTGAAGGGGAATGTTATAGTCAGAATAATTCAATCATTAACGATGCAAGCTGGATCGAAATGGAAATTAACCAGAATCCGCTCGAATTGCTAACGGCTAAAGTACGAGAAACTGTTGCCGATACCCAAAACTTAGCCAACGAAATCGCTGCAAAAGTTGAGGAAAGTGCAACTGTATTAACGGCGTGGGTACAATCAGCGCCAAGTTCAATGGTTAGTGCCGGGGCGATCGCCACTCAAGAAGCTTTTAAAATAGCACACAACATTCGTTTTGAGAACCTGCCAACAAATCTGCAATGCAAATTTGCGAGGGCTGGGATGCGTAACGGCATCCGAAATGTTCAAGAAGCAGCAAAAGTATTTGAATCCATACCCGCCCAAATTCGTGCCCAAGGCCCAGAAGCCATTCGCAACTTCTGTCAAGATAAAGATTGGAGTCACATCCAAGCGCACGTCAATGGAGGCGGAAGCGAAGCTGCTAACGGGATTTTTGAATATTTTTGGGTGAATCGTGCTCGCGGTGGTGCAGACATGACTGCCGCAGAATTAGCAGTCGCTAAGCAAGTTTTAGCGGATGCAGCGTTTAAAGCAGCAGTTGCCGAAATCGTTGGGGCTGCAATGAAAGGGGCGATCGCAGCAGCAGTAATTGAGTTAGTATTTTCTATCTTAGAAAACTCGCTATTGTGCGTGGAAGGGAAAATTACCCAGTCAGAGTTAGTGGAAGAAGTCGCCACCGCCACCGCTAAAGCTGGCATTGCTGGTGGTGTTATTACTGGCATTCTGTTAACACTGTGCATGATATTTCCCCCCATTGCCGCGCTTTTAGGTGCCGCAGCGATGCCCTTGGCGGTTGCAGGTATTGGCTTTATGGGAATTCGCGCCTGGGAAATCTTTTGTCATGGCGATCGGCTATTTGGTATTACTGAACAAACACAAAAATTTCTGGGGATGACTGAAGCGACAATTTAAACAGTTGACTGTTGACTGTTGACTGTTGACTGTTGACTGTTGACTGTTATGATACCCGAATCAAACCGTTTATGAAGCGCGGATTTAAGACTCTATTCATTAGGTTATTTATGTCCGCGCTTTTGGGTGGCGGTTGCTTGTAGCAACATTTTCAGATGATTGGGAAATATAAATAGTATGGATTCAGTAGAAAAAACTCAAGATCAGCAGCATCCGCAATACAAGCGCGATCGAGCCAGTGTCGATACTTTATTAGCAGGAGAAGCAACCGACTACAATTTATCGGAATTAGCAAGATTAATAATTCGCTACCGAGGCTTTCCCGGCGCTAGAGATATTCAATCAGACTTAAAAAAAGTCCTGCAAAAATGGAATTATACGGAAGAAAGTCTTTACGAACAAACCCGTAAAATTCACGCCAAAGGTGAAGTTTACAGGAAACAAAAAAGCGATCAAGAAGATTGGCTTTAATCTCAAATCTGCAACTTCCAGGAAGAGCCTGTTAACAGTCAACTGTCAACTGTTAACAGTCAACTGTCAACTGTTAACAGTCAACTGTCAACTGTTAACTATTTTTAAACCATCTCTGGCGAAACTTGCATTGCCGGCTGCGGCTGGAACTGGAACAGCGAATAAACCACATTGCGGCGGATATCCGTCATCATGTCCAAAAACAGCTCGTAACCTTCAGTTTTGTACTCGATCAGCGGATCTTTCTGACCGTAACCGCGCAGCCCTACAGACTCGCGCAAAGCATCCATTTGTTGCAAATGTTCCCGCCACAAAGTATCAATTTGCTGCAAAATAAAGAACCGTTCCGCATCGCGCATCAATTCAGCTCGAATTGCATTAACTTCCGCTTCTTTAATGTCGTAAGCATTGCGGACTTGTTCGTGCAGGAATGTTTTAATTTCCTCAACGGACAAATCTTCTAGCTGATCCGGTGTCATGTCAGCCAGCAGATAAACAAATTCCTTCACTTTGCTGACGAGTTTGTCGAGTTCCCATTCTTCCGAAGGTAAATCGGGATTGATGTATGCTCCCACGATGTCGTCCATCGTCTGTTCGGCATACCTAATTACCTGTTCCTTGGAGTCCAAACCTTCCAATACTCGGCGACGTTCCGCATAGATTGCTCGACGCTGATTGTTCATCACTTCGTCGTATTCAAATACCTGCTTGCGGATATCGTAATAGTAGGTTTCGACTTTTTTCTGAGCGCCTTCGAGGGAACGAGTCAGCATTCCAGATTCGATCGGCATATCTTCCTCAACACCGAAAGCCTTCATCAAACCGGCCACCCGTTCGCCCCCGAAAATCCTGAGCAAATTGTCTTCCAAACTCAAGAAAAACCGCGTAGAACCCGGGTCTCCTTGGCGTCCCGCCCGGCCGCGCAACTGATTGTCGATCCGGCGCGATTCGTGGCGTTCGGTACCGATGACGTGCAAGCCTCCCAACTGCACGACTTCATCGTGTTCGGTGCTGGTAAAAGCATCGTATTCCTTGCGGGTTAAATTGTAAGCTTCCCGCAATTTTTGAATTACCGGGTCTTTTGTCGGCGCTTTTTCCGAAGCTACAGCCACGATGTCGTCGGCTTCCAATTCCGAGAGCGATCGCTCCCCGTACTCCTTCACCGCCAATTCCACCGCCGCCTTGAGCATTTGCTCGGCATTTTTCGATAGCTGCGTCGGGAAAATCTGCGCCGAAGCTTTCCAAGACTTAACCTTTTTGGCAGTTTGACCAAAACCTTGAGCTGCGGGGCGGCCGCCAATACCGGGCACTTGCACTAGCGAAAACCCGTCCTCATCATCGGGCCGCACGATCCGGGGCATAAGATACTCGCGCAACTTCAGGCGGCCCATGTACTCCGAATTACCGCCCAAAATGATGTCTGTACCGCGCCCCGCCATGTTCGTGGCGATCGTCACAGCACCCTTGCGTCCGGCTTGAGCGATAATTTCCGACTCCCGTTCCACATTTTCCGGTTTAGCATTGAGCAAATTGTGAGGAATTTTGCGTTCCAGCAGCAGCCTCGACAGCAACTCCGATTTTTCCACGCTCGTAGTTCCCACCAGTACCGGCCGACCGAGTTCGTGCATTTCTGCACAGTCTTGGGCGATCGCATTCCACTTCCCGGCCTCCGCCTTGTAAACCATATCTGAAAGGTCAGTGCGGCTCGTAATCCGGTTAGTAGGAATCTGCGTCACTTCCAGATTGTAAATCTTCTCAAACTCCGTCTCCTCAGTCTTCGCCGTCCCAGTCATCCCCGACAGCTTGGGATAAAGCAAAAAGAAATTCTGATAAGTAATCGTCGCCAGCGTCTGAGTTTCCGGCTGAATTTCCGCCCGTTCCTTCGCTTCGATCGCCTGGTGCAAACCGTCGCTCCAGCGCCGTCCCGGCATCACCCGGCCGGTAAACTCATCGACAATCACCACTTCGCGATCGGCATTGACGATGTAGTTAATATCCTTAATAAACAATTCCTTCGCCTTAATCGCATTAAAAATGTAATGCGCCCAAGGATCTGCCGGATCGTACAAATCCGTAACGCCCAACAACCGCTCAGCCTCACCAAACCCTTCATCGGTCAACAGCACATTCCGAGCCTTTTCGTCAACCTCATAATGTTCTTCATTGTCTTTTCTCAGAGCAGCAGCTACCTCAGCCGCCCGCAGATACTTCTCGCTGGGGCGTTCCACCTGACCCGAAATAATTAGAGGCGTTCTAGCTTCATCGATGAGCACCGAGTCAACTTCATCAATCACGCAGAAATTAAAAGGACGCTGCACTACATCTTCCATAACAGTAGCCATATTGTCCCGCAAATAATCAAAGCCCACCTCGCTGTTAGTCGCGTAGGTAATATCGCAGTTATAATTTTTCTTGCGTTCCACCTGATCCATGCCCTGCTGAATCAGTCCTACAGTCAATCCCAGAAAGCGGTGCACCTGCCCCATCCATTCCGCGTCCCGCCTGGCGAGATAATCGTTGACAGTAATGATATGTACGCCTTTACCGTTAAGGGCGTTGAGGTAAGCCGGCAGCGTCGCCACCAGAGTTTTACCCTCACCGGTTTTCATTTCGGCAATTTGGCCTTTGTGCAGAATGATGCCGCCGAGGAGTTGGACATCAAAGTGGCGCAGTCCCAAAACCCGCTGTCCCGCTTCCCGCACCACTGCAAAAGCTTCTGGCAAGATTTCGTCTAGGATCTCTTTTTCTTCGTTGAGAGATCTAGCTTTTGCCAGACGTTCTTGAAACTGCGCCGTTTTACCTTTCAGGCCGTCGTCTGAGAGTGCGCGGATTTCTTCTTCCAGGATAGTGATATCAGCGACCCAAGGCTGAAATTTTCTCAGTTTGCGCGCGTTGGGATCGCCTAGCAGATTTTTAAACATGGCAGGAGAGGCAGATTTTTAATAATTTAGCTATTAGCTTTCAGGGTTACGGGCTGTAGTGTTAGCCACAACATATACCCTCCCCGATTGTAGCAACCATTGGCTCTCCTGGGCCGTCGCTGCGGTCGATCGACCGATTTTGGATTTTAGATTTTAGATTTTGGATTGAATAATTGACTTTTCTTGTCCCTTGCTGATTAAGCAAATCATTTCCACAAACTATTGAGTAGGGGCGTTATGCGGGCAGTTTGTGGATTAGGTGTATAGCCCGAAGGCGGATGAGGAGATTTTAGAGCAACGGGAAGTCATGGTAATTATGTCATTCTGAGCGAACCGAAGAATCTCGCTCGATTCTTCGCGGAGTTTACTTGCAGAACCCTTCACTCCGTTCAAGGGTAAACTCCGGGTCGGGATCACAATGACAGACAATAGATGCGTAAGTCCTGTACTCAAAAAAACGGTTACTGATTTTTATTGACGAGCTTATAAGCTTGATAACCTCCGTATGTTAAAAGTGCCCCTGCTGCCACAATTCCTGCAACTGAGAGAGTCACTGGAGCAGCCACAATAGTTGTTGCTGTGGTTGTCAAGCCCAACCAACCTGCGACACCAGCAGCAGGCACTGTTGCAGTAGTGGCTATAGGTACGGTGGCTATTGTAATTGAACCCAATGACGAACCACCAAGTGCAGCGATTCCAGCGATCAACTCGTTTTTCATTTCTCTAACTATTGTGATAATTTTTTATCTTATTTCATAATTTACTGCATATTTTATGTCCTGTCAATATCGAATCAAAAAAAATTAAAATTTTCCATTGTATATACCGGGCTGCAACGCAGCTTTTTAAAAGATTGATAATCTCAACCATCCTTAAATTTAGGACACACTTCAAACGCTAATTGTGACCCATAAAAACAAACATCAAACTCAGTAAAAAAATTAGTTTGCCCTAAAATAATCGGAATATTATTCAGCCTAGTCCAGGCAAAAGCTAACTGAACTGGCTCAAAGTCCCCTACTTTTGCCAAGACTAATAACCCTTTCATTTCAGCACTCGCTAAATTCCCCGCTAAAGTAACAGAAAATCTTTGCTCTTCCCAAATGGCCCCTAACTGCACCCCAACATTATAGGGCAAAACATTTACACTAGATCCTGTATCCAGTAAACCCATAACCTCAACAGAACGATTTTGATAAGTTAGTGTTAAAGGCCGATACGGAACATCAGCTAAAACACCCATTCATCTCGTTTAGGTTGAAAAGGATATCGCCTACTATTAAACATTTTGAGTTTGTTTCTGTTCTATTTCTAGTAACTGCGTCAATTGCTCTGCTGCACTATTAGAAGTATGCACTGAATATATAATTTCAACAGATTCATTATCCATTACAATTCCTTCTTGTTTCGCCAATTCTGCTATTAAAAACAGCATCATTTGAAACTTTTCAGCACGAGACAATTGCCGAAGTTGGGCTAATAATTCAAGATTAGACATAAAACACCATAGATACAATTAGTTTTTACATTTTACCATGACCTTGAGATTTCAACCACTCCAAAACAGCACAGCCAATGCGTAATTTTTGAACGGGCCCTCCTAGCCCGCCCCGATCGCCCTTATGAAAAAAGCTGTCACATCTCACGCCAGATAAACCCTAGTTTTAAACAGGGCGCGGCACTTCGTAAGTCAAAAAGTCATAGGCCATTTTCGTATTCGGAAAAATAGCCTGCGCTTCCTTGAGCAAATCATCCAGGACGATCGCATTCCCCGGAGCGTAACGCGGGCTAAAATGCGTCATAATTAACTGTTTTACCCCAGCCGTCAAAGCCACTTGAGCCGCCATTGTCGAAGTTGAATGCAGGCGATCGAAGGCCATTTGAGCATCTTGATGAGCAAAAGTAGCTTCATGCACCAACAAATCGGCATCCTTCGCCAATTCCACGGCCCCGTCACAAAAAACCGTGTCCGTACAATACACAAACTTGCGCCCGATTTGATCCGGGCCGCAAAAATCAGTACCTTTAAACTGTCGCCCGTCCTCTAACTTTACCGTCTTTCCTTGTTTTAATTGACCGTAAAGTGGCCCGGAAGGAATACCCACAGCCTTAGCTTTTTCTACATCAAAATGTCCCGGACGGTCTTTCTCAGTTACTCGATAACCAAAAGCAGTAACTCGGTGCTTCAAAGGGCCGCAGCTAACAATATATTCGTCATCTTCATAGATGACTCCCTCGTGAATTTTGTGTACCTTAACCGGATAAGAAAAATGAGTTTGAGAATAGCGAACGCCAGCTTGCAAATATTCTTCAAGTCCCGGAGGCCCGTAAAGATCGATGCGCTTGACATTCCCCGCCAAACCGCAGCTAGCCAGCAAACCCATTAAGCCGAAAATATGGTCGCCGTGCAGGTGAGTAATGAAAATGCGGCTTAGTTGGCTGACTTTGAGATCGCTGCGGAGAAACTGGTGCTGAGTTCCTTCGCCGCAGTCAAACAGCCAGAGTTCCGCTCGCTGGGGCAAGCGGAGGGCGATGCTGGAAACGTTGCGCGATCGCGTGGGGACGCCGGAGCTAGTTCCGAGAAATGTAATCTGCAAGAGTCAAATCACCTCAATTAAGTCTTTAAAAATATGTTACATATATCCAGAGTGCGGCAAATCCGACATACAGGAAATAGTCGCAGCCAGGAACCGGGATAAATCGCTGTTCCTGCGAACATCTAGTTGCTAAAATCATTTTCGACAACGGCACAGAGTGCCAAACCCAATTCTAACGTTTTCTTTCTTTCGTTCCTCTTCCTTTTTCCCGAACCCCAGCTTCCCCTTAAAACTTGTCAAACATATACAGCATAAAAGGAAAATTTTCAAATGCAGTCAGGAGTATTTTTTGCTTCCGTTCTTTCGACATTAAAAAAACGCTACTTTTGGATTTCGCTATTGTTTTGGCTGGTAATGGTAGCCCCAGCCCAGGCAGCGCTGATCTTGCGAGTAGCCGTACAAGACGGGGCAAGTCAGTTAAAAGTCGGCAGTTCTACCAAAGCTGCAATCCGCGACGGTAGCGGGCGCAATTTGGGCGAACTGCCGGCAAACAGTTCTCAGTCAGCTCAATTTCGATCGGGAACAGTGGCAATTGGTCGCTGGGCGGCCAACCAAGTTTGGATCGAGCCGACGGGGAACGGTTATGTTTGGATTGGCGATCGCTGGTATCGGGGACGCACGCTTCTAGTTCCCGAAAAAGGAGGCTTGACTGCCGTCAACTACGTCGATATCGAACAATATCTCTACAGTGTTCTCGGTGCCGAAATGAGTGGCAATTGGCCTATTGAAGCTTTGAAAGCCCAAGCTGTCGCCGCCCGTTCCTACGCTATCCACCAGCGCCTCAAAAGCGAAACCGAGCTTTACGACGTGGACAATACTCAGTCTTCGCAGGTTTACAAAGGACTGCAAACAGAATCTTCTGGCACTTATTCCGCAGTCGATGCAACCGCAGGTCAAGTTCTTGCCTACAACGGTCAGATTATTTTAGCCGTTTTCCACTCTGCGTCTGGGGGACATACTGAAAATGTCGAGGATGTTTGGACGGAACCCCTGCCTTACCTGCGTGCTGTTCCTGACTTCGACCAAGGAGCGCCCGTTTACCAGTGGAAAGAAAATTTTTCCCGGGCTCAAATCAGCAGCAAGATTTCTGGCGTGGGCAATGTGATCTCGATGAAGCCAGAACGCACTACCGCTTACGGCAGCGTTTTGAGGATGAAAGTAATCGGAGATGGAGGTTCTAGGGTCATGAGTGGCGCAGATTTACGCCGGGTTCTAAATTTGAGGAGTACCCGCTTTACTGTGATTCCTCAGTACGGGGGCAGTGCGATCGCAAGGAACAGGGGCCAAGCTCCTACCGGTTTTCAAGTTGCTGGCAAAGGTTTCGGTCACGCTGTGGGAATGAGTCAGTGGGGGGCCTACAATTTGGCCAGGCAGGGATACGGCTACCAGCAGATTTTGTTGCACTATTACCGGGGTACTGCTTTGGCTAGAATTGCAGTGCAGTAACTGCTGGGAATGGGCAAGAAAGAAAGAATCAGGAATCAGGAATAAGCAATAAGGAAGAAGGGGGAAGGGGGAAGGAAGAAGAGAAAAACAGCTATTCTTGTACCCGTGACTTCCGTGTCGTGAATACAGGGAATTGGGGATTGGGAATTGGGAATTGGGCATGACTAATGACTAATGACTGATGACTAACTACATTAAGGATTGCTATGCAAAAGTGGGAGTATTTATTTGTCGATGCGAATATGTATCCTTTTGGAAACAAGCTGATTAGTTTATATGTAAACGGTGAAGAACAGCGAGATTGGAAACAAGGCTCGCTACATCTATTTGTCAATCAGTTGGGGGAGGATGGGTGGGAACTTGTGACTCTGAGCCACGACTCGAAGTACGACCAAAATAGTTTAATTTTTAAACGCCCTAAGGTTGTTAAAAAAACCAGGAATACGAAAGAGTCTCACGCGCCAAAAATTTGACTGTTATATCCTGTCCCAGCGATCGACTCCCATCAAACAGGTTTGCAGTCAGGAGTAAAGTTCTCAGAAAATTATGAGAATTTCAGTCCTCACTACAAACGTTCGTCGGAGTTAAGATTTACGATCGCCACTTACGCAGAAACCGGGTTTTAGAGACAAAAATACTTCGTTCCAGCCCTTAGCTCCGGTCAAAAAAACCGATTTTTTGGGTCTTGATGAGTCCAGGAGTGACGATTTTAGATTGTGGCTCAAAACTGCTAAATCTAAAATCTCAAATCTCAAATCTAAAATCGGTCGATCCTCCGCTGCCATTCGGCATCTATTTTTGCTGACTGTTCTAGTTCTTGTTGGGTTAATTCGGTTTCTGTTGTATAAGCTAAGTCTTCTCCAGTCAGAACGTTCTCTGCTGCAAATTCCCGAGCGTAGGCAAGTTTTTGGAGCAAGTTGGCATCGGGTTCGTTTAATAACATAGCTCGCTGCTGACGCTCTTGATTGCGGGCTTCTATCCGGCTATTTTTCCACTGAATCCAGAAGTAGCGAATTAAAGGAATTGCGAGAAATCCGACGCCGTAAATCAGGAGCATTGGATAAATAGCGCTGACGAAACCGATAAATCCACCGGCGATCGCACTTTTAGCTAATAAGTTTCCTAAAACTAACGCACCGACCAGATTGACGGCTCCTAACCCTGCTGCGAGCATGATTTGTCCTGAACTGGCGTTGCTGAAACGCCACATAATTTCTCGCAAATAAGCTGCTACTGGTTCAGAATTTCTCTCGGTGGCTGTGGTTTGCAATTGCGGGAAATGGTAGACTATTTGCCCTTCGGGACTGACTTCGGGCCGGCCGTCAAAACGGGCGAGAGCCGGTAGCATATATTCTTCGTATTCTCGGGTGTATCCTTGTCCGAGATTGTCGAGATACGGGGCAATTTGTTCGGCGGCGACTGCGCCTCGATTGTTGCGAATTGCAGTGGCAATATCGCTCCATTTACGCTCTTCTAGATTTTTATTCGGATTGCCATCTCCAAATAGAAATGAGAAAACTGCTTCCAGAAAACTCATCTCGGGTTTTTGGTCAGTTAAGCGCGATCGCTGCTGGTAGTAAGGTTCGTCATGGTTCCAGTAAAATATCCAGAGTAAGTCGTTCCAGAAGTAGGGAAAAAAGAAAAAACCACCGCCTCTGTCGCTGCCGCCACTCTCTCCTCCCCCGTCATTGTCGCTGCTGCTGGAGAGTAAAAGCGTGATCGCAACAAAAATTAAGAGGATAGAAGCTACCAGCACTATGCCAAAAGATATCCGAATCAGGTAAAATAAAACTCGCCAGATTTTTTGCCACCATTCCTGCAACTGCAAGCGCAAGAATTTGTTTCGCAAAATATCTCGAAAGTTTTTGGGAAATAGGTAGGCAATGTCGCCGGATTCTGCTACTTGCAGGTTGCCGCCTGCTTCGGAGGCGAGGGTTAACAGTTCTCGTTGGGCAAAATTGACATCTAATCCAGCTTTTGCCGCCACGTCTCCAACCGTAACGCGGTAGCCAAGTTGTTCGACGGCTTGCATAATGGTGGGATTCGGAGCCATAGGTTTCTCTCTGTGAAAATTACCCGGTTATTTTTATTATATATTGCGGGAATTCGAGCTGGTTTTGGTGTCCGGCTTTCTGATTTTTTTTTTGCTGCCCTTGACTTTGGGGCAAAATATTGCTAGTGTTTTGCCGAATAACTTTTAAGTGTTGGCTAAACCCGGAGAGCTTAATAAAACTTTGCGATCGAATTTCTCCTCGGCATTTGCTTTTGCTGGTTTGCCAAAAGGGCAACAGCGGGGGATTGTGAGTAAAGTTAGTAGGGTGCGGTGCGCGATCGTCCCCCGTTGGCGTTAGCGAAGCGAGCCGAAGGAAAGCCCTCGAACAGGATCGCCCCTGCACTCTAAAGCAGAACTTTTCCCTTCGGCGCGGGTTTTTGTAAGTTTTGTGTAGAGTGCCAGAGATATGTTAAAGAAATCTAGTTTTTTTGCAAGTCTTGCAAGACTTATATAAAATAGATAGAGCTTGCGCGGGTGTTAAACCCAAGGGCGTCTTTTAAGGTTCGCACTTGCGATCGAGTATGCTTTTTAGCGCCCTCAACACAACTGCAAACTAAAACAGTTGCGCAATTATTAATAGGAAAACTTTACAGGCTAATTTTTCTGATTAGCCGCTAACCAAAGAATCGCATATGCCCAGAACTCAACGCAACGATAACTTTATTGACAAAAGTTTCACGGTAATGGCTGATATCATCCTGAAGATGATGCCGGCGAAAAAGCAGGCGAAGGAAGCTTTTGCTTATTACCGGGATGGTATGTCAGCTCAAGCAGATGGCGAATATGCTGAAGCGCTCGACAATTATCATGAAGCGCTGAAGTTGGAGGAAGATCCTTACGATCGCAGTTATGTTTTGTACAATATGGGGCTGATCCATACTAGCAACGGCGAACACGATAAAGCTTTGGAGTATTACAGCGAGGCCCTGGAACTCAATCCTAGAATGCCGCAAGCGCTGAATAATATTGCTGTGATTTATCACTATCAAGGCGAAAAGGAAAAGGAAGCGGGCAATATAGAAGGGGCGGAAGGGCTGTTTGATAAAGCAGCGGATTATTGGAAAGAGGCTATTCGTTTGGCCCCGAACAATTACATTGAGGTGCAAAATTGGCTGAAGACGACAGGCCGATCGCAGATTGATGTATATTTTTAACTATGATGGGAATGGGGAATGGGGCATTAGTTATTGGTTATATGTTTGTTGTTTGTTATTGTTTCTAATAACCAATTCCCCATTCCCCATTCCCCATTCCCCATCCCCCATTCCCGATTTTTATGATTGACAGAGAAGAAGTTCGGAAAGTAGCGAATTTAGCGAGATTGGAATTAACGCCGGAAGAAGAAGAGCAGTTTACTGGTCAACTCAACGGTATTTTGGATTATTTCGAGCAGTTGAGCGAACTAGATACGAGTAAGGTGCAGCCGACAACGCGGGCGATCGATGTTAGTAATGTGATGCGATCGGACGATTTGCAACCTTTTCCTAAGCGAGAAAGTATTTTGGAGGGATCTCCCGATCGCGATGGGGAGTTTTTTAAAGTGCCTAAGATTATGTAGGGTTCTCGCTAGGCACCTAACTAAGGAACATCCCTTGAGGGGCGGGCTAGCAATGCCTACCCCAAAAGCTGATTAAATTAACTGTCGAACAGGTAATAAGTAAGCCCGGTAGAAGCCACCTCACAAGCCGATTAAACTGATAGAAAGTCAACACAATCTCACTCACAGCGATCGATCTTTAAAGTTCATTTTTGGGGTGACAAATAGTCATGTACATATTAATTGGTGGAGCAGGAATGATGGGGCTGGGTTTAGCCCAGCAGCTATTAAAACTCGGTCATACGGTTGCAATCATCGATGCCGACCCGCTTGCGTGTCGCTTTGCTCGTGAAAAAATCGGAGTGATGGCATTTGAAGGCAGTGCGGTGAGTACAACGGTTCTTCTGGAAGCGGGAATTAAACAAGCAAACGCAGTCGTTGCAGCACTCAGCGATGATGCACTGAATTTAGCGCTGATCACCCTATCCAGGAGCTATGGCATTTCCCATATTGTGGTGCGAATGCGCGATCGCGAATTCCTGGAAGCCTATCGACTTGCCGGAGCCAGTCACATCATCAGCACTATTGATTTGGCAGTTGCATCAATGGCGAATGCGATTGAATACCCCCAAATCGAGTCGATGATGCACTTTGAACACGGGCAAGTCGAGGTACTAAAGCTGCCAGTTCCAGGCGATTGCAAGGTGGCAGGTCACACCGTTGCTCAAATTGCTCAAGACCCCCGCTTTCCCACAGGTTCGCTGATTATTGGTTATCAATGCCATGCCTGCGCCAATCTGGAGATTCCGAACGGCAATACTGTTCTTGAATCAGGCTCTACCATCCTAGTCGTTACTCGTCCAGAGCTAGTTCACCAGATGATTGATTACCTCGGCATTCGCGCTAGTCATCTGCCAACCTTAGAAGTTTCTCATCCAAATCTTTGATGTAAGGCTCAACCAGATCCTCTGGAACAATTCGCTTGCGGAGGGCATCGCTAACTGCTCCTTTTTCTGCTAGAAGCAATCGCCGTCGAATCGTATCTAACCCGCTGCGATCGCCCTGTACTTGCCCGGCCCGATGTTTATTGTAGAGATCGCGCAGCACTCGCTCAGAGTGTGCTACCCGTGCTTGATATGATGCCCACAACTCTTCGTAAACTGCCTTCGGTAACACGCCAGATTTCAGCAAACTATCTAGCTCATCTTGAGCCGCTTTGGAAGCGATCAACTGAATCTGTAACTGCCCAGCTTCCTGCATTACATCAGAAACACGGCTAATTTTTAGTCGTTTTACAATCCACGGTAAACTTAATCCCTGTCCGACCAGGGAAAATAAAACTGCACCGAACACCAGGGCAATGATGTTATCCCGTCCTGGTAGGGTCAAGGGAATCGCAACAGCTAAGGCCATTGAGAGAGACCCTTTAATATTCCCTAAAACCAAAATGTGCTGCCAGCGTAGGGGAATGGGGCGATCGAACCAACGCAGCCCCGCTAATAACAAATAGACCGAGAGAATCCGTCCCAGTTGATAAGCCAGAATGACGAATAAAATGGATGGCAAAATTCTCCACAGCGTCAGCGGGTTAATTTCAATTCCAATCAGCAGGAAAATAAACGTATTGACGCCAAAACCAGCGTATTCCCAGAAACTCAGCAAGGTAATCCGATCCGAGGCAGACGAACTGCGAGGCAGCCCAAGGTTGCCAAAAACAAGTCCGGCGATGACCACCGCCACCGCGCCCGATACGCCTAAAAATTGTCCGATTTGGAATGTTCCCAATGCGAGAGCGACGGTTAGCAAAAGGCTACTCAACGGATCGTTTAAGCGAACAAATATCGGCACGCTCAAGTAACCTAAAACACCCCCGACCAGTGCCCCACCTAAGGCAACCACGAGCAGTTCCTTCACGCCTTGTATAGCGGTGAGAGAGCCTGTCGCATAAATGACCAAAACCAAATTAAATGAAATTAGAGCAGCCGCATCGTTAAACAGAGTTTCTCCCTCAACAATGGTGGACAATCGAGAAGGCACGCGGATCTCTTTAAAAACCGCGATCATCGAGACTGTATCAGTGTTTGCCAGAATGACTCCGATCAGCAACGCAGGAATCCAGTCTAGCCCCAGCCCAAATTTAACCAGAACAGCGATAATTCCTGAAGAAAAGATAGAGCCTGGACCCGCCAGCAGGGCGATCGGCTTAAAGGTGCTGCGGAGACGGCTGATATCAGTATTGATCGAGGCTTCAAAAATCAGAATTGGTAGGAAAAGATTTAATACTAAAGAGGGGTCTAAACCAATTCGACGCGACAAGACCTCCGTAATGGGCAGACCTGCTAATACTAAGCCCGTCACATAGGGAATTCGCAACCGTTGGGTTACGAGTGCCACAACAGTTGCAATCAGCAGCAGAATGATCAAGATGATGACCAATTCAGGAATGACTCCTGCCGTTTGGCTATTTGTAGCAGGATTGCTGCCCAAGGGAGGTGCTTGCGCTACAATCGACTCGATCACCGATACTCCTGTCATAAACTCGTTTTCCTCAAAGAAATTGACAGATTAACTACGGTTTTAGTCTACAGGAAACGGTTCACTCTGTTGTAGGCGTAACTGCAATTTATGTGGTGTATTTGGATGAATGCCGGTGAAGCTGAAACAGGATTTCTGGGTTGGTTGGGCGATCGGATCGTTTTTAGAGTGCAATTTTTTTGGTAGATCTGGATGATTTCCCAACCCTTACAGGATGCTAATTGCTCTTAATCGTGCGGGTTTTTAATATTTTTTTAACTGTCTCTTCTGAAGCATTGCCCCCCCGATCGCGCTTGCCGAATCGGCGGGTACTGGAAGTTGTCGATCCGTATGTCAGGAGTAGGAGAGCGATCGCCCAAAATCATCGACCGTCAAATTTTTGAGTGGTTTTGGACATTCTGATTCGCGGTACTAAATTCCTCGCAGGTAATCGTCCTCTCTGACCTTGAATTTAGGTAGCATCACAGACACGCCACGTCAGAATCTCCCAACGTTTAAGGACAGGTTCAGCAATCACGATCTCATTTTCTATTGCCTCTATGACGAGCAAATAATCTCCCTGGTTAAATCTGTCATTGTACATTCTTGCTTGTTCTTCTGGCACCAACCATCCTTGAAGTGCGCCATATAGACCGCCAGCAGTTGCAGCAATCCCACTTCCAAAGAAAGTTGCTAAAATGCTTTCCACCGCTACTGCCTGACCAATACCGGGAATTAGCAGGCTGCTGAGTCCAACAATTAAGGCTAGTGCACCTAGTCGTATGCTGCCTAAGATCGCGCCTACTTGTGCGCCTGCTGCTCTTGTCATTAAAATTTGCTGCACGCCCAGAGAGTCCAAATCATCATTGTCAGAAGGTTTAGCAATCACTGAAATCTTGTGCATGGGGAAGCCCCTGCTTTTTAGCTCAACTAGCGCCTGCTTTACGTTTCGATGATTAGTAAATAAGCCGCTAGCACGTTTGAGATTTTGGTAAGTCATGAGAAATATTCAATATTCAACGCTACAAAATTGGTAAATAGTGTGTAAAGTCGCTTGCAATGGTTGCATCACAAAAAAGACTTAGTTCAGAGGTGCAAAACGCTTTAGCAAAGCTGACAAAAGAATCATTGGAAGTCCGAATCCGATACAAATTAAGCCTTGGATTAGGTTCAAAGCTTCTGTGTCGAATAACTGATTCATAATGCCCAATTGGCTAAACAGGAATTGGAGAATGAAAATAGCCCCAATGCCGATCGCTACCGCGTAGCCAACGGATTCATCTTTACCGCGCAGTTTGGCGGCGATCGCCGGAACGAAGCGACTGATACTTAACAGGTAAAAAGCTTCTGCCGCAACCAATGCTTGAATTGCCATCGTCCGGGCTAGAGCTTCATTGCCTGTGGTTTGGACGATCCATTCAAACATCCCAAAGATTGCAATCCAGTTAAATACCGAAACTGTCAGAATCCGAGCGGTCAGCCTGCGAGACAGAAGCGGTTCATTAGCAGGTCGAGGCGGCTGTTGCATGACATCGGGAGAGGGCGGCTCAAATGCCAACGGTAAGCTCAACGCAACTGAACTGACCATATTCAGCCAGAGAATTTGTACTGGCAAAATGGGTAGCGGGGTTGCCAAAAGTACGGCAATCAAGATGGTCATGGACTCTCCACCATTCACGGGCAGGATGAAGGCGATCGCCCGCAGCAGATTCTTATAAACCGTGCGCCCTTCCTCAACTGCTTTCTCGATCGAAGCAAAGTTGTCATCCGTCAGAATCATATCTGCGGCTTCTTTTGTCACTTCAGTGCCCGTGATGCCCATCGCTACCCCAATATCAGCTTGCTTCAGGGCGGGAGCATCATTAACCCCATCTCCAGTCATCGCCACAATCTCGCCCTTAGACTGAAGTGCTTCGACAATGCGCAGCTTTTGTTCTGGCGCGACACGAGCAAACACGCAGCTTTGTTCGACAGCATTGGCTAATTGCTGCTGATTCAGTTGAGCGAGTTCTTGACCGGTAAAAACGGGAGCATCTTGGGTTTGATTTAGTCCCATTTGGTGCGCGATCGCTGCTGCTGTTTTGGCATGGTCGCCGGTAATCATCTTGACCTGAATTCCCGCAGACCGACAGGCTTGAATCGCTTGAATCGCTTCGGGGCGAGGCGGGTCGATCATGCCTTGCAGACCCAGAAAAGTTAACCCTTGCTCAATATCAGAATGCTCTATTGAAGATTGAGAAGCGGGTACAACTTTCTTGGCAAGTGCCAGAACTCGTAACCCTTTTTTTGCCATCCTCTCCACGGTTTGCTCGATCGGCGCTGGGTTGATGGCGATCGCCTCTCCCTCTTCATCGAGCATCAGGCGACAGCGCTTGAGAATTGCCTCAATTGAACCCTTGACATAAATCAACCGTTGTGGGCGATCGTCATGTAAGGTTGCCATGTATTGAAACTGAGATTCAAACGGCAGTGTATCGAGTCGGCAAAGCGCTTCCTCCAGTTTCTCAGCAATTAACCCCGCTTTTTGGGCTACCGCAACCAGCGCCCCTTCCGTTGGACTACCGATCGCCGTCCAGTTCCCGTCTTGCACGTCTAGATAAGAATCGTTGCACAACAATCCTGCTTGCAGGCATTCATATAAAGCAGGTGCGTTCGCCAGGTCAACGGAGTGTCCGTTTACAGAAATTTTCCCGTCTGGTGCATATCCTCCACCGCTAACCCGATATCGCTTTCCACCGGCATCGATCTCTTGAACAGTCATTTGATTCTCTGTCAAGGTTCCGGTTTTGTCGGAACAAATCACCGTGGTGCTGCCCAGCGTCTCAATTGCCGGAAGTTTGCGAATAATGGCGTGTTGGTTTGCCATCCGGGAAACCCCGATCGCCAGTGTCACCGTTAAAATCGCGGGTAAGCCTTCAGGAATTGCGCTGACGGCAAGCGCCACAGATGCCTTGAACACCTCAACCCAAGAAAATCTCTGGGCAATGCCTGCTGCAAAGGTGAAGGCAGCCAAACCTAAAATGACGTACAGCAAGGTTTTGCTAAATTTGTCAATTTTGCGACTCAGCGGGGTTTCTAACGTGGTGCTTTGCTGCATCAGTTGGGAAATGTGTCCGGTCTCGGTCATCTCGCCAATGCTGACCACCAGTCCGCGTCCCTGTCCAAACGTTACCAGGCTTCCGGTATACGCCATGTTCGTGCGATCGGCCAGTGCAGCGTCTGCCTCTAGCGCCTGGGATTCCTTCTCAACCGGGACAGATTCTCCCGTTAAGGCTGACTCATCGACCTGTAAGTCACGGACTTCGATCAGTCGCAGATCCGCAGACACTTTATCCCCAGAAGACAGCAAGACGAGATCGCCAGGAACCAGTTCGCTGGATGAAACCACTTGCTTTTGACCGTGGCGCAGAATCGTTGCCTCAGTTGCAACAGATTTTGCTAAAGCGGCGATCGCATTTTCTGCCTTTGATTCTTGAACGAAACCAATGGTGGCGTTCGTCAGAGCCACCCCAAAAATTACCCCTGAATCAATCCACTCTTTCAGAAATGCTGTTACTATGCCAGAGGCTAATAAAATGTAGATTAGCGGCTGATTCAGTTGCTGAAAAAATCGCAACCAGGCACTTTGCTGCTTCTGAGCCGTTAGTTGATTGGGGCCGAGGATCTCGCGCCGCTCTGCTGCCACATCGGAAGATAGCCCTATTTCCAGGTCACTCTCTAAAAGCCGAGCCACTTTCTCGACAGAGATGTCATGCCAAGAGTGTTCTACTAATTTTTCTACATTCGTTGCAGTCATAACGCTTCTTGTCAAGCCAAGTGCTTGTCTGTTGTTTCGTCTTGTTTCTAGCGTCATTGATGAATGTGAGCAAAAAATGATCGACTGATTTCTGTTACTCACATTTCGATCACATTTGCTCCGTCTACTTAGGCAGAGAACGGATTGAGATAGCTTGTGAACTTGCCAACCTTAGTTCACTGCATTTGATTGAGTGTTTCCTTTTAATAGGGTTATAAAAAGCATTACTTTTGATGGATGAACGATTGTACATTCACTTGTTAAGTTGAGATGATGAAAAACTTCATGCTGAGGTTTATCGGCAAAATTGCGTTTCAAAACAAACAAAACAGACAAAGAATATGCAATTATTAAAGCTCTTGGTGCAAGGAATCAGCGTCAGCACTGTTGCAATTTTGGGTTTAGGTGCTTGCACTCCCCCCAATACTTCACAGACAACTGTTCCATCTACTTCTGCTCCCACAATTGCCACTGAAAATACGAATGCTCCAACCGCTTCTGCGCCTGCAACCACGACCGCACAGACGGCTGAAAATCAAAACATTGACGATATTGCCGATCGCGTAGAAGATGCCTTGGACTCGGATACCACCCTCAAGCAATTCGATTTGGACGCAGACGATCGAGCTAATGCGATTGTGTTAACCGGGCGCGTTCAAACGGCCGAACAAAAAGCATTGGCAGAACAAATCGCTCGGCAAGTTGCAGCGAATGTTTCCATCACTAACGAAATCGTCACTCAGTAGTTCCTAACAGTGAAGTGGCAAGCGCCAAAGGCTCTTGCCACTTAACAAAACTGCGCGATCGCAGCCAGGAAACCTATGGATTTGGCAACCTTATTTGACTGGATGCGATCGCAATATTGAAACAATAAACTTATTCAACGAGCTCGTAACGGACTAACTGGCGAACATTTTGACGTGATAACTGCAGTTCTTGCGCGATCGCTGCCTCTATCTGGGTTGCGTCAGTCATTGGCAATTCTAATTCCAATCGCTTCAAAATGGGTTCTGCTGTTTCTACCGCAACCTGGGTTGTTCCTTGTTTTCGGTTAATCACCGCGTTGATGAGCAATATATTGACAGAAACCGTTGCTTTAAGCTGGGTATCTGCCTGAAGTTTATTCTTTGCGATCTGGGGTTGTTGTAATTCTTGAGCCATTAGGAAACTCGAACCAACCCAAAACGCGATCGCCACAAACGGCAATGGCAACCAAAACTCTGCGCCTGATGCTTTTAGCCAACGTTTAGTAACCTGCCACATACATTTTTTACCCCACCCCAACCCTCCCCGAACCCGCGGGGAGGGAGTAAGAAATTCACAAATGATTTAGGATTGCTATATTTGCACTTTAGTGGAGCGATCGCTCTGCTGAAATCATACTCAAGGCCGATGCCTCAAATGTTTCAGTTCCATAATCATACCGCTCAGCGATGTGGGCTCAACAAAATTACAGCAGTTCCAATCAGGGAAATTGTAACACCAAGCAAGTCCCACTTATCTGGCTTAACTCCTTCAATGAGCCACAACCAAACCAGAGATCCAAGAATGTAAATACCTCCATAGGCAGCATATACTCTTCCAGCATTTGAAGCATTGACTTGAGTTAAAGCAAGCGCAAAACAGATTAAAGCTAAAATGCCTGGAACAATCCATAAAATGCTCTTTTCAAGTCTCACCCAGGCCCAGAAAGCGTAACATCCAGAGATTTCTCCTAGAGCCGCAAATAGAAAAAAAGCAAGTGTTGGCATTTTTAGATTCATGCTTAAAATAGGTAAATTCCATCAGCATATAAATGTTATAAGCCCAATTAAAGAAATATATGAGAATCCTACTTGTGGAGGACGACCCAAAGCAACTGATGCCGCTTCAAACAGTGCTGTCTCAGGCAGGACATAGCGTAGATGGGGTAAAAGATGGAGAGACGGCGCAGTGGCTGTTATCAGAAAAAGATTATGATTTGTTGATTCTGGACTGGATGTTGCCACATATCAGTGGGGTAAATCTCTGTCGTCAATATCGATCTGCAGGGAAAACAGCGCCGATTTTGATGATCACGGCAAGAGACACCACGCCTGAAAAAGTGACCGGGTTGGACGCAGGCGCAGATGACTACCTGGTGAAACCCATCGATTTGCTGGAATTCATGGCACGAGTGCGGGCATTAAGACGGCGATCGCCCCTTTGGCAAGGAGATACGCTCAGCCTTGAGGATCTGCACCTCCACCTGGATACTCTTACCGTTGAGCGACAAGGTGCAACCGTTTCCCTCTCGTGTCGCGAGTTTCAGTTGTTAGAGTATTTTATGCGTCATCCCCGGCAAGTTTTGACTCGGAATCAGATTGAACAAGGCGTGTGGGAATGGGGGACTGAACCTGAGAGCAATGCGATCGCAGTTCTAGTTCGCAAACTCCGCCAACGCTTGCAGGCTGTAGGAGCAGCAGATTGGATTGATAGCATTTACGGTATGGGTTATCGCCTGACTTCCCCTGAAAAGTAACGATCGTAAAGGCAAGCCGTGTTCAATCAAAGTCGTCGCAATCTGGCTCGTTGGTTCACCCTCTCAATGGGAAGCATTCTCGTGCTGTTTGCGGGGGTGATTTACCAGATTGAGGTAAAAGATAAACTAGAGGCGCTTGACCGACTGCTCTATGACAAAACTAGAGTCATGGCTGCCAGCGTGTATTATGAAGTTCGCCAAAACCAGAACCGGGTCGATCTGAGTCATGTCCCCTTGTTAGGCAGTGGGTCTCATCCCGTTGCAGAAGATCTGATTTATGTGCGCTGGTTTAACGCACAAAGGCGGCTCGTTCGTTTTTTTGGGACTCCTTCCCCAGAGCAGTTAAATACGTCCTTTGGTTATCTCACTGTTCGATCGACTGACCCACTTTTGGGAAAAGGGATCTGGCTGCGTCAGGTGACATTACCAGTCGAAGGCAGAACCGGGGTGCTTGGCTATCTTCAGGTTGCAACTCCCCTGACAGAAACTCAAAACAGGCTCACTGAGCTTCAGATTGTGCTAACTCTCGCTGTCCCGCTAACACTGGGCTTAATTGCCCTCACAGGTTGGTTTCTCAGTGGGCTGGCCATGCAACCGATTCGGCAAGCCTATCAGCAGCTTCAACGGTTCACAGCCGATGCTTCCCATGAGTTGCGATCGCCCCTCTCTGCCATCCTCACCAATGCCCAGCTTGGGTTAATGATTGCGATTGATGACTCGCGCTACCACCCCCCCTTGGAAAACATTGTAGACAGTGCGAAATCAATGGGACTGCTGGTAAATAATTTGCTGCTGTTAGCTCGTCATCAAGGACGGCTTGTGCCTGAATCGCTCAAGTTACTCAATCTCAACGATCTGCTGAGCAATTTAGCAACCGAGTTCGCTCCGCTTGCACAATCTCAGAACCTCAAACTAACCTACAAACCCTCTGAGCAACGGAGCGAATTGTGGGCTGACCCTGATTTGCTACGGCAGGTAGTCGAAAACTTGCTCAACAATGCCTGTAAATACACGCCTGCTGGAGGAATGGTACAATTACGCTTAATTTCCCATCCAGGCTGGGCAATCATTCAGGTACTCGACACGGGCATCGGCATTCCAGAATCCGACTTGCCCTATATTTTCGATCGCTTCTATCGGGTGGACACTGAGCGATCGCTCGATAGTGGTGGATTTGGACTGGGGTTAGCGATCGCCCAACAAATTGTCCAGGCCCACGGTGGAAAAATTCATGTGACGAGTGAAGTGGGCAAAGGCTCAACGTTTCAGATTGAACTGCCGCTCAAACCTTATCACTAAGCCGCCTCAAACGAGAGAGAAGGTGCACTCTGCTGTAGGCGTAACTGCAATGTATGTGGTGTATTTGGATGGATGTCGATGGAGCTGAAACAGCATTTCTGGGCTTATTGGGCGATCGCCGCGATCGTCATTACCTCTTGTTCTGAGCAAACTACCTCACAAAGGCAACAACTTGATACAAAACGTGAAACCTCACTGAGATCGGTCACGTTAGATAAAACAAAAGTTGTGATGGGACAAACCGTATATGTCCCTATTTACTCACATATTTATCACTACAATAGCCAGGATCAAGTCATGAATTTGTCAGCCACCCTCAGTATCCGCAATACGGATCTGACAACTTCGATTATTATTACTTCGGTGCGTTACTACGATACTGATGGGAAATTGATTAGGCAGGACATTAAGAGTCCAGTAGAACTCAAGCCGCTTGCTTCCACAGACTTTTTCATTGCAGCAGATGATACAAGTGGAGGCTCAGGTGCAAACTTCATTGTGGAGTGGGTTGCCCAGAAAACGGTTTATGAGCCTGTCATTGAAGCTGTCATGATTAGTACCTCTTCTTCTCAGGGCATTTCCTTTGTCAGTCCCGCTAAAGTTCTCAAGCAACACAGGATGCAGAAGTGATTTGAGAGGATTAAATTATTTGTCTAGAAGGTAGCTGGCGACTAGCCTATAAGGGATGGACGGACTGCTGTCAAAATATTTAATTTGGCAACTACAACGTCGAGATATTCCGATGTTTATAGTCTAGTTGGTGGGTTTTCCTGTGCGGTGTAGTCGCACAGGAGGGCTTGTGACAGGGGCTTGAGTCCTGACCAACTTGATTGTTAACTTCTTACTGCAAAAGAGGCTGCTAATTCCCGTTCTGGTTCCATACCAACTGTGGGCGGCATGGAACGATTTGCTACCTGCTCGATCAGTTGTAAATGTTGCGGCAGCATTTTAGCTAAACTATATCGTTCTAATGCTGTTTGACGGGCCTTGACGCGAATTTCTGCCATGCGGGTAGGATGGTCTAAAACTTCATCAATGCGATCGGCTACTTGTTTGGGCGAGAAGTAATCGACTAGCAAACCGTTTTCTCCGTCGCGGATAACTTCTCTGACCGGCCCTGTGTCGGAACCTATTACTAAACATCCCGTTGATAGAGATTCAATCATTGACCAAGATAGTACAAAAGGTCTGGTCAAATAAACGTGTACGTCGGATGCTTGAATTACTTTTAAATACAATCCATAAGGTAGCGGCCCGACAAAGTGAACTCGCGACAAATCTAGCGGTACTTTTTTGAGCATATAGTCTTTGTAAGACTCGCCGTTGGGTAAAGAACGACCGTAACAAACTCTTTCTGAACCGACGATTACGACGTGACAGTTGGGGCGGCGTTCTTGTACATAGGCGATCGACTCAATGAATTCAGGAAAACCCCGATAAGGTTCCATTCCCCGCGATACGTAGGTGACAATTTCATCAACGCCGGACAAGTCTAAGTTAGGCAAAACCAGTTTAGCACCGGGGTTTGGTTTGAAGTAATCGGTATCTACGCCGTCGTGGAGGACGGACAATTTCTTTTGTAATTCTGGCGGGAATTGCGATCGCTGCCAATAAGTGGGCGACAAACCCCAATCGCAAGAATATAAATCGATCAGAATCGGCGCATTTTTGATTCTAATTCTTGCCATGTCGTCAACTGTTAAAGGTTCCGCAGGATCGAAATCTGCGTCGGAACCAATCGCATGATAAAACCACTCGAAATAACACAAAAGAGGCGTATTGGGAAAGGCTTCTTTGACAAACAATGTCGGTCCCCAACCTGAATGTCCGCAGATAATATCGGGGACAAAACCATCTGCTTTGAGTTGTTCTGCCATTCTAAATACGGCTTGTCCGTAGATGACGGCACTTTCTAAAGGGCGGACGTATTGGTGAGTCTGGGCGTGGGGTTCGCGGCTGGGTGTAAATGCTGCTTTGCGAACGCCGGGAATGTTCCATTCGGGACGCTCGTTTTTAGTGCCGAAAACAATTTGATTTTTGGGATCTTCGCCTAAAGCCGTGATAATGTGGCGGTATTGGGCGGGGAAGTTGGGATGGAGAAATAATGCTTTCATTGACTGTTGTCTGTTGACTGTTGACTGTTGACTGTTGACTGTTGTTAGTTGGAATAAAATATTTTGATTCGGCTAAAAAGCTTTGGTTTTATTAATTGGGGGTTGGTGCTTTGCAGATCCAGACGCAATCTCGCGGTACTGAAGATGTATTTTTCAGGATGATTTGATAGTTTAAATGGTTGAGAAATTTTTCCATAATTGTATCAGTCATAACTGAAAATGCTGTGCCGTCTCTGTGCCCTAGCAAGTTTTTGTCCCACTCGCTGGCGAATTTTTGCCACCCTAATTCGCTGAAAATATTTGTGTGGTGAAACACGCAAATTCGATCGCCTCGCAGCAGTTTTGGAATTCGAGTCAGGTAGTTGAATATATCTACAGGCTCTACGTGTACCATTGTATCGTAACAAAAGCAGACATCGGCTGAACCAGGAGCTATGCCGTCTAATGTTAAGCCGTCGAGTTTGACGTAAGAAACGCGATCGTCTCCCAAGCGCGATCGTGCCGCTTGCAGCATTTGACTGGAAATGTCGGCACAAATTAGTCGATCGCAATATTTCAGCAGCAGCGAACCTGTTTTTCCGCCGCCAATACCAATTTCTAAAACCCTATGTTCTTTTTGGATATACGGTGCAATAAATTGCTGTTCTATCAGCGCTTCGTATTCGGCTAAGGAGTTGGCGGCACCGGCAGCTTTACCTATCCATTCGTCGCCCAAATAAGCGAGTTCAGGATTATTATCTTTCCATTCTTGGGCGTAGCTGTCCCAAGCCCCTTCGTAGTCTATTTTAGGCGGTATTATTTCCATTGTTTTTTTTTAGGTCTCAGAATACACAAACAAAAGTCGCTTGATAGTCCTCCCGGCTGCTCCATTAAGATTGTTTCAATCTCAAGCAATAACTTTATTATTGTTTCACTCTTGGGTTCTCCGTCTGAAAGTTGATCGTGAGCTAAGAAAGGGTAAAGTTCGTGAAGCAACCCTCCACCGGCTGGATTCAAGACTTCCACATCAAAGTAGAATTCTAAAAACGGAAGTATCAGCTTTGACCGGACTGCTTCTGAAGGGTCTCTCGTAAATACTTTCTCAATACTTGGACTCGAAAATTTTTTAGTTGTTCCCGACCTTAGCGTGTAGTGAAAACATTTGTAAATGCGATTAATCAAATCCACTTGAGCTTGATTATATATATTGTAGCAATCTCCTATGTATTCATTGACAATAAAATATCCATCTGGTTTTAAACATTTCCGAACTATTGATAAACATCGTTCTAGTTCTCTGACGTGATGCAGCGAACCTGAGCAAAAAACTATATCGTATTTTTTACTATCATCAATACTAAATAAATTAAAATCATCTTGATAAAAATTAATATTTACTCCTGCGGCGGCGGCATCTTTTCTAGCAATTTCTAAAGATTTTTCGGAAAAGTCAAAGGCATCAATTTGACTGACGAATCCTAATTTAGCCATCAAAATTTCGTGATTCCCCACACCACAACCAATAGACAAAAGGTTATCAAACCGTCGCTTTTTGAAAAAATTATTGATTAACCAGGTTAGCCAGTAACCTTGAGTCTTACCACCTGACAGCCGATGGTTTATAGCTTTTTCAATAATCGGATTAGACAACCAGTAACCCTGCTTCCCAATGGCGGCTGTTGGGTTAGTCTCCCAGTAAATTTTAGCTGTTAATTCATTTGAGGTGTTCTCTTCCCCGATCCTCGAAATTTTACGCCATACTTTCTTACCATTAAATCTTGAACGATTACTTTTTAGGAGTAAAATAAGCTTCTCTAAAAATTTGACCATAAGCTTCAGTCATTTCTGCAAAAGTATTCAACGACTCTAACACATATTTAGCATTTTCTGCTAATCGCTGACGCAAAGATTTATCCTCCAATAAAGTAGTCAATGATGCTGCTAATTCCTCCGGACGATCTGGCGTATAAAACAAACCATTAATTCCAGACCGCACTTGTTCTTTTATCCCAAAAACAGGCGTTGTAATAATTGGCAAATCGCAGGCCATCGCCTCCAAAATCACTCTCGGAAAACTTTCTACGCGAGAAGTGCAAACAAAAATATCAGCAGCTTTGTAATATTTTCCCGTCTCCCCAGTTTCCGGGACTACTGTCACCCTTTGCCGCAACTCTTTCGGCAATTCCCCCACCAACTCGGCTAATTTATTGCTGTAAATACTCGGGCGATCGCCCACAATGAAACACCTAATTTTATTGTGCCATTTGTCAGGCAAAAGTGAAAGTGCTTTAACTAAATCCTGCTGGCCTTTGCGTTCGCATACCGTTCCCAGCAGCAAAATTACCACATCTTCCGCTGTAACACCTAAAGTTTTTCTAGCTAATTCAGAGTTCTCCGAATTTTCCAGTTTGCTCAAATCTAAGCCGTTGTGAATCACTGTAAAATTGTGGTGGCTGTTGAGAGGCAAATACCTATCCCGCGTTGCATCTGCCACAAAAATTACCTTGTAAGGAAAGCGAAAACACTCTAAAGCTTTCGCCGCAATCTCCGAACCAAATCTGTTAAAATAAGTTTGCCAAGGTTCGCTTTCGTGCACGTTCCACACCACAGGAATTCCGATTAGCCGCGCCGCATCAACTACAAAAAAGTTTTCTAAAGTATTTGCATAAATTGCATCTACTTTTAAACTTGCAATTTCTGTGCTAAAACTGCGGATGGCTTCATCATAAGCATCGCGCTGGTAGATGTGTTCGAGAGGATTGTCGCGCACAATTACTTCAATTCCCTGCTGTTCGTAAGCTTGACGCAGGGGCCCGTCTGTTACGCAAAGTACGATCGGCTCGATCGCACCCTCAGCCGCCAATTTCACCGCGATTTCGTACTGATGCAGCGGCGCACCCGTGAAATCCAGCGAATTGCTGCACATCAAAACTCTGATAGGGTTTACAAAATTATTTACTGATATCAAAGAACCAAAATTACCACATTTTAGTTCTTCCTTCTTCTTTTCATCCGTTACATCCGTTACAGAATCCGTTGCCGAACTTCCTTCTTCCTTCATAAAAACCCGTCGAGGTTGAATATGAAAATACTCATCTTCTAAAGACAAGTGCGGACTGTAAAAACTGTCATTTTTGCCCGCATACTTACGCCTAAAAGCCGCCACTTCTTGAGGGTTGTCGGTAAAACCCCTAGAAGTTCCCTCTTTGTGCAACAATTCCGCATCGGGACAATATACGCACCGATAACCCCGTTCTAACAGTCGGTATCCGTAATCTGCATCATTGTAAGCAACAGCAAAATTTTCCTCATCAAAACCGCCCAATTCTAAGAACAATTGACGCGGAGTAATCGTGCAAGCGGCTGTTACCGCAGAATAATTTCGCGTTACCATCGCTTGAGAAAGATAGCCTCGATTATCCTTGTTCATCAGCTTAAAAGCGTGACCCGCCAAACCGTGATGCAGCCCGTGAATTATGCCCGCGTGCTGAATTCTGCCGTCGGGATATAAAAGCCTCGCGCCAACTGCACCCACGCCCGCGATTTGAGCGTATCCCACCATTTGACTCAGCCAGCGCGGGTTAATTACTTCAGTATCGTTGTTCAAAAACAATACATATTCGCTGTCAACTTGTTCGGCAGCGCGGTTGTTAATTGCTGCAAAACTAAACTTGCCGTCAGGATTTTTTATCTGCAAAACTTGGCAAGTTAATTCCTTTAAATATTCTAGAGTTTTCGGATCGTCGCTTTCGTTGTCTATGACGGCAACTTGATAATTTTTATATGTTGTAGTTTCTAGAGAGTCTAGACAGGCTTTCAGCAACTTGAGCTGATTTTTAGTAGGAATAATTACCGTTACTGACGGGCCGTTATCCGGGAAATCCTGGGCAAATATGCCCAAATTTTCTTTAATCGCCCATGCGTGCTGAGCGACATTGCCGTTAATTTTTCGGCGGTTTAGTGCGTCTTGAATAGCTTTTTGACCTGCGGCAAAACTGGCCGGTTTCGCAGCCCCAGATATGGCTGTAGAACCGGGTGCTGTTCGCCAGTGATACAGCACTAGCGGCAGGTGCGCGACGTGGCGAGAAATTTCGGTTGCTCTCAAGGCAAAATCGTAATCTTGCGAGCCTTCAAAACCCAGCCGCAAACCGCCTATTTGTTCAAAAATGTGTTTTCTCACGGCGCACAAATGACCGAGATACATATAGGAAAGCAGCAGTTCCGGCGACCATTCCGGTTTGAATTGCGGGGCGAAGCGGCGACCTTTGGTGTCGATTTTGTCGTCGTCTGAGTAGAGAAAATCGGTGGCCGGATGCGCGGCAAAATATAGGGCGACTTCGCCTAATGCGTCGGGAGTTAGTTCGTCGTCGTTGTCTAAAAACAGGATGATGTCGCCTGTTGCTAGGGCGGCGGCGCTGTTGGTTGCTGCGCTGATGTTGCCGTTTTCTCTACGAAATGTGATGCGGATACGATCGTCCTTTTGAACCCAGTTTTTCAAAGTGTCAGCCACAGTAAAATCGGTGCTGCAATCGTCGGCAATGCAGAGTTCCCAGTTTGGATAAACTTGATCGATCACGCTGTAGATCGCACTTTCTAAAAAATCTATCTGCGGGTTGTAAACTGGCATTATTACCGAAATTTTTGGCAGCGGTTCCCGCCAGGATTTTAACCGAGAAATCAAGTAATCGCGCGCGCGATCGTTCCACTGATTCACCTCCAGCCAAGCGTCATACCTATCAATGGGTTGAGGCACCACAAAACCCGCAGGTGGCAGTAAATCTCCCGGCGCACTAAACTGTTTTTGCTGCCGGTAAATCTTCCCCAACTGGCGGAGCACTTTCACAATTTCCCAGGGCAGGGGCAAAATTCTACCAAGACGCTGTTTTCTTTCCTTCGCCCGCTGCTGAATTGCGGCTGTAAACCTTGATAACTCCTCAAACTTATCTGCACTTCGCTGCCAGATATGGTAGCGCCGCACTGTCAATATTTTAGGCGCTTGAAAAGACAAAATTTCCCCGGTTTCTAACTCAGCTTGCAGAGAAACGTGCCATTCCCCTGGCGGCAAATCGACAAGGGCCTCAAAACCACTTTCCGAACTGTTAACCCAGTCGGGAAACACTTCGCCGACATCTTTTCGCCGTAAACCGTAGGCGCATTCTACAGAATTCTCGCCGCACAACAAGCTTAATTTAGCAATTTTGCGATCGTGGTGGCAGCACCAACCTGCAAACAAAATTTGACCCTGACGCTGTTCCCAAACCACCGGTACATCTAACGATGCTTGAATCGTTGAAACTAACAACGGATAAGCTGCCAACAAATGCCATTTACCTCGATCATCTTGCGCTTCCAGTAGCACTTCGTGCCGTCCGGCAGGCGCTTCCAATTGAATTGTAAAACCTGATTTCTTCGCAGCCGGAATATTAGAGTGTGGTAGCGCTATATCACTTCTATCTATGCCGTAAACGCCTGCAAAACTCTGGTCTTTAATTCTGGCGCGGACTGCTGCAATCTCTCTTTTTTGGTTAAAAACCCAGCCCACAATTAGCAGGTTAGAATCACAAACTTGCCAAGTAGTGGGTCGATCTAACGAAAAAATAAATTTAGGGAACAAGTCGCGGATTTTGCGCTGAACTTCCCACAACTTTCCTCTCACTTGCCACCCTATTGAAGACTTGATTAGAGCAAGTTCTGCCCGAAAATTTTCATTTTCTTGGCGGGAGTGTTCTAATTTTTCCTGAGTATCCTTTAATCTTTCCTGATTTTGACTTTGTGCTGTTTCTAACTGAAGTAACTCAGCTAACTTTTGCTGCAATATAAATTCATTCTCTTCAAATTGTACCTGAGTTTGCCCTAATTCTGCTTCTAATTCTAATACTTTCGCTAAAGCTGTTTGAAATTGTGATTCTTTGCCGGCAAGCTGTACCTGAGTTTGTCCTAATTCTGTTTCTAACCCCAGGAGTTTCGCTAACGCTTCTTGAAATTGCGATTCTTTGCCGGCAAGCTGGACCTGAGTTTGCCCTAATTCTGCTTCTAATTTTAAGACTTTTGTTAAAGCTTCTTGAAATTGCGATTCTTTGCCGGCAAGCTGTACCTGAGTTTGTCCTAATTCTGTTTCTAATTTTAAGACTTTTGTTAAAGCTTCTTGAAAATTTGATTCTTTGCCTGCAAGCTGTACTTGAGTTGCTCCTAATTCTGTCTCTAATCCCAACACTTTCGCCTGTGCCTGGTGAAATTGTTCTTGCCACTGTTTAAGTTCGGAAGAGCTCGTTTTTTGCTGTTTTTCCAGCAAGCGGATTTTTAGCCAATCTTCAAATGGCCAGACTGGAGATGCGGGGAAATTAATAACTCGATCGATCGCACCTTTCGATTCGCTGCTCAGATTGCCAGCTTGGGTTTCCAAAAGTTCATATAGTTCTAATGCTTCTGGAAAATATTTTTCTATTAAAGTTGGTCTGTGACTGTTAACAATATCGTTGACTAATAAAGATTCTTCAAAATTATCGGCAGGTATCGCACCTAAGTTAACATTAAATTTTTCGTTGACTCGATCGAGGAAAAGTTCAGGAGTGTTGCCGATGGGATAAACGTTGGCTAGGAGACAGCGATGGGGGAAACGTTCGTAAAGTTCTAAAACTTTTTGATTGTAGTGAATCCACATTTTTACTGCCATTTCAGGATTTTGCAGCAAGCTGACATCGGTTCCCCGGCGGTAAAGGGAATCGACTACTTCCCAGGGCGATCGATAAACACAGATAAAATTAGCTTCGGGGAGTAAAGTCAGCCAAAAATCCCAAAAAAGGGCTGTTCGCGGGTCTTTCCAACCCCAATGTTTGTGAGTTTGTTGATTTTGGTCGATCGCCCTTTTGGCGATTTCCGCGTATTCTGCTGCTACCGGAATCGTTTTTTCCAACGTACATCCGAGTTCATCAATACCGTGCGATCGCAAAACACTTTTGTGAAACTCCACAAAATCAACATTCTCGAAATGACCTTTCACATTTCCGTCGGCCGGGCCCACTAACTTTTTGCCAATATCAACCCCGACTTTCTGAAACAAAGAAGCTGTTAAAGACGTACCGGAACGGTGCATTCCGGTAACAATAAAAACCGACGGTTTGCTGTCATTTGTACTCACAATTTCTCTCCCTCGCCCTAATTCTCACACCAAATTTACTCGCTACTCTCCCGCTAAGCCCAGCTTTCGCCTGACTTTAAACCACGTGGCTCTCAGCTTCCAAAACTTGCTGGTTTCCATTGCCAAAACCCGACACTTCGCTTGCTCTAGTTCTTGCTTGAGATTAATTAGCTGATTTTGTGTTTTCTCCAACTGCGTTTGCACAGATACTAACTGATTTTGAGTTTGCTCCAATTGCATTTGAGCTGAAACTAATTGATTTTGAGTTTCTTGCAAATTTGTTTGAGATTCTTCCAACTTTGTGTGAGTAATCATTAACTTGCTTTGATTTTGCTCCTCTTCTATCCTAGCCGATGCTAACTGAGTCTCAAGTAATTTGATTTTTGTCTGAGTAGATCCCAATAAAGACTGCGATTGTCTTTGGTTAATTAGCGATTTAACAGTGCAAGTTTCCAAAATCCCTTCCCAACCATAGTTATTGATTGTTTTGACTGTTAACACATCCTCCAGCCCTACAGTGTTTTTTGGTAAATAACAGCTCCAACCAGACTGCAAAGCCACATCAGTTTCAAAATATCCAGCTACATCCGGGCGATCGTAAAAAGGCTCGCACCTCTGTACAACCTCGCCATTTACCAGCACTTGCAGATCCTCAATGCGACCGTCAAGGTTCACATCCGCCGCCCATCCTTCCAGATACAAATTCTCCTTGTTCGTAAAAGCAGCGACATCAATATATCCTTCCGGGTGGTGATTGAATTTCAACTCCGAAAAATCTCTAACGAGCTCATTTGTGACAACATACAAATCCTGAAACCTGCATATGCCTTTTTTAATCCGGTGAACAAAAGCTTTGCCTCCGCTAACTCGATCGACACTTTCTCTCACAAACTTTTCAGTTACATAAGTTGTGCCGTATTCCTCCTTGTCTAAAGACAGACTTTCGCTGTTGGCGCTGAACAAAATACCGTTAGCAGGCATTTCTATATCAGGAGCCCGCAAACACTCATCGTGAACGCTGAACATCAAAATGCCGTTAGGAGTCAACAAATCGTACAAGTTTTGCAACCAACTTGTAAAAGTTCTTTCCGGCATGTGGCTGAAAAAAGAATTAGCCAGAATGCAGTCAAACTTGCGGTCAATTAAATAATTTTCTGGTTTTCCCGTTGAGACAATACCGTTGACGCCCAAGTATTCAGTTTGAAACTTAACCGCGTTAGCATAAATATCAGAAACCCAAATTCGTTCCGGCGGTATTTCCTGAATCAAAAACCGGGTAAATCGACCGTAACCGCAGGCAAAATCTAGAAAAGAGGGTACATTTTCAAAACTGCCAAAATGCCATTCCACAACTTGTTTAACCGTATCCAAGATGCGACGCCCGATCGAATAGTAGCGCACCAAAGCCCGATCGCGATCGTCTTTGACGTTGTTCAAGCTGAACAAATACATTTCATCGTCTTCGCAGATATTCAGTTTAAATTTTTCGGGAAACTTAGCTCGCTCTTGAATAAATGCTTTGATTACAGGATTTTCAACTAAATCTAAATTGATATCGCTCATTGTTTTTACAGAATTTTAGATAACCTCGGTTGACTGCTCTTTCACCAGAGAATCAGCATTAACCACAGTTAAACACGGTTCGATCAGCAAGTCAACGATGCCGTTACCGCAGGACTCAGTACAAGACTGAACTCTAAACATCGCCACATCAACGCAGCGATCGAGATAAGTTAAATCTCCATCAACCGTTCCCACCACCCCAGCATTCAGAAAATAAACCCCCGGATTCAGCAAACATTTAAACTGAAACTTCACTACAATTGTCGTTCCCGCTTCCACATACCGAACTGACTGAGTAGAAGCCTTCAAAGAAGCACCCGCCAACTCAAAACCGCTAATTGTTTTAATCAACATTCCAAACCTAACTTTGGAAGTTGACCGCGAGAAAGTGACAGAGTAAGTGTAAATATAATCTTGACGACCGATCAAGTGATTTACCGCATTTCCCTTCAGCGTTTCGATGTGGGGGTTGATAATTTCCGCTCCGCGAGACGGATACCTCACCGTATTCGACGGTATCATCCCCGGATCGTAAAATTCATCGTAATATTCCTTGGGTTGGGAAAGATTTTGTTCTGGTTTAACTTCCTTCTTTGTGCTTTCTAAATTAGCATCCTGAATGTTGTCTTGACTTTCCTGTTTTGTCAGTTGGTTCAGAGTGCGAATATCTGACTTCAACCCCTGAACCTGATCCGGATCGGCGTAAATCAGCTTTTGATACTTAGAAATTACCACCTTCGGGGTGTGAGCGAGCAGCAATTCACCGCTATCCATTAAAATCGCCGACGTACAAAGTTGTACCACAGAAGTAGCAGCGTGAGAAACAAATAAAATCGTTCCGCCACCTTCCTGAATGCTTTGCAAGCGGGCAAAACACTTGCGTTGAAAAGCTTCGTCGCCCACCGAAAGCGCCTCGTCAACCACCAAAATATCTGGCTCGACGCTAGTCGCGACGGCAAAAGCTAGCCTGACAAACATACCGCTAGAATAAGTCTTGACTGGCTGTTCAATGAAATCGCCAATATCAGCAAAAGCAGCTATATCGTCAAATTTTTCTTCAGTTTCTTTTTGATTGAATCCGAGTAATTGAGCGTTAAAAAACACATTTTGCCGCCCGGTAAAGTCCGGGTTAAACCCGCTTCCGAGTTCCAACAAAGCGGAGACTCGCCCTTTAACATCCACGCTCCCTGCGGTAGGCGTCAGCGTCCCCACAATTATTTGCAAAAGAGTGCTTTTTCCCGAACCGTTGCGACCGACAACTCCCAGGGTTTGTCCTTGAGGAATTTCCAGATTGATGTCGTGCAGGGCCCAAAATTCGTCAGCAAGTTTTTTGTTGGGGTAAATAATTTCCTTTAAGCGGTCTCCTGGACGATCGTACCGCTTAAAGCATTTGGAAACATTTTTTAATGAAATTACATTTTGTGTCATCCGATTTTAGATTTTAGATTTTAGATTTTAGATTGATATTATGTCCGCTAGAAGGAAAAAAAGGTTGGTAGTGAGTACGACCGTCCTCTGATTTTTATGAGGACTTGCATTCCTCACTACAAACACCTTGATTGGGATTTTAGATTGAAGAATTGACTTTGGATCTCACACATATTTACAGCACGTCAGCAAAAGCGGGACGCAAACGCCGGTAAACCGCCCAACCTGCACAAAATATAGCAGCAGAAATTAGCGTGGCGACACCCCATTCGCCCCAATGCTTAACTTCTCCAAGCAGTATGAGGTCTCGATAAACCTCCGAGATGGCGGCCATTGGATTCAGCCAAAATATCAACGCTCGCCACTCTTGGGGGATGATTGATGCTGGGTAGACGATCGGCGTCAAATAAAACCAAAAATTTAGAATAACACCTAATGTCTGAGGAATGTCTCGCAAAAATACAGTCAAGCCCGCTGTCAAATATCCCAAACCCGCTGTCAGCAGCAACTGAGGAACCCAAACCAGCGGCAGCAAGCATAAAGTAGCGTTGAGCTTTTGCGACGACACTGCTACTATGACAATCAAAGCTGCTAAACCCAGAGAACTTTCAAGAAAAGCTGTAAAAATCGGCACTAGCGGTAGCAAAGCGAGGGGAAATACCACTTTTTTCACTAAATTCGGCTGCCCCACCACCGATACTCCCGACTTGATCAAACCGCTGGTGAAGGCACTCCAAGGCAACAAACCTGCAAACAGCCAGACTCCAAATGTAATGTCGCTGTTTTCCGGGAAGCCTGCAAGGCTGAGCTTTACCTTGAGGACGATCGAAAATACATAAGTGTAAATCACTAATTGCGATAGCTGATTCAGCAGCGGCCACAAATTGCCCAGAATCGAGCCTTTGTATTGAGCTTCCAAGTCCCGGCGCACCAATGTTGCCAGCAGATTCAGCTTCGCCCAGCGCTGGCTACTTGCGGGCAGCCTGCCGCCCACCCTTCGGGCTTTTTGGGCAACTCCTTTCACCGTTCTCAGCAATTTTTTCGCCCTCGTTCACTACCTTCACACCTAAATCAACTCAAGCTACAATTGTGCAGCTTTTGCTAAACCGCAATTATTCCACAGCCCCGCCGCTTTGATCAAGCATCTGTCACTCTGGCGAAGGATGTTATTTTAGCCGATCGCCGATCGAACTGCCGAACCGATCGCTAGTTTTTGCTCGTCGTCGTAGCCCCACCGCCGGAAAAATTCCTCGTACTCGCCGTTGGCATTCTGCAAAGTTTCTAGCATTTGCGACGCTATAGTTTGACAGGCTGGCATTTGCAGCATTTGAATTAAATTGCGCGATCGCTCCTGCACTCTAGCAGAATCGGCCGCCATTTCCTCCTTTTGCTGGCGCGAATGATGTACGACCATTGCCGCCGACATCGCCAAATTTTTCACCAGCAGTTCTGCTACGATCTCAGGAGCCGATCGCAGCGCCTCGACTACTCCGGGTGACGGGCGATCTGCCTCCTGTCGATCGTCCGTTAGATAGGTGACAAAAAACCCTCTAGCACCGTTCTGTGTTTTCACCAGAAAAGCCACAGCTTGCTCGATGTCGGCCTGTAAAAGTCGATCTGCGTCAATGAACGACAGTAAAGATTGAGTCAGCTCGATCGCCCCCTCAAAAGTTATGCTTTCCGATGCTAATAAAGAAGATGGAATACTCATAACGAACTCAATAATTTTAAAGATTCTGCTAACAATTGTAAACACTTCCCGCTGCCCGATCGCAAATAAATATGGCTATTATCTCCTCCAAACAACAGCCCCCCGACCCAAATCTACCCGAAGACATAGCCCCGGCCCGTCGCAAAAAAGCCGCCAAACCCCAGGCGGAATCTTTGCTAGAATCGCAAGAACTACCCGACGAAATAAACAGCAAACAAGACGACAAAATCCGACCCCAGCGCTTAGCTGAATACATCGGGCAAAAAGACTTGAGAGAAGTTTTGGCGATCGCAATTGCAGCAGCTAAATCTCGCGGCGAACCTATGGATCACCTGTTACTCTACGGGCCTCCAGGCTTGGGAAAAACCACAATGTCGCTAATTCTAGCAGCAGAAATGGAAGTTGAATGCAAAATCACCACCGCCCCAGCTTTAGAAAAACCGCGAGATATTGTCGGATTGCTGATCAACCTCAAAGCAGGCGACGTGCTGTTTATAGACGAAATTCACCGTTTATCTAAAGTTACAGAAGAAATCCTCTATCCGGCAATGGAAGACTGCCGCTTAGATATTACGATCGGTCAAGGCAAAAGCGCTAAAATCCGCAGCATTCCCCTGAAACCATTTACCTTAGTAGGAGCAACCACAAAAGTCGGGTCGCTGACATCTCCATTGCGCGATCGTTTCGGCTTGATCCAAAGATTGCGCTACTACGAAATAGACGAACTCAGTCTAATTGTCCAAAGAACCGCCCAAGTTCTCGACACTCAAATCACCCCAGAAGGAGCCACAGAAATTGCCCGCCGAGCTCGCGGAACGCCCCGGATCGCTAACCGCTTGCTGCGCCGAGTTAGAGACTACAGCGAAGTCAAAAATTTAAAGCCAATTGATGCCGAAGTTGCCTCACTCGCCCTGGAATTATTCAACGTCGATCCGCTAGGTTTAGATTGGACAGATCGGCGAATTTTGACAGCAATGATTGAGAATTTTAACGGCGGTCCAGTGGGTTTAGAAACTCTCGCAGCTTCCACAGGAGAAGACACTCAAACCATTGAGGATGTATACGAACCTTATTTAATGCAAATCGGATTTTTGCAGCGGACAAGTCGCGGGAGAATGGTAACGGTTGCTGCTAGAAAACACTTGGGTTTTATTGAATAGAAGGAGTAGAAAATGGTACAGAGACAAACAAAAACACTAACTTTGTCAGAGTTTCTCAAACTGCCAGAAACAGAACCAGCTAGCGAATATATCAACGGTCAAATCATCCAAAAACCTATGCCACAAGGAAAACATAGCCGGATTCAAGGTGAATTAGTCCCAGCTATCAATGTCGCAGTTAAAAATCAGAAAATTGCCTTAGCTTTTCCCGAATTGCGGTGTACTTTTGGCGGACGCTCAATTGTGCCAGATGTCACAGTATTTACTTGGGAAAGAATACCAGTTGATGAAAATGGGGATGTTGCTAATGTATTTGAAACTTACCCAGATTGGACAATTGAAATTCTGTCTCCAGGCCAGAGTCAAACTCAAGTAACTGGGAATATTTTACACTGTCTGAAAAACGGCACTAAAATGGGTTGGCCGATCGATCAGATGGTGCGATCGATATTAATTTATCCCCCGGGAAAGCAACCGGAAATTTTAGCAAAACCAGAAGAATTGTTGCCGGTTCCAGATTGGGCAGCAGAATTGCGGCTGACGGTAGGAGATTTGTTTGGATGGTTGAAACTATAGCAGAAGTCAGTTGACAGTTGACAGTTGTTACAAATAATTTTCCAGGCTCTGCCTCCAATTACAAATTACAAATTACAAACTATAAATTACAAATTACAAATTACAAATTACAAATTACAAATTACAAATTACAAATTACAAATTACAAATTCCTCATGTTGCTATACCTCAGAATAGAAAACTTTGCCTTAATTGACTGCCTGGATCTAGAATTTGGTCCGAGTTTGAACGTATTTACAGGGGAAACCGGGGCCGGCAAATCGATTATCCTAGATGCGATCGATGCAGTGTTGGGCGGAAAAGTCGATCGCCGATCGATTCGCACCGGAGCAACGCGGGCAATATTGGAAGCTACTTTTGAATTGGACAAAGCCGCGGCTGTGTGGCTGGGCGAGCAAGAAATCGAACCCATAGACGGAAATTTAGCCGTTTGCAGCCGGGAAATTAACGCATCAAGCGGTACTCTACGCAGTCGCTCGCGCTTGAACGGAATTCTCGTCAACCGCCAGTTAATGGACCAATTGCGCGATCGGCTGGTCGAAATTACCGCCCAAGGCCAAACCGTCCACCTCGGACAAGAAACCCTCCAGCGAGAATGGCTCGATTTATACGGCGGCAAAAAGCTCGCTGAAGCGCGATCGATCATCGCCTCCGCGTGGCTGGGAGCCAGCAATGCCAAAACAGCCCTCAAACGCAGGCGTCAGTCGGAACAGCAGCGACTGCAAAGACTTGATTTGTTAGAATACCAAGTCCGAGAACTCGGCGAAGCCCATATCGAAGACGCCGACGAACTCGAACAGCTAGAACACGAATCAATCCGGCTGGGCCACGTAGTCGAATTGCAGCAGCAGAGTTACCAAGTCCACCAAGCCCTGTACCAAAACGAGGGCGACACCGCATCAGCCGCCGACTTGTTGAGCAAAGCCGAAGTAATTTTAAGCGACATGGCGGTTTACGATGTGCAGTTGCAACCAATCCTAGAAATGGTCAGCGATGCTTTAGCTCAAGCCACAGAAGCCAGCCGGCAAATTAGCAGCTACGGCGAACAATTAGAAGCAGATCCCGAAAGACTCGAAGAAGTAGAAGATCGGATTCGCGAACTCAAACAAATTTGCCGCAAATACGGGCCGCTCAAAGAAGCGATCGCCTACTACCAAAGCATTCAAAACGAACTAAACGAACTTTTAGAAGGAGGCGACTCAATGGAAGCCTTAGAACTCGCATATCAGACCGCTTTAGAGCAATTAAAAGACGCTTGCAGCCACCTCACTACCCTGCGGCGCGAAGCAGCCCTGAAACTAGAAACGCACCTCGTAGGAGAACTTAAGCCGTTAGCAATGGAAAAAGTGCAATTTCAAGTCGAGATCTCGCCTTCTACCCCAACCGCTAGCGGTGCCGACCAAATCGCCTTTTGTTTCAGCCCGAATCCGGGCGAACCCCTGCAACCCCTGGGCGCGATCGCCTCTGGGGGAGAAATGAGCCGCTTTCTGCTCGCCGTCAAAGCTTGTTTTTCCCAAATAGAAAGCGCCGGTACCCTGATTTTTGACGAAATAGACGCCGGAGTCTCCGGGAGAGTCGCCGGCGCGATTGCCAAAAAACTCTACCAACTTTCCGACAAACACCAAGTTCTCTGCGTCACCCACCAGCCGCTGGTCGCTGCGATGGCTGATTTTCATTTTCGCGTCAACAAACAGACGATCGAAGCAGAACCGAGTATCGACGAACCTGCAGCTAATTCCGAACCATTGGAACGCACAGTAGTCAGAGTTGCCGCCCTCAACAGCGAGCAGCGGCGGGAAGAACTCGCCCAACTCGCCAGCGGCCGCTCAGCAACAGAAGCCATCGCCTTCGCCGAATCCCTGCTCGTAGAAGCCGCCGGATTGCGCAAAACTCAGTCCGCTAAACCCTGACGATACCCTCAAGCCGATCGGGGGGCCAAAAGGCGGAGTTTTTTCAGAGCCGGAGGTTACACTAAAAATATCAACGTGCAAATTTTACAAAAAAAGCTGAAAGCCCCGTCATTTTAGTCGCGGGATGAAAGCTAAGAACAGAAAAATTGACAGAAATTCTAGTTAAAAAACACAATTGTGTAGAGAAGGGCACACATCACTAGCAACTGCTGGTGTCACAATTGCCCGTAGTCCCGCAAAGCCGTCCCTCTTTCAGCAGTCCTTCCTGCTGCACGCATTCACGTTCCTGCAGGCGATCGGATCGAAGACCAGCAGAACCTAGTTAAACCAGGCACGCACAATGTCAAAATCAGTTAATAAACTATTTAAACAGGATTCGCATTCTCTAAAAAGAGTGCACCAATGCCACAGCAGCGTTACCGTCGCACCAGAAGTTCACCACCAATCCCAACTGAATAGCCCTTGCCCTGTGGCCGGAGTTCTGTAAACTGGGAAATACTTTCACACATACTTGAGTTTTGTGCGATCGGTCACTGATTAATGAACTTGCCCGCTATCCTAGCTTAGAGACTAACCCTTACACTTAAGCTTCTGTAAAGGTCTATGAAATCTGCATCTTCCAATCTGTCAGCTATGGAAAACGTGATAGATGTCACTCCTGTAAGTGAAAATCATCAGGAACAGCATTCTCATTATCCCTCTAGTAATAATCAAATCGTCAAAAGCCAAGGAAACTTCTCCAGTTTTCTCGCACCCTTAAACAAGGATAGTTTTAAAGGAGTCGCCAGGGAAGTAGAGGAAAAACTGAGGGTTGTCAATCAAACGCTGGGAATGCTCGACAATATCCTTGACATCCAGGGATTTGACGCCATCCTTAACGAAATGTTGCAGTCGATTACCCTCAAAACCGGGGAATTGCTAAATGCCGCTCGCAGCACGATATATTTATTAGACGACGAAAAAAATGAACTCTGGGCCAGAGTCGCTAAAGACGAAAATGGCAACAACCTAGAGCTCCGATTTCCCGCCCATGTGGGCATTGCGGGAGAAGTAGCCACAGAGAAAAAAGTGGTGAACATTCCTTATGATTTTTATAACGACCCCCGCTCGGCTAACGCCAAAAAAACTGACGAAAGAACAGGATATCGCACTTATACAATGCTGGCGATGCCCCTGATCAACGAAGAAACAGGAGAGTTAGTAGCAGTCGTTCAACTGATTAATAAACTCAAGCCCAACCACGAACATTATGGTACTTTAGAATCACAGATTGATACGGTAGGTTTTACTCAAGAAGACGAACAAGTTTTTCGAGAATTCGCCCCGTCGATTCGCCTAATTCTAGAGTCTTCTAAATCTTTCTACGCAGCAAGTCAAAGACAACGGGCCGCCACGGCGCTGATGAATGCCGTCACCGCTCTTTCTCAGAGCAGTTTAGACTTAGAAGATACCCTAAAAAGGGTGATGGATCAGGCAGAAGAACTCATGAACGCCGATCGCAGCACCCTGTGGCTGCTCGACGAAGATAGAAATCAACTGTGGACAAAAATCCCGATCGCAGGTCAACTTCAAGAATTTCGTATGCCCAGAACAGCGGGTTTTGCAGGTATTGTTGCCCAATCTGGCGAACCGCTGCTGATTCCCTTTGACGTGTACGATGACCCCCGCGCCGAAAATGCCAAAAAAACAGACAAACAAACTGGCTACCGCACTTGCAGTATGCTGTGTATGCCAGTATTTAACGCCGACCACAAATTGATTGGCGTCACCCAATTAATGAATAAAAAACGACAAGGAGAATTCCCCCCCTACAACCCGGAAGATTGGCCGCACGCCCCCGATCAGTGGAAAGCGAGTTTCAATCGAAGCGACATGGAATTTATGAAGGCGTTTAACATCCAAGCAGGAGTCGCCCTGCAAAACGCCAAACTGTTTGCAGAAGTCAAACAGCAAGAACAAAGACAAAAAGATATGCTGCACGCCCTGACTAACGGCGTGATTTCTACAGATAAAAAAGGCAATATAGTAGCGACCAATCCCAGTGCCAAAAAATTACTGGGTGTCAGCGATGCCGAATTAGCCGAAGGTCAATCTGTGCGGGATTTGATTAAGTTAGAAAAAGGCGATTTTGCCAAATGGTTCGATGCGTCTTTGTCTCCCGAAGACGATAACGACCGCCAGCAGTATTACCCCGATCAAGTTTTGCTCTCCTCTGAAGCAAAATCGCAGAGTATCAATCTCTCGATTAACTCAATGACCGACGCTACCGACTCCAGCAAGGTCAACGGCGCGTTAGTCGTCATGGAAGATATCAGCGACGCCAAGCAAATCAAAAACTTGATGTACCGTTACATGACCCCCGAAGTAGCCGAAGCGCTGTTAGCTTCAGGGGATCATGGATTGGGCGGCAAGCGCAAAAACGTTTCGGTGCTGTTCTCAGACATTCGCAGCTATACCACACTTACGGAAAAATTGCAAGCCGAAGAAGTGGTAGTGATGCTCAACAAATATTTTGAAGTGATGGTAGATGTCGTATTCGAGTACGGAGGGACTCTCGACAAATACATCGGCGACGCTTTGATGGCAGTTTTTGGCTCTCCAGCGCCCCTAGAGGATCATGCTTGGTGTGCAATGCAAACGGCAGTGAAAATGCGGGAAAAACTGGCCCAGTTTAATCGAGAGCGTATGTCACATGGGGAATTGCCGATCGGCATTGGCATGGGCATCCATTCCGACGAAGTTGTCAGCGGCAACATCGGATCGAGCAAACGCATGGAACTGACTTCTATAGGAGACGGTGTAAATCTAGCCTCTCGCTTAGAAGGGGCCAGCAAGCAGTACGGCACCGACTTGATCATCAGCGACAACACATACAGAGACTACAAAGATCGACTGTACGTGCGGGAACTCGATTTTATTACCGTCAAAGGCAAAAGCGAACCCGTGATCGTTTACGAACTCGTCGGCATCCGCGAGGGATACTCGCCAGTGGGCAAGTCACTAACCGAAACACAGCAAAAAATTGTAGAACATTACACCAAGGGGCGCGAATATTACAAAACTCCAGTCAGCCAAAAACTCTCAGAAAGCGAGGTGAAAAACATCTTAAATGAGGTCGCCGAAATGCCGGAGGCAGAGATTAAGAAACTGTCGAATTACAATGTCGAGCAACAGTTGGAACACGAACTCAAGAACCTGTTACATAAACTGAAAAAACTCTCAGAGTACGACCCGAAAAACTTGTCCGAAGCAGACAAACTCACCGTGATTTTGCAGCCTGAAATTCAACTGCTGAAATTGGAAGGAATCAAAAACCTCTCGGAAGACGAAGCCAAAATGCTGCTGCAAGCAAAAATCAAGTCGCTATCAGCAGACGAGATTAAATACTTGCAAGAAGGCGAAGTCAAAAAACTTTTGGAAGCCGACATCTCAGAACCATCAAATCCCAAAATCAAGAGGCTGAAACCCGCAGAAATCAGGCAGCTATTGCAGGCGAAAATTAAAAGTCGGGCAGCAGAGACAGTTACAGAATTGTTAGAGGACGAATTTGAAAATCTGGGACTCGATCGGGTCAAAAAACTGCTGAACGAGTTTAAAAAAGCCTTAGAACCAAAAGCCAAGCAAGCTTTTAAAGACGCCGAAGGCGAATTTAACGCCGTTCTGGAAGTTGACCCGAAAAACAAGGCAGCTAAATTGCACGTCGATCGCTGTAAGTTATTTCAGCACCGGCCTTCAGACGTACTCAACTGGGACGGTGTGTGGAATCTCACAGAAAAATAGCAGCGGCCCACAGCAAATGCTCGCGACGCCAAGGTTGCCGGCGGGGGCGATCGCGATCGGGGGTGCGGCTCCCACCCGACCGCCAATTAACCTTAATATCCTGTTGGAGCTTATTTAAAATTGCTCCAACAGGTATCATTGTTAGATAACCCGACTTGAACTCGCTAACTTGCTTTCGCCCGATGCCCGCGTTTGGCGCTACCAGTGGCAACAAACAAAGCACTTCTACCATGAGAAGAGCTTGAAACACAGTTAGGAGTTGCTCTCGCATTACCCAGTTTATGAAAAAAATCTTGGGGAAAGGCGACGAAACATCCGCTCAGAAACCGGGTTATTGACCCCGCCCGCGTAAGCTTTAATAGCGTTGGCGACTCCTAAAAGCAGCTTGCTTTCATCAGATAGTCAACGTTCTAGTCTTAGATATAGAAAACTACTAGCATCAGTTATGAATAATTGGAATTCGCAATCGGGAGATATTGAGTCGGTAGATCAGGTTTACCAACTATTGCTAGAGATTGCTCGCAGTTCGCTGTCAGATATCCCCAGAATCCCCGAAAACATCACTCTAAAGTCTCTTCCCCTGATCCAGAAACTACAAAGCATTCAGCAAAGACCACAGGGACAAGCATTTAAATCCGATTCCTTTTCGGTAAACGATCTAGAATGGGTGGCTCAAGTCCGTCACCTGCTCGAAGAACTGACCGGCGAGTCTTTGTCGGAACGGCCCCAAATGCCGGAAAACCTGTCCGGCAGAGCTTTGAGTCTCGCAGATAAGGCACAAAGCATCAAAGAAACCATAGAAGAAAATGCAGCCTACAGCCCAACAGATGAAGATGAGAGCTCCTTGCAGTCTCCTGATTCTCTGCTGAACCTTTTGCACCAAAGTTTAAAAACTCAGCGCGCCAAAAGCTACAAACCAGACGCTCCTGAATGGCAGCAAGTCTTAACACTGCTAGATGTAGTGCAGTCAATTTACAAGCAAATTCAAAGTTAAATTCAAGCTTAAATCAGCCGCGTCTTCATTGTGCGCGATCGCGTTAAGTAGGTCAGTGCAAAAAAACAATCATCTCCGATCGGTAGAGGCGAGTTTTACCAACAATCTCCGCCTAAAACCAATAATCTCCTAAACCCGCCCCCGCCCCATGATAAATCTCTTAAATAAGTAGAGACAATTGTATTTTTGTCAACTACACTAGGTTTAATCGGTTCTAGGGCAAAAGAACATGAGCGGACAAAACATCGGCGATTTGTCAGGAGAAATATTAGCCGATCGCTATCAGTGCGATCGGCGGCTCGGCAAGCAAGCAGGAAGGCAAACTTTACTCGCCCGCGACTTAAAAACGCAACAGCAAGTAGTAGTCAAACTCCTGTCATTCAGCAGCGACTTTAACTGGGAAGACTTAAAACTGTTCCAGCGAGAAGTCGAAACCTTAAAATCCCTATCCCATGTCGCAATTCCCCGATATCTAGACTCCTTTGAAATCGACACCCCCAACCGCAAAGGATTCGCCCTAGTTCAGACTTACATCGAAGCCAAATCCCTACAAGAATATCTCTCAAACGGCCGCACCTTCAGCGAAAGCGAAGTCAAACAATTAGCAACAGCATTATTAGACATCCTCGCATACCTGCACCAGCGACAGCCCCCGGTGATTCACCGCGACATTAAACCCAGCAATATTTTACTCAAAAATCGATCGGGTAACAGCGTCGGCGAAGTCTACCTAGTCGATTTCGGTGCAGTTCAAACCCTAGCCACGCAACAGGGAAAAACAGTCACCGTTGTCGGAACCTATGGCTATATGCCACCCGAACAATTTGGCGGGAGGGCGGTTCCCGCTTCCGATTTGTACAGCTTAGGAGCAACATTAATCGCCTTAATTACCAAGCAGCATCCTGCCGATTTACCGCAACAAGATTTGCAGATCGAATTCGAGCAAATCACCCAACTAAGTCCCGATTTTACCAACTGGCTGAAGTGGATGACGCATCCCAGTTTAGATCGCCGTCCCGCCTCAGTCCAAATAGCAAAAGAAGTTTTAGAAAAACCACAGGAAATAAATAAATATTCCCTGCCATTGAGACAGGGAAAAACCGTGAATACCTTTAGCTTGTTCGAGAATGCGATCGGGCTCAGCACTTTGATGGGAACCCTAGCTGTAGGAGCTTGTGCAGCAATTTACAGCACCTTTGTTATTCCGGTACTGGGGACAATTGTCGGAGGATTGATCGGTCTTTTTCTCGGCTTGCTGCTGGGGTTGGGGAACGGAATAATCGTAGGAATCGTCACGCGCTTGTGGTTTTTTCCCCTAACTAATCCCAAACTTCACCGACAGGTTTTAACTGCAATTAGTATCGTACTCTGTACCTCGACAAGCATCGTCTTCTTTTTTATCGTGAATGCGATTATAGAGGTGATAATGGATGTTTCGCTGATCTTCCACAATATTAATATGGATATTATCTTGCTGCTTGCACCGTCGCTGATTGCAGGACTGTCAATGGGGGCAAGTAGCAAGTCTATTGCCCGGTGGTATCAAATAGAAAGCGGACTGTAATCTACATTTTACAGTCCGGGACGCACTCAGACTCCTAGAAACCTGGTTTTTACGAAAAGACGCGTTGCCACCGCCAGACTCGCTAAACAACCAGGTTTATGGACTCCGACGATAACCTTAAATTAAAATTAATGTAAAAAAACATGACCAGCCAAATATTAGCAGAACGCTATGAAGTGCACCGACAACTGGGAAAACAAACTGGTCGCCAAACGCTGCTGGCTCGTGACTTACAAACTCAAGAATTAGTTGTCATCAAACAGCTATTCCTCGGCCGCGATTTTGAATGGCAAGACCTCAAGCTATTTGAACGGGAAGCGGAAACTTTAAAAGCACTCGATCACCCAGCAATTCCTCGCTACCTCGACTACCTGGAAATTGACGAACCAGACAGCAAAGGATTTGCCCTGGTACAGACTTATGTAGAAGGTAAAACTTTGGAAGAGCATTTGCACTCGGGACGTACTTTTAGCGAAAGCGAGGTGCAAGAATTAACTAAATTTCTGTTAGAAATTTTGATTTATTTGCACGAGCAAAATCCGTCGGTCATTCACCGCGATATTAAACCCAGCAATATTTTACTGCACAGCAGATCTGCCCACTCGGTGGGACAAGTTTATTTAGTTGATTTCGGTTCGGTGCAGAACCAAGCGGCAAAATTTGGCGGCACAATTACAGTAGTCGGAACTTACGGATATATGGCACCGGAACAATTTGGCGGGCGCTCGGTTCCGGCTTCTGACCTCTACGGTTTAGGCGCAACTTTAATTTATTTGGTAACGGGTTTGCATCCCACTGAACTGTCGCAGCAGGATTTAAAAATTCAATTTGCAGATCGGGTAACGCAACTAAATCCTAATTTAATTGATTGGCTGGAGTGGATGACCGAACCGAGTTTGGAAAAACGGTTATCTTCGGCTGGGGAAGCATGGAACTCCCTCGCAAATCCCCGCGAGATACCCAAAAGTATTATGCCCGTGCAGCCGCGAGGCAGCGATATTAAATTAACAAAAAATTCGGAGTTGATAGAGATTGTAATTCCGCCGCATGGATTCGCTTTTGATTTGGTTTCCATACTTTCGGGTGCGGTTCCTGCGAGTATGGTATTGTGGATTAATTATTACGATATTCCGATAAATCCATTGGTTTTGAGGATGATATCAGGAAGTTTTTTAGTAGCGGCTGGAGTAATATCGATCTTTGCACTATTTCGGGAATTGCATCTGGTAATCGATCGCCAACAAATATCCTATAGCAGCCATCTGCTGGGGCTGAGATGGAATCATTTCCAGCCAGATCCCAGGCTGCACATTAGGCAGTTGGAAATTGAAAAAATTGGAGACAATGTTTCTGAGGTGATTATTCAAGCAGACAAAAAATATCGACTGGGGGTGAAGCAGGGACTAAGTGAATCAGAAATAAAGTGGTTAGCAAGTGAACTAAGCCAGTGGTTGGGATTAAAAATTACAATAACCCAAACAGAAAGTAAGTGGTTAGCAAGTGAACTAAGCCAGTAGTTGGGATTAAAAATTACAATAACCCAAACAGAAAGTAAAAAGAATAAATGATTCTGAAAATACAGCATTTTTCAGATATGTGAGGTACACTCCTGAAACTTGAAAAATGCTGTATATCCCGATCGCCCAAACAAAGCCTTGCGCCCTCAAGCTGTGGGATGGGCGTCCCGACCCTCCGGTGTATTTTCACAGCAGGTGGGACACCCCACAAGCCTCATCCTCAAATTGTGCAACGCCGATCGCACTCGTCCGCTTTCGGTCAATCTCATGCAACCGTCGGCCCCGATCGCCCGTAAAATGCTATCAAAGGGATTTGGCAAGTAGCACTCATCCCAATCATCTGTTAACTTGGAGATATTGTTGTGGACTTATCGCTAATTCCGGCACAGCCGAAACCAGGACTGCTCAACGTCCTGATCGAAATTACCGCCGGTAGCAAAAACAAGTACGAATTTGATAAAGACTTGCAAGCCTTTGCTCTCGATCGGGTGCTTTCTTCCTCAGTCCAATATCCGTGCGACTACGGCTTCATACCCAATACCTTAGCCGATGATGGCGACCCCCTCGACGGCATGGTGATGATGGATGAGCCGACATTTCCAGGGTGCATCATCGCAGCCCGTCCGATCGGAATGCTGGAAATGATCGACGGAGGCGACAGGGACGAAAAACTGCTTTGCGTTCCCGACAAAGACCCCCGCTATGCTCACTATAAGTCCCTCAAAGACGTAGCCCCCCACCGCTTGGACGAAATAGCCGAATTTTTTAGAACCTACAAAAATTTGGAGAAAAAAGTCACGGAAATTCTGGGTTGGCAAGATGTCGATCAAGTCATGCCCTTAGTCGAAAAGTGCATCGCAGCCGATCGCAAATAAACCCCCAGGGCGTGTTTTATTTCCCCGGAGATCCCCCCTAGCCCCCCTTAATCAGGGGGAGGACAAGAGCATTCTTGCATCCCCGGAGGGGGATGCCAGGAGCATCTGAATCTGATTTTAAAAGCAAAAAAACACGTCCTAGCCAGCACTTCTCGACTGCAACCAGACAAAAAAATCAGCAGGCCGAACTTAATGCGACCGCTGCACGTCTAGGAATCCAGTCGAGGAGTCGATCGCCCGGGAGCGTTAAATCACTCCTGAATGCTCAGTCACAGGCAGGTAGAGCTTAGAAGGCACTCCGGCGTAAGGTTGAAAAAAATATTATTTGAGCCAGTAGAGACCAAATTCTGTCTTCTGAGGACTGGCTTCTACCTTTAAAGAAATTTAACTGGAAAATTTACTGCGATCGCCTCAAATCAACGCTATCTTAATCTAAACGGATTGCTCCGAACGCAGAAAATCTTCAACCGCAAACAGCGTGGAGAGAATGCTCTCTCAAGTCTAAAACACTCCTGGACGCACTCGAAAAAAAAACCCGGTAGATAGATCGTTGTCGCGCTCGATCGTATATGACCAAATTAGGTGAAGAAACCTGGTTTTTGCGTCCTGGACTGTAAAATCAAAAAACTAAAAACTAAAAACTAAAATCTCAACCCCAAAATTCCTGCGCATAAACCTAAAAAAAATGCCTAATTCCGAACACTCCCCCGCAAATCCACAGCCTTCTGATCGCAAAGCAACTATGGAAAATAGTCCTTTGACCGAGTTTGTCGTTCAGTTTTGGGGCGTGCGGGGCAGCATCGCCACCCCCGGCACCAAAACAATACGCTACGGAGGGAACACCTCTTGCGTAGAAATGCGCTTGGGTAAAAAACGCCTGATTTTTGACGGCGGTACGGGCCTGCGAGTTCTGGGTCTCAACCTGCTGCGGCAAATGCCCGTGGAAGCCCATATGTTTTTCAGTCACACTCACTGGGATCACATTCAAGGGTTTCCGTTTTTTACTCCCGCTTTTATCCCGGGGAACTGCTTTCACATTTACGGTGCGATCGCCCCCAACGGCACTACAATCAAACAGCGTCTTGCCGACCAAATGCTGCACCCCAATTTTCCCGTCCCTATCCAGGTGATGCAGTCAGACCTCAAATTCAACGATTTGACGCCTGGGGATATTCTCGAACTCGACGATGTGAAAATAGAAACGGCACTGCTAAACCATCCTAATACGGCGATCGGATACCGAGTCACCTGGGAGGGACACACAGCCGTCTACTGCACCGATACAGAACATTTTCCCGATCGCCTGGACGACAACGTGTTACACCTAGCTCGCAACGCCGACGTGCTGATTTACGACGCCAACTACACCAACGAAGAGTATTACAACTTCAAAACCCCGAAAGTCGGCTGGGGACACTCGACTTGGCAAGCAGGAGTAGAAATAGCAAAAGCTGCTGGAGTCAAAAAAATCGTGATGTTTCACCACGATCCGGGTCACGACGACAATTTTCTCGATCGTACAGAAGCAGAGGTGCAGGCAGCGTTCGCCAATAGCTGCTTAGCCCGCGAAGGCATGAGTATACCCGTGATTTAACCAAAAATAAATTCAGAATTATGAAACACGAAAAACCCCGCAAACGTCGCAGAGTAGGCTTGCGGGGGCTTTACTCAACGTTGCTAGTGTTGATAATTATCTGCTGTACCTGCGGCGGATGGGTTGCAGCTCAGACTGCCTACTCTGGCACTCCCGCGCGACTTGCTCAGGTGTCTTCGATCGAGGATACTGGTACGGTCGATCGCATTCCCGAACGCTACCAACTCGGACAGCAACTGTACCTAGAAAACTGCGCCACCTGTCACATCGGTTTACCGCCGCAAGTATTGCCTACAGAAACTTGGCGCAGATTGCTGCAAGATTCCCAACACTACGGACAAACCATCAAACTGCTAGTAGACCCGCCCCGCCTGCTAGTGTGGAACTACCTGCAAACTTTTTCTCGTCCCCAAGCAAAAGACGAAGAACTCGCTTACCGAGTCGCCAGTTCTCGCTATTTCAAAGCACTGCACCCCAAAGTCAAAATGTCACAACCCGCAACTATCAGCAGTTGTGTTACTTGTCACCCGGGTGTATCCCAGTACAATTTCCGCAAGCTTACCGCCGAGTGGGAAAACTCTCCGTAGCGAAGATTGAGTTCGTAATTATATCAGAGTGCGATCGAGACGATCGCACCAACCAGAAAACGGCGATCGCATTCTGAACCACAGACTTATCCAAAGTGTGAGTGCGATCTTTCAATTCATGCTTACTGGGCATCGCACCTTACAAATAACCTCTGGCTTTACCCTCATCAATAACTCTGACGGGTAACGGTGAAGTTGTGCGACTGCCGATAACGTCTGTTGCAAAACCGACCAAACTTGCTAGTCGCTTCCAACCGAGTGGTTAGCGGCAGCTTGAGTGGCATAGAAGTAAAAAATCTGTGCCTTTAACTACTTTTTGACCAATTGTTATGATATCTTAACTTTACCGGAGGCTAGTTCCGACAATTTAAGAAGCCTGGTTATCAAGTAACCTAATTTATGATTGACAGTAAAAAAATTCGACTGAAATGGGAAAGTTATTGGTTTAAAACCTTTGGGAGATGGCGCTCGTGTCCATTGACCTGCCCAATAGACAGACCTCATCCTCGGCATATTTTTTGGAGTTGGATTGGCAGTTTTTTGGCAATTACTGCAACGTCCTATCTTGCTGTAAAAACTAATTCTCCTTTACTAATGGCTCCGTTTGGCGCTACAAGCGTTCTGATCTTTGGTGTCCCTGACAGCCCTTTGGCTCAACCCCGGAATGTCATTGGGGGAAATTTCTTAGCTGCTCTCACCAGTTTAATGATTCTGCATTTTCTCGGTTCTTCTCCCTGGGCGATGGGAATGGCTGTTTCTACTGCGATCGGAATTATGCAGATTACCAGAACTCTACATCCGCCTTCGGGAGCAGTTGCCTTAGTCGTCATGATGACCAAACCCGACTGGAAATTTTTGCTAACACCTGCTTTTGAGGGATCGATAATCTTGGTCTTGTGCGCAGTCATCTTTAATAATTTAGCGGCAGAAAGGACGTATCCCCAGCACTGGTTATAGCCTTGTCTCTAATGATTTCATCCTTCCCTCGGGAGCACTACCCAAAATCGGGATGCTCCCTCGATTCCGACTTCCATCGGACTTCTTTATTCCATCCGTTACATCCCGATCGCGTGCAACGGCAGCCGAACTTCCTGCTGCTAGATCAATCAAAAAACACTGATTTGTCCGGCGTTGGTCGAGATCCCTTTTGAAAGCGTTCCCAGGACTCCTTTAACTGAGCCGGCGCTGGATATTCGCGAGCGTAAACCACCAGCACATTCGTCAAATTCCGGCTCGGCGGCAATAAAATCTGCCCTTGATGAGCCAAACCCACCGAAGCGCCCCCGTCCAAATTCATCGCTTCAAAACAGCCGATCCTCTGCATAACTTTAGCTTCTGCTTCCAAAGACAAACTATCAAGAAAAGTCACCAAAAATAACTTATCTCTGGAAGCCGGAAAGCCGATCGCCGTTCTCGAACCCACGCCCAAAACATGAGAATCTTTAAAACCTTCCGATAAAGGAGACAGCCAAACTTTCCCCCCTTTAACCAATCTCGGCCCGCAAGTCAGAGAAAACCAATGTTGGCTCCAATCCGGCTTACCTTCGATTCTAGCCGTCACCATTTCCAATTCATTTCCCGCTTTAATCCCCAAAGTCGTGCCGTAATTTTCCCATCGGCTGTATTTGAGAAACTTACCCGCCGCCACCATATTTCCCAGCACAGATTTCTGCTCATCTTTACCAAAAAAAGTCCCGTTAGCAACAACAGCAGCCCGGTAACGCGCCACCATATTTTCAAAAGGTTCATCACCCCGTGTGACTTTAGAAGTATTTGCAAAATCTGCATTATTAGCTAACCCAATTGTGATATAAATTTCCGGGTCTGCAAGGTCAATAGTTGTCAGATAAAAACTTGCGCCAGCTACATTTTTGCTGCTGACTTGTACAGGTTTTGCTTGCTTAGCAGAACGTTTGATAATTTGAGGTTGATACGGCTGCACAGCAGGAGAATTTTCTGGCGCTTTTACAATAGGATTACTCGGCAGAGGTTGATTGGTTTTTGCCGATTTTACAATGGGATTGCTGGGGAGAGGTTGAGGAGTTTGATTTGATTGTATACTTGATAAAAAAGCGAGTGACTTTTGCCACAATTGACCTGCGAGAGTCAAGAAACTCTCTCGGTTTTGGGCGATCGCAAAATAGTCAGCCGCAACCCGCGCGAAAGCTATGCCTGTTAAAAATAAAAAAGTGCGCCGCAGCATCGGGCGACAACCTTCAGACTGTTTGCGTTTAGACATAAAAAAATCTCAGCTAGGATAGCGAACAGTTTTCTATGGCTGTGACTACAAGGGGCGATCGCGCGAATTCTGAAACTACCAGTAGCAGGGTGCGCCGGGCCGCGCACCTTACCACTAATTCAAAACTCAAAACTATTTCCCTAGCCCGTATTCCGCATCCCCGCAGCAATTCCATTAATCGTCAGCAGAGCTCCCCGCAACAATTCACCCTTGCTGTAACGCGAGTGAATCACCCCCGGAATCCCGCTACTACCGTGCTGCCGCAAGCGTTTTAGCAGCGAAACCTGCAACAAACCCAAAGGCACAATCGTCGCATTTCGCAACTGCACCGAACGCTGCAATGCCGGATCTTCGTCCAACAAACGTTGGTGTCCGGTAATAGTTAAAACCAAATCGCGAATCAAGTGAAATTCGGCAGCAATTTGATCGAATAAAGCCTTAAAACGCTCTTTATCAGCAGGCAAAGCTAACTCCTGCACGTAGTGTTCTGCAATCTGCAAATCCACCTTAGATAAAGTCATTTCCACCTTAGAAATTACCATTCTAAAAAACGGCCATTTCAAGTAGAAATACTGCAAAAGTTTCATATGTTCTTCCGGTTCCTCCAGCAAAAACTCTTGCAAAGCTGTGCCGACACCGTACCAAGAAGGCAGCAAAAAGCGGCTTTGAGTCCAGCTAAACACCCACGGAATTGCTCGCAAACCGCTGATATCTTTTTTGCCCCCGCGCCGGGCCGGACGAGAACTAATTTGCAACTGGCTGATTTCTTGAATCGGGGTAACTTGGTGGAAAAAATCGACTAAATCCGGCTGTTCGTAGATTAAATGGCGGTAGTGCGATCGCGATCTCGCCGATAACTCCTCCATAATCTCATTCCAAGGGTCGATGCCGTCAAAACCAGTGTGCAGCAAACTCGCTTGAATTACCGCCGCCGCCACCGTTTCCAAATTGTAAAGCGCCAACTCCGGCAAAGAATATTTAGAAGCCAAAACCTCGCCTTGTTCGGTAATCTTAATTCGCCCGCTAATACTCTTTCCAGGCTGAGCCAAAATTGCCTTGTAAGCAGGCCCGCCGCCGCGCCCTACAGAACCGCCTCGGCCGTGAAAAATCCGCAACTCTACATTGTATTTTTCCGCAACCGTTTGCAAAGCTTTTTGAGCTTTGTGTATTTCCCAATTGCTGCTGAGGAAACCCGAATCTTTATTGCTGTCGGAATAGCCCAGCATCACCTCTTGCAATTTGAGAGTTTCGATTGGACATTGGATATTTTCTTCGCTTTTTTCCGCTATTTCCTGCGCGTATCCTCCTGTTAGCAAAGCTCGATAAAGCGGCAAATCAAAGATTTGCTGCATTACTTCCGGCGCTTTTTTCAAATCTTCCACAGTTTCAAACAGGGGAACTACTTGAATGCTGCTAATTCCTGTCGCCGGATCGTAAAGTCCGGCTTCTTTTGCTAACAACAAAACCGCCAGCAAATCGCTGACATCATGGCTCATGCTGATGACGTAAGTTTGGCAAATTTCCGGACCAAACTCCTGGTGCATTTGCCGCAATATTCGGAATGTATTGATCGTCTCGCAAGTTTTGGGAGAAAAGGGCAATTCTGCTGGAATTAAAGGGCGACGAGTTTGCAGTTCTGTGGCGAGCCAAATAATTCGATCGCATTCCGACATTTGATTGTAAGACTTGGGCAAAATTTGCAAGTATTCAGCAATTTCGCTCAAAGCGTCGGAGTGTACTGTGGACTCTTGGCGGATATCTAGGTAAGCCAAATTAAACCCGTAAATTTCTACTTGGCAGACCAAATTTTCCAAGTCCCGACAGCTCAAACCTGTTTCCACTAAATTGCGCTCGATGAGCTGCAACTCGGCTAAAAACTCAGCGCCCGATCGATAAAGCCCCGACATTCCGGGATGTTCTGACAAAGCTTCGCGCTCCCGCTGCAATTCGTCTCCTTTGTAGAGCCGCCAATTACGATCGCGCGTATTTTCCAGCCGCTGGAGTACGTAAGCCAGCTTCAGGCGATAAGGTTCTTGGCGGTAGCGAATCGCCCACTGCTCGTAAACATCCGGGAATTCCGATTTGTCGCGATCGAGAGATTCGAGCAATTCCGGGAGCACGTCGCTCCAGTGCAGCGACAGACTCAAAAGCTCGTTGAGCCGCTTCACAGCGGAGATGTACTTCTCTACCACTAAGTGCCGCTGATAGCAAGCCGTTTGCCAAGTTACCTTAGGAGTCACAGAAGGGTTGCCGTCCCTGTCCGATCCCACCCAAGAACCGAACTTGCAAAAATTGTAACTCGGCGGTTTCAGATAAGGATAAGAAGCGTGCAGAGCTTGCTTGAGGCGGTGGTAGAGTTCGGGAATAGCATCAAACAGCACTTCCTCGAAGTAGTGCAGAGTGTACTCCACCTCATCGAGAACAGTCGGCTTGAACTGGTGCAGTTCGTCAGTGCGCCACCACAAACGAATTTCTTCCATCAATTGCTCTTGCAGGGCCGCAGCTTCCCAGCAAGATACTGGGTAGGGGCTTTGAGAATCGGCCCCAATCGCCTGAAATTTTTCGTCAACTTGGTCTAGCTGTTGGAGAATCTTCGCCATCCGCCGCTGCTTGGTGCGGATGGTGTGGCGGACAATTTCCGTCGGGTGAGCTGTAAATACCAAGCGGATGTCTAACTGATCGATCAAGCGCTGGATTTGCTGGCTGGGCACGTTCAAGCGCAGCAGCATCGGGAACAGTTGGTGAAAAGTTCCGGCATCTCGGGCGATCGTCTCGCTGCTGTCTGCACCGCGAGGAGCCATTTGGGCGGGGCTTGGGCCTTCCCTGTGCCGGGGGCGATCGGGCGCATCCGTTGCTTGTCCTGGCAGCTTAGAAAACATCCGCCCACCAGCGTCGTTGCTGCTAGCGTAAGCTAGCTGTTGGTCTCGCTGTTCGTAGTGCTGTTCGACAATGTTGATCAACTGAAAATACAGTGCAAAAGCCCTAGCGGCGCGGATGGCGGCGTTGAGGTCGAGCTTTTCGATTAGCTGTACGACATTCGACTCGCGAAAGTGAGTGGCTTGTCCCTCGGCGGAATTGACCGATCGCATTTGTTGGAGCAAATCTACCAATTCCTGCCCGCACTCCTGTCGCAGCACCGATTCCCACAAGTCCTCTACAACTTTGAGGCGATTTCGCAGAAACAGGTCTGATTTTGAGTAAGCGGGAAAAGGGGAAATAGATGTTGCATCAATAGCCTGTTCTGAAGACTGGAGGACTGAACTCATCGGGCTGTTCCTCAATAGCTGCGGGTGTCAAGAAAATTGTATGGTTTAGTTTCGCCTAAAACACTTTTGTTTGCAGTCAAATCTGAGACAACTTCTTGCAACGTAGAAAGTAGAAGGCACTTATGTACAAAGTATAAGGAAAGATTAATTCTTAGACCACAGATTGTACCTATTGTCAAGCTTTCATATCACTTTACTGGCGATTTTAGATTTTAGACGATCGGCGTGAGACGTTCGGCCAGGGGTCAGTGGAGTCGCGCTAAGTCGAACAATTTGAGATTTACTCCCAAGATGAATCTGGGAAGTTGAACTAGGGTCGAAAATTTTTCTCTGTCCCCGACAGGAGTACGTGGCACCGTATCCGTTTTTGGGCGGGGTCACAAAATTTAACTTCTAGCTGCTGCATCATTCCTTGGGCTTTCTAATCCTGTGATTGAGGAAAGTTGAGCACGGGGAGGCGCGAACCCCGAAAGACTTCTTCGCTCTCAACGCCGATCGACGCAACAAACTCAGCAGCAGCTTTAGCCACCACCAACCCGCCCAGCATAGGTAAGGCGACCAAGCTCAATAAAATGTCTGAGGGAACTGGCAACTTGAGACTGTGAGGTGTTTGAGTTTTGAGCAAGTCTTGGTTTTCTGACGGCATAAATCTTTCCTGCGTATTCTGTTATCCCTAGTTTACAGGCTAGGGCGGGTTTTCTTGCCTCGTTGTATCCTAGATTGGAGCAAGCTCCGGTGTTCCTCCAAGAATTAGTGCCGTGTCGATCGCACGCCAGGCAGGGGTGCGTGCTGATATCCCCTGAAGATGTGACACAAAAATGAGAGGATACGATCGCTCGCCCCTTCGATCGAGAGCCCGATCGAAGGCGCGCACAAAAGTTCGATCGCCCGCTTGTGAGATCGGGGCGATCGACTCAAAGGAATTTGTACCTTGTGTACGATCGTCCTTTCTGGTGAAAATATCGATAATAATTCGATCGCCCGCCCTAGTCGCTCGCCCGTAAAGTCGATCGCCCATCTCGACAGTACACAAAAATCAGAAGCCAAGTTCGATCGCCCACAGAATCGATCGCCCGTAAAATCCCCTGTACAAAAGTGAGAGCGCCCCCAAAGTCGATCGCCCGTAAAGTCGATCGTCCGTAAAGTCCAATGTAAAAAAGTGAGAGCGCCCGTAAAGTCCAGCGTATAAAAGTGAGAGCGCCCGCAAGAAGCCGTATACAAAAGTTCCAGCGCCCGCAAAGTCGATCGCCCGTTTGTGATATCGCGCGCAAGAAGCCGTATACAAAAGTTCCAGCGCCCGCAAAGTCGATCGCCTGCAGAAGGCGTATACAAAAGTTCGAGCGCTCATAAAGTCGATTCTATTTATATAGGAATCAGGAGGCACGATCTAAGGATTAAAACGCAGTTATCAAAATCTATCGCACCCAGCAATTCGCTATGTATTTGTCATTACACCATTCTTGAAAGCATTTATGACTGGTTAATGTTGGGCATATCTCATGGGCGATTGAAACAAATGTTGTAATTAGGTTGCAAATCATACTTTTTAGATTCTGCCCTGTCAGGGGTTCCTCTTCTATATATTGTCCCCACGAATCTTTTGAGTTACTAGCAATGTTATTGCTTTCCATAACAAGAGGCCGACAATTTATCTTCACAACTTTTTCTACATGACTAAAAATTAGCCGTCTTTCAATTCCTTGTTCATAAAAATCCAAACAGAAAGAACTGGAATTAGAATCTTCTACAAATTTTAACAAATCAGAAAGTTGCTCCACTACTGTCATTAAATCTATTGAAACATCAACAGGCCACGGTAATTCACCAAAACCTTCTACTCTAAATCTGACTAAATTAGATTTTTCTAATTCTTCACAAATCGCTGGAAAGATTTCTTTCACATCCTCTACTTCCTCAAGTTTTAAATCGTACTCACTAGTGAACTCATCTTCACTTGCCCACTGCTTTTCAAGAACTTGCTCTTGTCGCCATTTTAATCTGTTTATTTCCAAGCACATCAGAAACATAATCTTCCTCCTAAGGGTTCATAATTGGATAAGCAGTTTTATATCCTCCACCTGGTATAGGCACAATTTGTGCACGAGTTGCAGGTACTATTGTACCGTCTGGTAATATTAGTTGTCCAAGACCTTCAGGAATATCAATTATTTTTGGAGCGTCGCCTATATTTGCTCTTAAATCTCGGAGAAAAGCAGCAACCTTTTGATTATCTAACCATTGTCCTTGAGTTTGTTTCGTACTGGCAGCTCTTCCCCTAAGACTATTTGTAGTTTTTGAGCCTTCACCGTGCCTGTCAAATGTATGTCCGAATGTGGGCCTACTCTTCCAATTATCCCAATTCAATGCACTACTGCCCCCCCCATTGCCTGTAGCGCTCTGAAAAACAATTCCAAGTTCCTCAGCTATATTTCTTACACCAGCCGCCAACGTAGTTGTTCCGTGTAGTCCTAGAGCTACACCTGCTACTATAGCTGGAGCACCTCCGATGCAAGGTAATCCTGCTATACATAAAAATCCACCTCCAGCGGCAGCACCACCACCTGCTATGATTTCTAAAATTCCTGTGACAATTGCCGCCCCATCTCCTAATCGTTGCCCCCACCAAAAATAATTGTAGTCTGGAAGCTCTTTAAGTCCTCGCTCCACATCTTGTTCCTGTCCGTTCCACAAAGGGTTGAATACCTGGAACAACCATCTAGTTGAATCTCCGATATTACGTAGATACTGATACACTGCCCCCGCAACAAACATCCCAAGAGGTCTAAAAAACCTTAACAATTGTTGGATAACTTCTCTTAGTGCAGAGCGTTTGTTTGGAGGTAACTTGCCAGCAGAACCACCACCCCCAGAACCACCAGACGGATTACTAGCTAAATCATCATTCCCACTCTCACCTGAAGGGGAATCAGAACCACTACTACCAAAAACCTGTTTAAACTGAGGCTCTTTAATCAGAATAAAAGTCGGTGCCCAAATATCATCACTCGGCTTCGGAGGCTTCACCAAATCCGGTGGCACCTGTTGTTTCGGAGCCTTATTCAACCGCGGCGCTTCCCCAAATTCGGGCAAATTATTCCTCTGCGTCCCAGTCCCTTTCGGGTCAAATGACCCCCTCGTTACCTCCGATTCACCCGGCGCATACTTGCCATCTTTCCAACTAGACTTCGACCAACTCTCACTCCAATTATTGCGACCATCATCCCAAACTGTCCCGCTGCGAGTCCAACTCCAACTGCTGCCATTACTCGTCGAAACACCCCCTTTCGTTACCGATTCAGAGTCGTAACCGCTCACAGTTTCCGTCCAACTGTAACCGCCTTTAAACTCCGTCCTCCTGTAACTCGAACTCCAAGTCTCACTACCTGAAGTCGAAGTAGTTACACCCTTAACCGTATTGCTGTCGTTCCACCATCTCTCATAACTGCTCGTTTGTGTTTCATCTTTGCGCCCATCCTTATAAACTGTAACTGTTTGCCCGTTGCGGGTGCGCACCGTATCGCTGCTACTGGATGAAGCGTTGTTAGTCCCGTCATTGCTGCTGTTGGATCGAGTTGATGTTATTGTCTGTTCATCCCCGGTAGTAGTTGTGGTATAAGCATCTATCTTATACTCGCTATCGTGTTGAACAAAGTTCTGAGAAAAAGTTTCTCGCTCGCTCGCCCGAAGTAACTTTTGATTGCTGTTGTTACTCGAACTATCTACTAAAAAATCACAGAATAACTATCTGCGATCGAGTCGATCGCCCGCAAGATAGAATAAATTGATCGCTCGTATTTAGTACGATCGCCCCTCATCTAAAAAGAGTCGATCGCCCGTAAGATAAACAAGTTCGAGATTCCGCCATCAAAAATTACCTAAAAACGGGCGATCGATTCAAAGGAAATTCTACCCTAACTACTCTGGTTCATGGTCTTTTTTTCATCCCTACTATCGCAATTCCTCGATCGAAAAGCGCAGCGATATCGAATTTTATCTCGATTACTACCTTTCCTGTCTTGTCAATATATCCCGATTTCTTATGAAGGCCTACCAACGCTAGCCCCTCCGAAAATTCACTAATTGCATCAAACTTAGGTTCAATTAAATATTTCCCTGTCTTGTCGATCGAGCCTCGTTTGTCATTAACTTCCACGCCAGCCGACCCACCAGAAAAATTTTCCGCCCCCGAAAATTGAGGCGAAATTACAAACTTCCCTGTTTTGTCAATATAGCCGTATAGTCCATTTTCACTACTTCTGATAGCTGCTAAGCCTTCAGAAAATTCCTTACCCGACTTAAACTGAGGCTGGACAACCAAGTTTCCCGACAAGTCAATATAACCCCATTTTCCACCGATTTCGACCGCCGCTAGCCCTTCGGAAAAATTGTTAGCACGATCGAATTGGAGCTGAGTGATATACTCACCTGACGAATTGATATAGCCCCATTTAATAGGACTACGACCCTCACAGTCGAGACTAGACATAGAAACCATTGCTCGTCCATTATAAAATTCCCCAGTTATGGCAAACTTAAAAGGAATAACAACCTTTCCCATTTGATTAATATACCCCCACTTTCCACCAGTAACACCTCCCATACGGCAACGCTGACCTCCCATACCCACTCGCATCAGTCCGTCTTTGAATTCAGCAGGATCGCTGATACCTCCGTGGTTGTCGCTATTATAAATGTAGTCAAAACTAGGTGCGACGATATAGTTACCTGTTTGGTCAATTAAGCCATATTTTTGTTCGACTTCTACAACTGCTATTCCTTCTAAAAATTGAGTAGCGTAATCAAAGCGAGGTGGAATTACGTAACTTCCCTGTTTGTTAATGTAACCATATTTGTTATCGACCATAACCATTGCTATTCCTTGTGAAAATCTAGTAGCGTAATCAAATTCATGTGGTATGACCAGTTTGCCAGTTTTGTCTATATAACCTGATTTGTTATTACTTTCGAGTGTGGCGACAGCTAACCCTTCTGAAAAATTGCTACTACCACCCTCAAATTGAAGTTCAATGACCACTTTACCTGTTTGATCGATGTATTTTACTTTATTGTCAAGTCGCACTAAGGCTAACCCTTCTGAAAAATTTCTAATAAAATCAAATTGAGGTTCCACCACATATTTGCCAGTTTTGTCAATCAGACCAAATTTCTCAACTTCTGATTCGAGATTTTCAGACATAGCGATTTGAGTCATGAGTAAGAACACAATAACTAAACTAAAGTAAAGTATAAACCTAATTTGTTTCAAGATTAGCATCATAATTCCACCAATTAGTTTTACTTAGAGCAGATTCCAGGTAAGTGAGGTAGATAGCAGAGATAGAGCACTTAGGCTCAGCCGTTTCCCTACGGCGATCGATCGCTTGACGGGTGTACTTCATAAACGTGGAATCTGCTGTAATGTCTGCAATTGTTCGATAGTCAAAGCCTAGGATTTGGGAATATTTGCAATTGTTCGATAGTCAAAGCCTAGGATCTGCGATGGGCTAAGAGGTTTTGTGTTAGGGGGTTGTTTGCTGGTATTTGTGAGGTACCCAACTTGCTGACGAATCTGATCCCTGCTTAGATTTACTCCATTCGCTATATAGCCAATACTGATAGATAAACGATTTGGTGTTATGCCTTTATCCACTAATTCTGCCATATGCTCCTGATAGTTTTTAACAAAGTCATTGTACTGACCGCCATTTTTGTAAAGCTGTAAGTTGTATTCACCATTAATTATCCCAGATTTCAACCAGTTGAGAACATCTTGATTTTGATCGTTCAGCGCATAACGAAGTAGATTAGCTGAAATGCTAAATCTGGTACTAGGAAGTGCTTTTTTGAGATTAGCAAGATTGTTAGTTAATGCTCTTTTAATCCAGCTTTTATCGTTGGAATCTTTGTCAGCGGTGATTGTTGAGCGATGCAAATTGGCAACTTCTTGCTCTGCAGCCTTGGGAATTCCCAAGCGATCGTCAAAAATAATCCCCTTTACAAAACTACCATATTTGCTAATGAAGTCCGTCGCTATATTTTGCAACTCACCCCAAACATTAGGATGCAGGAGGTCTACATCTGGAGTTGAGACTAAGAAAAGCTGGCTCAGCTAGAAACTGAGGCAGAAAAAATCTATTGTGCAGCAAAATATATGTGATTAAGAA